>SHUI01000068.1 GCA_009697455.1 Bryobacterales bacterium
GTATGGAGGAGAAGGTGCCGCGAATCTCGAGTGGGGCTTCGGGCTTGGGGTCGAACGAGTCGTGTTGGCACGCGCCGCCCTCCTGGAAAAATATGATGCAGGAAACGTCAGACCGGCCACTGGCCGCTTCCAACATGCGGGGCAAGGTAACGCCTCCCAGGGCCATCCCGCCGATACGAAGAACATCGCGCCTGGTGATCATTGATTCAGTTGAAACTCCTTTGAGTTCAAAATTGTCCAGAGAACATTTTCGAACATCCGCCGCCGGCTGCGCCCCGCTTCCTTTTCCGAGGCCAGGTAGCTCTCGACGGCCTGCCACTGTTTCGCGGTGGGCTTCCGGGAATAAGCGCGCAGGTAGAGAGCATCGAGCACTTCGCGATCGTCGATTGTACGCTCAAGCAACTCTCCCAGGATGTTCCCGGGCTTTTCGATTTTGTCGCGAACGGCGTCGCTGTTCATCAGATGAAGCGCCTGGCTCAGTGAAGGCTCCTGGCTGCGCGGTTCCATGATATCGCGGCGCGGAACGCCGAATGTGGTGAGGAAGTACGTGGATCCGTTCGCGGCGACCAGGTCCTTGGGCGAAGTGCCCGGCGGGTAGCCCGTGAACTCTTGCGGCACGCCGGTAACCTGGACAATAGCGTCGAGCAGCACTTCGGCCGGCAGCTTGCGTGGTTCATAGCGCGCGAGCAGCAACTTCTCCAGCGGGTCAACGCCGCCCGGACGGCCCGGCGCGCGGGAACTGAGCTGGTAGACCTGGGAATTGAGAATCAGGCGGTGAAGAGGTTTGAACCGGAATCCCGATTCGATGAACGCCTTCGCCAGTCCGTCCAGCAGTTCCGGATGCGTGGGCATATTGGTGGAACGGAAATCGTCCGCGGGCTCGACGATACCGGCTCCGAAGTATTCCGACCAGATGCGATTGGCCGCGGCCCGGGCGAACTGCATGGTTTGCGCGCGCGTGATCCAATCCGCGAGCACTTCCCGGCGATCCTGGCCTTCCGCAATCTGCGGGACGGCGCCATCGAGAAATTTTGGCGCGACAGGTTGTTTACTTGCTGGATGGAGAACTTCACCCTCGCGCGCGTTGTACCAAATACGGCGGTACTGCGCGTAACCGTGCTTCACCTTCAGGCGCGCGAAAAAGGCAGCCATGCCGTAGAAATCGTCCTGCGTCAAATTTTCGAGCGGGTGATTGTGGCATTCGGCGCACTCGATGCGCTGTCCGAGGAAGAGGCGGGTGACGGTCGGCGTGGCCTTGCTCACCTCGAAGGTCTTGAGCATGAAGTCCATGGCCGGGTGCCAGAAGTTGCCCGCGGGATGCACGGTGGTGTCACCCGTGGCAGTGATCATTTCGCGCGCGGCCTCGTCAAAGGGCCGGTCTTCGCGGATGAGCCCGGCGAGGTATCGCTTGAAACTGGCGTTGGTGCGGCCTTGCGAATAGTACTGCGAGTTACGGAACCAATCTTCGTACTTCACGAGCCAGTGCGAGACGTACTCGGGCCGTTCCAGGAGCCGGTCTATGAGTTGCGCGCGTTTGGCGGGGTCCGCGCTGCCAAGAAAGCTCCCCGTCTCCCGCGGGGTTGGCAGTACGCCGATGGCGTCCAGGTAGACGCGGCGAAGGAACGCGGAATCCGGCGTCGCGGGAAACGGCGCGAGCTTCACCTGACGGAGCTTGGCGAAGACATGCCGGTCGATGAAGCTGTCGCCTGGTGGTGTTGTGATTCCGGGCGCGGAGGCGCCGTCGACGACTATCATCTGTGCCGTCGCCGTCTTGCCCATTCCGCGGGCCATTATGACCGTGAGGCCACGGCCTTTGGCTGTGACGGTGCTGTTCGAAACGCTGGAAACAACGGCTTCGTCGTTCACCGAATAGCGAACCTCGCCCGTCATGTCGCGCGTGGAGCCGTCGGACAGTCTGCCGATGACTACGACGGGCTGCCTGACGCCACGAGCGAGGAAAGTCCGCTCCCTCGGATAGAGTTCAATGGATTGGATGCGCGGTCCGCCGGAGGATGGCTTGGCTCCCTGGACCAGCCACTGCAGGATGGTCTGGTACTCATCGGCCTGATTCGTGAAGAGATGGCCGCCGCCATGCGGAACCTGAAACGATGGCTTCCGCAAGATCAGCGATTGTTGCGGATCGCCGCGATTCACGCGCCGCCCGCCGTGGCTCTCAACAATCATATTGAAATCAGCTGCCGGATCGGAGCCGTAGAGCGAAAGCTTAAATCCGCTTTGTCCGGCCGGCGACCCATGACAGGCGGAACTGTTGCAGCCTTTGGTGGTGAGGATGGAAATGACGTCGCGCGGAAAGCTGATCTCGACGGGCACAGTGGCCGCGGCAACTTTCACGGTAGTCCTGCCGGCCCCTCCTTCGCAGTTGGCGGTGATTACCGATTCTCCAGGCGAGACCGCTCGGAGCGATGTTCCCTGTATCGCAACGATTTCCGGACGGGCCGAGGACAACTGACATGTGGAAGCCGCATCGGACATTCCGCCGGAGTCGTCGAACCTCGTGATCAGCAACCGCTGTACCGCATCCGGACCGGCGAGAACAATCCCTGGGGGATCGAGACGAACCGCATCGCCCGCCGCGGCAGGCAGCGGGAGGATGAAGATTACGGCCGAAAAGACTTTCTTCAGCATGACGGCGAACTGCCAAATATATGATACACGCCCTGCGGCGCCGGCGTGCGGCTGGCCATCACGCGCCACGACGCGCCAGCAGCGGCCCTGCCCGGTTCGGGCCGCAGGTTGAGCACAGGATGATTCCTCATTGGTCCGATAGCACCCACCAGGCGCGGGACCCGTCCCAATTGTGTTTCTCGTGCGATTCGATCGCTGGAATCAACAAATCCGATCTGATTTTCCGCTTCCTGGATCTTCATCATCTTGCTGGACCCGGTCGCAATTAGCGGGGCACTGCTGCTGCTGAGTGGAGCGGCGGTGCTTGCGGCGCTCATCCCGCGCATCGCGGGTCGATCCGGCGCTGGCCCTACGCGAAGAGTAGGAGCGGGAACGATGGCTAACGCTGCTTCGCGAAAGCCTCCAGCACCGGCTTCCCAATCCAGGCTGGATGCGGCTTGATGCCGAGCATGTGGGCGATTGTCGGCGCCGTATCGAACGTGTTCACCGCCGACTTGATCTCGCGACCCTTCGCCACTCCGGGTCCCGCCAGTATCCACGGAATCTCAATCTCGGCCATGGTCGCGCCGCCGTGTTTCTTGCCCACGCCCCCGTGATCCGCGGTTACGAGCACCGCCGCGGTCTCCGCCATGCCGTTCGCCTTCAGCGCATTGAGCACGCGCCCAATCAGCCGGTCGATTTCCTCGATCGCCGCGATGTATTGCGGAGTCCCGTGCCCAATCTCATGCCCGGCGTGATCGACATCGTCGAAGTGGATGAAGAGGAGGTCTGGCTTGTTCCGCTGGAGATACGTCACCGCCAGGCCAGCGGTCTCCGGCGCGCCTTTCACATGCTCGATTACGCTCGGAATCCCGGGTTCGATGAGGCGCGCAAAACCCTTCCAATCGTGGAAGACGGCAATGACGGATTTCGGCCGCTGGGAGCGCAGTTCTCCGAAGACCGTGGGAAAGATACCTGCCAGGCCTTTGAACGACGGCGCGATGTCAAATTTGTCCGGTTCCCAATCATTCGAGGTGACTCCGTGCTGTTCGGGACCGGCGCCCATGATCATGGACGCCCAATTGGGACTGCTCGAAGTCGGCATGACCCCGCGAGCGTGCATAGTGGAGGCGCCTCGCGCGCGAAGCTCCGCCAGACTGGGTGCGTTGGCTTTCGCGATGCCGGCGGGACTCATGCCGTCCACGCCGATGACAATGACCTGTTGCAATAGTAGGAAGCAGAGGGGAAGCATGAAATCAGTATCGCGTAAAGTCTACCTGGCGTTCCGTGCTTGCGAAACGAGTGCACGCGGTTCTTCCTTCTCTCCGGTCTCGTTGAGAATCACGATATCGACTCGCCGGTTCCTTGCCTTGTTTTCCGGTGTGTCGTTCGCCGCGATCGGGATCGTATCGGCGTAGCCGGCAACCGAGAAGCGCGACGCGGGGATCTCGTAGCGCTCCCGGAAGAGGTTGAGAACCGCGACGCTACGGGCCGCCGAGAGTTCCCAGTTTGATGGAAAGCGGCCGTTGCGGATCGGGTCCGCATCGGTATGCCCTTCAAGACGGACCTTGTTCGGGACATTTCGGATCTGCGAGGCGAGCTTTTCCATCGCGGCGTACGTGTTGGCGTCGATGTTGTCCTGCCCTGACGGGAAAAAGCTTGCCTGCTTGAGGCTGATCACGAGTCCGCGCGATTCCAGGCTTACCTGAACCATACCCGTATCGATCTCCACCTTGAGGGCACCGCGCAACGCGTCGAGCGTCGGCATGCTCGGGACGGCCGCTGCGTCCTTTGGCTGCGCCGCCGCGGCGATCACCCTTTGAATCTGGCCCGGACCGAAAGCCTTCTTCACCGACTCCGACACCTGCGCCGCGCGACCGCGATCTGCGTTTGAGGAAGCGAACATGACAACGAAGAAGGCGAAAAGAAGCGTGATGAAGTCGGCGTAGGAAACCAGCCACCGTTCGTGGTTTGCGTGCGCGGCTTGCGCCTTCCTACGAGGCACGCGCCGTCTCCTTCTCCGCCCGTGCTTCGGCCCGAACCTTCGACGGCGGCCGGCGGTAGTAGTATGCGTCGAGCTTCGCGCGAATCAATTTCGGATTCTGCCCCTCGACCATGGCCACAACTCCTTCAAGCATCATCTCCTTCATTTGCGCGCTGTCCTGCAATCGTGCCCGGATCTTCGCCGCCGCGGGCAGAAAGAATACGTTCGCAAAGCCGACGCCGTATATCGTCGCTACAAACGCTGTCGCGATTCCGTGCCCGACCTCATCTATATTGGCGAGGTTCTTCATCACCTGGATGAGTCCGAGTACCGCGCCGATGATGCCTATGGTGGGCGAATAGCCGCCTGCCGACTCGAACACGCGGGCTTCGGCCTCGCCTCGCTGTTCTTCAAGTGTGATTTCGAGTTCCATCATCTTGCGAACCTCGCCGAGGTCTGTGCCATCAACGGCGAGACTCAGAGCCTTTCGTAGGAAAGGATCGCTGGCGTTGGTAGCATCGAGTTCGAGCGACACGATGCCGCTCTTCCGAGCCTTCGTTGCGTAGACGATCATCTCTTCGATAACCTCCGGAGCGGAAAGACGCTTCTCAAAAAAGACCCCGAAGATCCGGCGGCTGGACCTGAGCAGTACGTCCTGGGGCGTCGTGACAAGCACGGCTCCTAGAGTTCCGCCCAGCACGATCAACAGCGCCGTCGGCGCAAGCACCTCGGAGAGCCGCCCTCCCTCAAGTATCAGACCGCCCAGAATACCGCCCAGAGCGATGGCGATTCCCAGGACTGTCGCAAGGTCGAGCCTGAAGCGCACCTGCTTTGGAGTTTTACCGGCCATCGGCTTCTCTCACAAAACGAAGCGGCTCTTTCGACGCCGCCAGAATCGCGCGGCGGTAGTCGATCACTTTGGCTATTACCTCGTCGGCGGACTCCCGCACCATCAGTTTCTGCCCCGTGGTCAGGGTGATCACCGTGTCCGGAGTCGCCTCCATGAACTCAATTAGGTCCGCGTTTAGAACCAAAGGCGTACGGTTCAGGCGGGTGAGTTGAATCACAATCTTGCCTCTTTGGGCTTATCGGTGGGGCAGGCAATATCTTGAGAGGATTTTTGCTCCCTGATGAGATGTGCCGCGTGTTCCTGCTTCTCGCCACGGATGATTCCGTCCAAAATCCAAACGCTGCTTCCTCGCGGACGGTGCCCCTGAAGCCCGCGGCCCGGCCGGTATTTGCAAAGCCGGTATTTGCAAAGAAAAGCCCGGTGCAGGCAAAACACCTCGTCGCTCACCAAGAATTGCCACCCTGTGATTGAATAGAGTGACCACCCTAAACGTCCGAGCCTTTACTCGCAAACGGCAGACAGGCAAGGCATTATCATCCCCGCCGCGGGTAGGTGCCTGGGTCGTTTTTCGCGAGCGGACCCCGGTAATTTCTCGCGATCGCCGACGCAACCACCGCCCCGCCTCTGAATTGCGCCCAAGCTGAATGCGCTCGAACACGCTTCTCCACTCTCCGCTCGCTTGCGGTTTCCATAAAACGACTGTTGCAATTGGCAGCCGGCAGGGCAGGCGGTCGTTCTTGTTGCCTGCCGTCTTGCGTGGAAATGACAAGCCACAAACAACGATGGCCTGCCCCACTGCCACCACAGTTCCGCGCGCGGCCTTCGAACAGCTATTTCCCGACACGCCCTTTGCTAAGAGGTGATCGGTGACGGCGTCTGGATCCCGCGGAAGAACCGAAGCCTGCAACACCACGATCCGTACAGCGTCTCGATGTTCCGGAATAGCAGGATTCGGGAAGTCCGCAAATGGCGGCGCTTACAACTCCCAGACGCACAGTCCTTTCTGAAAGAACGACACGAGTCCGTCTTCACTCACCTTGAGGGCGCAGCCGAACATGGAAGCCGCGACCGCGGCGTTTGTCCTGCCGCCCTCAATGGCGCCGGCCGCCACTAACAGCGAGGTATTGTGCTTCACGATCGCTCCGAAGGCGAGCAGATTCGAAGCCCGGTGGACCACCAACAGCAGCGTCAACACCGCGACGGGGAAGCAGTCGTCAGCTTTCGCCGCGCGCTGGCGCTCAAGCCGGGGGATGGGGAAACGCAGTCCCTTCTGGCTCAGTGCCTTGGGCACAAGGCCACCCCAGCATGCTTCAACTTCCCCTCTTCAGGCCCATCTTGTATTGGATAAGACTCGGCATTTTCAATTCGAAGTAGAATGAGGAACGTCATGAAGACACTTTGCGCCGCTTTCCTCACGCTTGCGGTCTCCCTGCCCGCGGCCGAATGGAAAGACATGTTTAACGGAAGGAATCTCGACGGCTGGAAGTGATCGGAGACGGCGTCTGGATCGTGCGGAAGGACGCAACGCTGGTTGGCCAGCGGATTCCGGAAAGAACCGGGTTTTTCGATTCATTGCCCATCACCGAGGCGCAGTACAAGGGATGGCGCGACAGGCAATCGTGGCTCTATACGACGCGGAACGATTACGGCGAGTTCGACCTTCACGTGGAATACTGGCTGCGTGTCCGCTGCAACAGCGGCATTTCCATCCGCGACAGGTCGCGCGCGAAGTATGCCATCGTGTCTCCGGTGGACTTTACAAAAACGCCGTCGAAAATTGGCTACGAGATTCAGATTGCCAATCTCTATCCCGATCCGACCGGCAGCATCTATACCTTTGTCGACACGAAAACCGGTCCCCAAGTCGACAACGAGTGGAACGCGCTCGATATCGAATCGAGAGACCGCATGATCCGCGTAAGATTCAACGGGACGCTTGTCGGCGAACATCCGATTCGGGCGATAGAGAGATAAGTGAAGTAGAGTGTCGGCCAGTCTGGGACTCCGCCGCCCCACCAAAAGCGCCGCGGGACCACACCGTCCGGCAGATCCTTGAACAGTTCGAAACGAGTTAGACGGGGATGTGGAACTACAACTCGAGCCTCGGTAGTCGAATCAAGGCCCTCACGGCCCCGACGAACCTTGACGCGATCGCTAGCCGCATTGCCAGCGAAGGCAAGGTTATCTGCGCGCATGCGGAACCTTGCGATCTTGACCGGCGTTTCGTTAGGGCCGTGTACTGCGCCTATTTGGATCCAATGCTCTTCGACCTGTTTTTCAACTCATGGTCAGGATATCGCGCGGCGTATTTCCGGTCTACCGAAGAAGGTCAAAAGGCAAATGCTCGACTGCTCAGCCGGCTGAGCCCCGAACTCCAGCAGTACCACCCGGTCGGTCCGTCTGTCGATGCCGCCCAGTCGCTGAAGGCACCTTCAGCGAAGGCGTGGCTGGCAGAGGTCGCCAGGGGGTTGTGTTCGTGCTGTGCGAGCGAGTGGAAGCCATCTCCGGAAGCACCTGCCGAGATCCTGAACGGAAGATGGGAGCTTTCTCCTGACTTGTTGGCCACGTTTGGAAGGGCAGCTCCGCTCCTTCGCAAGCTACGGGTGTTCGGAGGCTTCGTTAACGAACACGGCCAAGAACTCGTGCCGCCCGCGAAGGTTCGACGTGCGCAAGATATCCATGATTGGGGCTGGAGCTAGCGATGCAGTCTAACCAAGGCATGCACCTCGTCTATGAACTGGGCAAGGACGTGCGATGCAAAGCCTGAAACTCGGTTTCGGAGTCGCTACCGGCAATATCAGCCACTCCGAGATTGTCCCCGGCCTGACGTCGTGGCAAACGATGAGACGGCGCCACGGCGCACAGCGCCGCCGACAGGCCTCGGGTTTGTTGGCACTAGTCCTTCTTGATGCTCGATGCCGGGTAGTATGGTAAATGCTCTCGCCGACTTCGTAATCGCTGGCGGGACGCTTGTCACCGAGCGTCGCGGCAACCGTAGCGGTTACGCCTACAACTCCCAGACGCACAGCCCTTTCTGAAAGAACGACACGAGTCCGTCTTCACTCACCTTGAGGGCGCAGCCGAACATGGAAGCCGCGACCGCGGCGTTTGTCCTTCCGCCCTCAATGGCGCCGGCCGCCACTAACAGCGAGGTATTGTGCTTCACGATCGCTCCGAAGGCGAGCAGATTCGAAGCCCGGTCGACCACCACGGCCCCGTCCATCCCCGCGATCGACTCAAGAACCGCCGGCGGCATCCCAAGCGTGCGCTTTCCCAGGAGCAGGTAGTGAATGCGCTCCTTCTTTCCCGGTCCCGTTTGAGCGCCGGCTCCGTTCATCATGTCGGGCGGAGAAACGATCTCCGCCGCGCTCGCGGGATCGTCGAGGACCACGAACAGCGCGCCACGCCGCGCTTCGGCCAGATTCAAGGCCGCTGTAAACAGGCTCTCCGCAAGAGATGCGTCACCCATCGAGCGCCGGAATAGCGCATACTGCTCCGAGGCGTCGGTCAGCCGCCAACGCCCTTCCATGAAGTTGAACTTCTGCGATCCGCGCGCGAAGATCTTGATCTCCCCGTTACCCGTCAGAACCAGGCAGACCCGCCCTTCCTTGAGAGTCGCGAGCGCATGCGAACGGTATGCGGCCGCGCTTGGAACCGGCAACTCGCCACTGGCGTGCTCACGGCTCCACTCGCGAATATCCACCAGATCCACAAGCAGTCCGGCGCGGTTCACGAGCACCACCGTGCGTTCGCCGCCGCACAGGCGGTGGAAACTCTTGATCGACGCCAGTTCCGTATTGTAGGCTAACGCTCCAGCGCGATCCTCGGCATCGAGAAGCAGCACGCCGGTTGAAATCCGGCGGTTCTCGTAAGTCGTGAGAGAACTGACTCGAAGCACTTCGATCGCGTCCTCCACCGGATCGCGTCCTCGCGGCACGCCATGTTCATCAAGGTATGGGGTGGGGTCGAGAAATGCTGAGATATAGCGGTCTTCTGGCAGCCCGCGAAAAAGATCGAAGCTCCCGGACGCCATGCCAGGCCGTAGCAAGCTCCGGTAACGCGCCGAAAGAACAATCCCGATCGCAGCCACGAGCCGGATCTGGTTCTCCGTGAACGGTCGTCCCGAATGATGCAGAAGATAGTGGTTCCCGCACCAGTCGAGTTCGATGCACCCGTCCGCCCTGGGGAAGAAATCGAGCAACGGCTTCGCCACGGGTGCCGGTCCAAGGATCTCGATCCGCGCCTGCTTGAGGAAGTATGCGACGCCCCGCTCGAAGAATTCGGCGTAGAGTACGTTCAGATCGACAGGCGAGGTCAATTCAGACTCTCCTCAGCCCGCCTACGGAATCAACGCGTTGATGTCGCGAAGGGTTTTCGAGTCGAACTTGGGCTTACGGTCATAGGTCAGCAGGCCGTTGATCTCCTGTTCGACGTCGGTGAGTTGCGTGTAGCAGATGCCCATGATGGCCGGCGTGTCCGCGATGGCCTGATAGAGGCTCCGCAGTCTCGTGAGAGCCGCGTCGATCGAGGGCTCGACTCCGGCATATCCCCAGGCCCCCTCCGCGGCCTTCTGGCCGGGTTCAAGAAAGGCGATGCCGCCGAATTCGGACAGAAAGACCGGTGAACCGTTGTACTTGTATCCGGGCGCGAGAGCCGCTCTGCCATTGGGCGGGACGGCTGCACCGGGCTTGCCAAGGTCCTTATACTTCGCGCGGAGTACGTCGCCGTTCCTGGCATAGTCGTGGATGCCGAACAGGTCGGTCGTGTCCGTGTGTTCCCATCCGTCGTTATCGATGACGGGGCGGGACGGGTCGAGCGACTTGGTGAGATAGTAGAGCGATTTAAGATGATTCTGCTGGCGCAGGTCGCTCGAGTTCGGCACTCCCCAGCTTTCATTGATCGGAATCCACATCACGATCGAGGGGTGGTTGTAGTCGCGTTCAACGGCTTCGATCCACTCCCTGGTAAAGCGCGCGGCGTAACGTTCATCGAACAGGTATGCGTTCGCCATCTCGCTCGACACCAGAAGGCCCAGGCGGTCCGCCCAGTAGAGGAACCGCGGGTCCTCAAGCTTCTGGTGCTTGCGCGCTCCATTGAAGCCCATCTCCTTCGTCATGCGGATGTCGTACTGGATGGCCTCGTCCGAAGGGGGCGTGAGAGTGCTTTCCGGCCAATAGCCTTGATCGAGCACCATCTTGAGGTACGTGGGACGCCCGTTCAGAAGGAATCTGCCGCTCGCCGTATCTACGGAGCGAAACCCGAAGTAGGAAGCCACGTGGTCCACGGTCTTTCCGTCGCGGCGCAGTTCAAACACCACGTCGTAAAGTTGGGGCGCGGCCACGGACCACAGTTTTGGATCGGGGATGGCGGTAAGCGAGGTGGCGCGCGGTCCATCAAGGCGCGCCGAGGACTCGGCGACGGTCTGGCCCCCGAATTTCACCTCGGCATGGAATGCGACGCCGGGCGCCGGCCGCGCGACGCGAGCCTCAAACCGCACCGTGCCGTCGTTCGATGGCGTCACTCGGACTTGTTCCAGGTACGATTCGCCGGCCGCTTCCATCCAGACGGACTGCCAGATTCCCGTGGTGCGGGTGTAGAAAATGCCGCGCGACTTTGGCTCCCAATATTGCTTGCCGCGCGGGAGGAAGCGGTCGGTTGGCGGATCTTCGGCGCGAACTACGATGGTATTGGCGCCCGTCTGAAGCATTGGCGTCACGTCGAAACGGAAGGGAGTGTGGCCGCCCTCATGGCTGCCCGCCATCTTTCCGTTCACCCAGACGGTCGCGTGGTAATCGACGGCGCCGAATTGCAGGAGCACGCGACGGCCCGGCCAGCCAGCAGGCAGCGTGAAGGCGCGGCGATACCAGACGAACGGGTGGAAGGACGTATCGCCAATTCCGCTCAGCTTGCTTTCAAAACAGAATGGGACCTTGATGGTTCTGGAAAACTTTCGACCAGAAGATCCCCAGTTCTGCTCCTGGCCGACGTTCGAATCGTCGAATTCGAATTCCCAGGGGCCATTCAGGCTGAACCAGTCGCTCCGCTGGAATTGAGGTTGAGGATACTCGGGTCGGGGAATATCGGCCGCCGGCAAGAATGCGGCGGCGGCCAGAAACAGCGCCGAGGCTTTCATGTTTTAAGGCTCGGCTGGTTCGTCGTTCGGATTCTTCACGGGGAACGTGATGATGTTGCTCACGTAGATAAACTGCGCGATCGTCAGTTGCGTAAAGGGGTCCGTCGGAATGTCCGAGTTCAACTCAAGGTGAACTTCGTAGACGCCCGTGTCATTCTGCTTCAGGCCCGCAAAGAGCACGTTCGCCGTCTTGCCGCCGGCAAGCGAAGAGACGAATTCTTTCGGCTGGTTGTCGGGTCCGCGGTACTTCTTGCCGGTATTGACCTGGTCGGCCGGTTCCGGGAGTCCCAGACCGGCCGCGTAGACGATGATCGTTTCGCCGGGAACCGCCGGATTCGCGGGAGTGACGCGTCCGGAATTCGCGCAGCAGAGTGCGGAACCGGTGGGCGTAAGAATTACCTGCGCGCCGTCGTTGACCTTCGCGGAGTACGTGATGCCATTGCCCTCCGGCCCTTCTTGTCTGGCTCTAAGCCGGATTCTGGTAAAGACGCCCGCCGCGAAAGCGCGGACCTTCTCGTCAGTGTTAATCAGTCCGATGAGTTTGTCTCGAACGCTTTCGAGTGTGTCGCCGGCCACCACCGTGTATGTGTACGACCGGTCCTCAATGTTCACCGTGGCGACATCCCCGGCCTTGATCGAGCCGTCTACAGAAACGGTGCCCGAGCCGAAGTTGGTGCCATGGAAGACGACGCCAGGACGCGGATCGGGTCCATCGTCGGCGAAGATCCCCGGATTCTCCGGAACGATGGTCACCGCAACGGGTGTCGTAACCGTCACGCTTCCATCTTTCCGAACCGTGCGAACGAAGGCGTTAATGCTTGTAACGTCCAGAAACTCGAAGGGAACCTGCGCATTTATCTGGGTAGGCGAGACGAAAAACAGCGGCGCGCGGACACCGTTGAAATAGACCTGAACGCCGCCCAGATCGAGCGGTAACTCCTCTTTCGAGAGATCCGCCGAGACTGCCGCCTCGCTCAACTTTTCACCAATTATGGTAACTATCGTTCCCGGCGCGATCTGCGCGGCGTCCTGACCGCCCGACAGCGTCGCTCCGCCGGTCGATACGGCAATCGTGGCTCCGTCAGACAAGGTAGTGGAATACGAAATCTGGTTGCCATCGCTGCCGGGCTTGCGGGAGGTTAGAACGACTCCGTTGGTGACCGGATTCGCGCTCGCGAACACATTGGGATCGGGACCCTTGTTGATCGCGGCAATCAGACCGTTGACAATTTTCTGAAACGTGTCGTCCTTGACCGCCTTGTACTTGTAATCCTTGTCGACGATCCTGACGGTGATTTCGTCGTTTTCCTTGATCGTCCCGGAAAGCGTAAGGATTCCCACCGCGAAGATTTCGCGGCTGGCCGCGTTGCGCACGGCTGTGTACGGAAGCGTATTCTCGCCGGCCGAATAAACCATCACGCGGCGGTTGTAGGTGTCGCTGACGTAGAGATTGGTCCCGTCCCAGGCAAGCGACATCGGCGTACGCAAGGAATCCGTGCTATCGGACGCCTGATTGATGCCGCCGCCAAGTTGTCCGATGACCGAATCGGCTGCCTGACCGTCCCGCACCGGCATCGTCTTATAGACGAGGACACGGTCGTTGCCTCCGTCAGCCAAGAACAAACGGCGGCCGTCTGACAAGGCATAGCGTGGAAACGAGAGTGTCGCTTCGCACTGCGGCGGGAAAGTAGCGGCGCCGCTGAGGTCCTTCCCGTTCGACGGGCAAACCTTGGACGCGTTGTTCGAAACCGCGCTCGTAAGGTCCGGCTGCCCCACGACGAGGTTCGCGGGTGCGCCGTTCGCGGTAGGGATCGTGTTCCAAATGAGGACACGGTTGTGGCCCAGGTCCGTTACAAACAGCCGCACGCCGTCCGAGGTGACGGCCACGGGATTGAGCAGGTTTGTCGACTTGGCTTCCACGGTTGACTGGGCGATATTCGGCTGTACGAACGTGTTGAAATCCGGCTGGCCGAGTACAACATCGGCCTCCTTGCCGTTTGTCGACGGGACCGAGTTGTAGATGAGGACACGGTGATTTTGGGTATCCGCAACGAAGAGGCGGCCGCCCTGAAACCAGACGCCCTGCGGACCGCGCATTGTCTTGTTGTTAGGCGGGACGGAGATGCTATTTTTCGTGAAATCGGTCTGGCCAATCACTACGTCGGCAGGCTTCCCGTTGGTTGTGGGAATCGTGTTCCAGATCAGGACGCGATTGTTGTCCGTGTCGGCAACGGCCAGGTAGCGCCCGTCCGTCGCGACCGCTGTCGGGAGACGGAGGCCGGTCTGCGTCAGCTTGAAATCGGTATTTTTGAAATCGGGCTGGCCGACTACAGCCGCCGCCGATCCCACGCATACCGGGCACTTCTGGGAATAGAGCAATTCGTCAGTAGGCTTGGGCAGAAAACCGGATACGTTCCGAAAGATGAGTACTCGATTGTTGATGGGACTTGCTCCCACGCGATTCGAATCGGCTACAAAAAGCGTGTCGTTGGCGTAGGCCAACCCGCCCACACCCCCTAAAAGGGTGTCGCTTGCCCCCGGCGTCTGGGCCGTGAAGGTGGTTTGCCCTATGACGGATCGGGCAGCCTGACCCGTAATGAAGTCGGCGGCAAAGCTCTGAGTAGCGATAAGCGCAAGAATTGAAAGGAACTTCATGATGTATGATTCGACGCCTAGTGCGCCAGACGCGGTTCGACCGGATAATTTATTATAGCAACTTGTCAGACGCGTCCAAGCGGGTGGCGGGTTTCAGGGAAATCTAACCACCTCGAACGACCGCTTCGGCACCGTCAGCGTCCTTCGCCAAAAACGGGGAAGCCGAGCCAATGCGGTTTCCCAGAATGGGACGTTAGCGTCGTTTCGTAATTCTTGTTCCCCTTTCCTCCGAGTGTCTATATGATGCCGGCGTCGCGACTCACCTCACTGCGTATTGTACATCCGCAGGACTCGGCGGATGGGTTGCCGGGGCGTTACAAGGGTGTTTAACTGTTGTGGGGGAGAGTCCGTGGCGGGTGCCGCTCCTTGCCGATTTCCGTGCCCTCCGGAGCAACGTGCCGCTCGTTCGAATGCTCGTTCGGCGCCTCGGTCGAAACCTGCAGGAAGGCAGCCGGAACCGGCCGCCCCACCAACCCATCCGGCCTGCAAGTTATGTTTTATCATACACTTGAAGGGGAGGTGACGCAGAGAATCTATTTTCGCTTCTTCCGCAGGGCGTGCGCGAAAGCCAGTCACTCCTCCTCGATTCGAATCATATGCGTCCGGGTCGGGGAGGCTGGGTGGGATTCGGCTAAAGGCTCTTGGGATCCATGTGGAAAATATTTCAAGTGTTGTGACGGGAGGCGGCGGGAACTGGCCGGCGTGCCGCGTGGGATAGCGAGAGCAGGGCCGCGCTTCGCACGGCAGGCAGCCGGAACCGGCTGCCCCACCAACCCAACCAATCCGACATGTAAAAATTGTTTTATCATGCACTTGAAAGGGGGGTGACGCAGAGAATTTGTTTCCGCTTTTTGCGCGGGGCGTGCGCGAAGGCCGGTCACTGGTTCCTCGGTTCGAATTATATACGTCCTGGTCAGGGAGGCTGGTTGGGATTCGGCTAAAGGCTTTGGGATCCACGAGGAAAATAGTTCAAGTGTTGTGACGGGAGACGGCGGGAACTAAGCGGCGTGCGTGGGGGGGATGGAGGTCAAAGGAGTTGAAGCGTCAAGAACCAAGCGCCTGCGGCGCCTTCGGGTTGTCGTAAAATGGAAGCGAGAGAACAATGTCTGACTGGGCGCCAGCCGCGTACAAGGATTATCAATGGATTGTCGCCGATCCCGAACTCCGCAGCGGCCTTGGCCCCAATATAGAGACCGCTTCGTCGCGCTGTGGGCGGAGCGCCCGATTGCGCCAGTCTCAGGCAAGTTGATTCATTGGCCGTGGGCCAAGGCATAATCCACAATCAAGGTCAGCGCCATCGAAATTCCTGAAGTTTCACTGAACCCAACTGGCCTTGGCGTAGCCCTTTGAATAGCCAGGCGCGAGGGTGACGCTTGCGGACGCTGTCGTCAGCGCGTCTGTCGCTCCGCTCAAAGCGTCCGTCAGGATGGTCTGATCGGGAGCATTCTCCGTGAAGAAAATCAGCTGAACTTTGGTTCCCCTCGGAATGTTCTTTGCCTCTACGAGAACAGTAACAGCACCGCCACTATGCACGACGACATGCCAATGACGTCGATGAGAAGATATACATGGCTGTCGGGCCGCTCCTGCCTCTTGGCCACCGAACCGAGCAGGCACATATCGCCCTCGCGGTGCCGGGCGGCAATCGCAGGAATCTCGCCACGCTGCTCTCAATTCGCCCGCCGAGGCGTATAGTTTATGATTGTATCTTCCGGGCAACCCGGCAAAAAAGCGTTGTGAAGATTACCGGAATCGAGACATTCACGCTGCGAGCGCCGCTCGAAGAGCCGTTCGCATATTCCCAGTGGCGGTACACGCATCGGGAAACCACGCTCGTCGAAGTCCGTACATCGGAGGGGATAACCGGCTGGGGGGAAGCATACAGTCCCTCGGCGCCCGTAGTAGCGGCTATTGACCGCTTCCTTGGACCTTTGATCGTGGGCCGCGACCCGCGCGACATTGAGGATCTGTGGCAATTCCTCTATGCGCGGGGCCTTGACTACGGACCAAAGGGCACTCTGGTGGCAGCCCTCAGCGCACTCGACATCGCCTTTTGGGATATCAAGTCGAAGGCGGCGAACGTGCCCCTTTACCGTCTTCTGGGCGGGGCGATGACCCCCTCGGTCCCCTGCTACGCCACTGGATTCTACTTCTGCGAGTCGGAACCGCTTGAACGCCGCTTCGCCAAAGAGGCTGAATCGTACGCGAGTCAAGGCTTCACCGCGATGAAAGTGAAGGTTGGGCTAGGCGTGGATCGCGACGCCGGGCTTGTTGAGTTGGTAAGGCGGACCATCGGCCCACGAATCGGACTGATGATCGACGCGAACCACGCCTATGACCCCGTAACGGCCGTGGCTCTCGGGAGGCGGATCGAGCACCTCGACATCACGTGGTTCGAAGAACCTGTTTCCCCGCTCGATCCGGACGGGTACCTTGAGGTAAAGGCGAAAATCGCGATACCGCTTGCGGGGGGCGAGTGCGAGTTCACGCGTTTCGGATTCGAGCCGTGGTTCCGGAAGCGGGCGATCGACTACGCGCAGCCGGACCTGTGCGCCTGCGGTGGAATCACCGAGGGCATGAAAATTGCCACGCTCGCCTCGCTCCACCAGGTGCACGTAACGCCGCATGCCTGGGGCTCCGCGATTGGCCAGGCGGCCGCGCTTCACTTCTATGCCGCGCGTCCGAGGCATCCGGGCACGCTGACCGCCGAACGAAAACTCATCGAGTGCGACCGGTCGGAAAATCCGTTCCGAACTCAGATTGCGGCGAACCCCGTGCGCCTGGAACGCGGCAGTTGGCTGCTCCCGGAAGAGCCAGGGCTGGGCGTGGAGATAGACCGTGCGGCGGTCGAGCGGTTTCGATCAACCGCGTGAAGCGTCGCCGCCTGCCACCGTCAACCCGCTGCCATTCAGCATGGAAAATTGCGCGCGGTACCACCGGCACGCCGCCGGTTTCGTGGAAGGATCCGCGGGCCTCTGAAGGTTCCGAACAAACATCCCGCCGTGTTGTTGAACGTCGGGCTGGCCGCGTTGTGGGTGTAGTTTCCCGGTCGGGTGAAAGCAGGGAAGGCGCCCGTGCGTGCAAGCCAGGCGCGAAGCAGCCCGGAACATTCTGCCCTGCGAGGAGTTCGAGTCCGGCATTGGGCCCTCACGGTAGCCGCCTGGGATTCGAACCGCACCCATTCCAACCTCAGCAACCCTCATACAGAAACGACGGGTATCTTGTAACACGCGCTCCGTCCCGCTTGCGCGCGCGCATGTAGGTCTGCTCACCGCGCAACTCCGCCGGATAGTCCATCTGACGCAACAAATCCCGGAAATACAAATCCGATTCGTACCCAGCGACTTTCTCGGTGAACAGATACTCCACTTCGAACCCGGCGGCAACCGCGGCGTCGGACACTTCGTCCGGTGTGTACTCGCGCACGTGAGGAATTTCCGTATCCTGAAATTCGCCCTTCGGGTCGGCATACCTGGAGAAAAGCTGTGGATGCTCTTTGCGATTCAGGATGCGGGCCACAGCCGTGTAGCTCGCGATATTTGGCGTGGTCAGCAGCATCGCGCCGCCGTCGGCGAGCACGCGGTTGATCTCCAGCAGCATGTGCATCGGATCGTGGAGCAGGTGCTCGATCAACTCGCAGCACAGCACCACGTCGAAACTCCCGTCTTTGTAAGGGAAGGCGTCGCGTTCCGCGTCGAACAGGTCGGTCTCGCAACGGAACACTTCTTTGCCGCCGGCGGAGACGCTCTTTTGGTCCACCCTTCCGAGTGGGCCGTAGTAAGCGCCGCGCACATCATAACCGAAGACGCAGCCAAGGGCCGGCGTCATCTGCATGTAAGCGCCGAGTTCCAAGGCGCGCCGCGTCCTGCCCGGCGGCGGAACCATTGTAAGCGTGCGCACGAGGCGCGCCATGTGAGTCTCCAGGTATCCGCGCGCGCCGTCATCGGCCTGATCGAGACTTCGTAAAAACGTTTCGATCTCCCTTGCCCTCTCACGGGGAGCCGCTCTTGGCGTCGCCAGCTCGGCCGGGTGCAGATGATACGGCAGCCTCGTGGGTTTCCCCAACAACCGCCTGATCCTGCGCATGATGTCCATGGAGTAAACACGATAGCAAACTCAATCGGCGGGCCGCGCGGACGCACTTATGCCCTGGGCTTCCCGCTGATTGCGCCTTTGTACGACGCCCAATATCTCGACAGCCGGCAGCTCATTTGAGAGCACGCTGATCGCCGAGGGGGATTCCTCGCCAAACCCTGCCGGGTGCGGCTACCGTACACGACGGATAGTCGAGCGAGCGTTAGGAGGCGAATTCGTCGAAGTGGCGCACAAAGGCCGACCTGTTCGCCTTGTACCGGGAGATAAAACAACCAAGATGGCGCGCCTCATCCCGCGAGACACGATCCGTGAGACCCTTGCGGATCTGGATAGAGCGCAAAGAGCGCTAGATGCCGAAGTGCTGAACGCATGGGAGGAAAAATGGGCTCCCAAACCATGAATTCCTACCCGATACCGACATCGTCATTTTCCTTCATTCCGGCAATTCGGCCCGATTAAGGCAACGAGCTAACGAACAGATCGAAAGCACCGCTCTTCTCGTCTCCGCGATGGTGATGCTCTAACTCGAAATGCGTCTGCCAGTCGCCAATGGCGGCCGTCATGAGCAGCGCTTTGCGAGTGAAATGGACGCGCTAACCGAGCGATCGCATTATTGTATTGTGGCTAACGCAATCGCCAATAATGAGGCCCCACTGTGGAGCGCAAGCAGTCGAACGCAGGAAGCCACGGCAGAGCGTTCTCAAGCCAAGCGTCCCTTACTGCAATTTCGGAATGCGCTCGCCGCCAAAGGCAATCCAACTGACGGCAGGGCGCTCGCCGGTGCCGGCGAAGACCACGTCGTACAGGACTTTGGGCGGTGTCGTGTGGGTGTACTCGCGGACCCGGCTCCACGGCAGTCCGTTGTCCAGGCGGACACCGCTGCCATACACCACCATCACGTTGCCCGTCTTCGGTAACTGGTTGGCGTCGCCCATGGCAAAGGTATTTACGGAGTCTGGACCCTTGGCGTCGGACGACCACATCAGGCTGGCGGTACGCGCCGTGGAGTTGATGCGGTACTCGAGCGCGCCGCTAACCGCTTCGGAATCGGGCGCGGGCTTGTTAAATGGCCGGGTCTTGTAGATCCCGTTGTTGAACATCATGAGCGTGCCGCCCGAGGTC
>SHUI01000069.1 GCA_009697455.1 Bryobacterales bacterium
ATAACCACGTTCCGCCGCGAAGGAGCCCATTCCCTTGCCGAACCCTTTCGTGGTATCGGTGACCGTGAGGCGGGTGATGTACTTCACGCTCTTGTAGCCGAGTTGACGAGGGACACGCAAACGGAGCGGACCACCGTGACCCACAGGAAGATCATTGCCATTCATTCCATACGTGACAAGCGTTTGAGGATGCAAGGCATCGGCCATATCGACGCTGTCCCACCAGCGGGGCTGCATCGAAAAATAGAAAACGTATTTGGCTTTGGGAGATGCCCCCGCGATGTCCAGGACGTGCGAGAGAGGCACCCCCGTCCACTGCGCGATAAAAGACCAACCCTCTTCACAGGCCAAGTGCGTGATCAGGCTGCGGGAAGGGTAACCCCTGAGGTCGGCAAGCGACAACGATACGGGGCGGGCGACCATGCCGTCAATGTTGAGCCGCCAATCGGCGAACCCTGCGGCCCCAAGGCGCTTGAACTCCTCGCTCTGGGGTGGCTTGCCGTTTGCGTGCGGCGGCTTAGAGATCTGGCTGGGCGGGAATTCACGCGCTAACGAGGAGCTCCCGAGCAGCCGTTGGGAAGCGAAGGTCAACGCCTCGCCGGGGCGGTAAATATTGCCGCAATCGGGCGGGATCAGACCGTATTGAGCCGCCAAACGGGCGGCCACGGCGATACCCGACGCACCTGCCGTCGCCGCCAGCCCGGTCGTGATCAGCTTGCGGCGTGTGACATTGCTCATGGGTTCTCCTTATGCCGTTCGGCGCGGCCTGTGATCATCGCGCGCATGCGGTTCCCGAAACCGGCAAGACAAATCATCATAATGTGGACAACGAGGAAGAGTACGAGAGATACGGTGACGAAGAAATGGATCGTGCGAGCGGATTGCTGGCCTCCGAATACCGTGACCGTAGCAGGAAACGCCCCGGTGAAGGCGGGAGACATCGCCAGACCAGTCCAGATCATGAGTGGGAACAGAACGAAGATGACGAGCAGGTAAGTGAGCCGCTGCAGCACGTTATAGGACGGTGCCTCGGCTTCACCCGGCCTCTTGAAACGCAAATGGTTCGCGATTTGCGCCGGGAGCACCCGCCACGAAAGATCGGCCCGCGTCGGGACCAGGTTTTTTCGAAAATGTCCGGTAATCAGGCTGGAGGCTGCGTATAGCAAACCCGTGATTACGGCAACCCAGCCGGCTTGAAAATGGAGGGAGCGGCTCCAACTGTTTTGGTCCGGCAGCACGAACGAGTAGCCAGTCTTAACGGAGCCCCGCGATGCCGGAATCGGCAACTCGAACAGCGATGGCATGGATACGTTACCGACTTCGCCCCAATAAAATCGCGGGTGAGAGATGAGAATTTCAACTCCGGTGACGAGGAGGGCAAAGAAGCAGAACGTGGTAATCCAGTGCGTGACGCGGACGACAGCAAAGTGCCTGGGAGCACTTGTGATGGATGGCCTGGCAGGTGCAAGACTCGGGATCCACGCGGAATCAGCCACGCACAAATTCTATCAGGTAGATGGGGACACCTCAAGAAAAGGAAATTACCGCGTCGCTAGAAGGCTCGCGTCCCGGCCAACCGCGCAAACCGCCTGGCGGGTGGCGGATGGATACCCGGCTTGTGCCGTAGCCGCCAGCTCCTTTAGATCTGACCACTGTGAGTGAAGCCGCCGCGAATCGACGTGATCGGCTGCACCGGTACGACAGGCAGCCAAGCCGTCCAGGAGTTGTTGGGACACGGCCCGCCGGCCGACAGCGGTGGCCGGGAGTTTGGGCCCCGGAAGTCCATCGTCCCCATCGTCCGACTGCGATGGTAGTGATGCCGGTGACGGTGGTATGATCCCCGCATGCGTTTTGCCGCCTTGCTGCTTGCCCTGTCGACTGCCGCCGATGCGCGGCAGCCGGTTCGCTCTCAAAAAGGAATGGTGGTCGCGCAGGAGCCGAACGCGGCTGATGCCGGCTTGAGGGTACTCGAATCCGGAGGGAATGCGGTGGACGCCGCGATCGCCACTGCGATGGCGTTGGCTGTCACGCTGCCCGCGGCGGGGAATATCGGCGGTGGTGGATTCCTGGTGCTGCGCAAAGCGGACGGTACGACCGCGTTTGTCGATTTCCGCGAACGTGCGCCGATGGCTTCGAATCGCGACATGTATTTGGGTAAGGACGGCAGGCTGACACGGGACAATCTTGTAGGATGGCGGGCTTCCGGCGTCCCCGGGACGGTTCGAGGGATGGAACTTGTGCACCGGAAATTCGCCACGAAGCCGTGGCCTGACTTGCTTGCGCCGGCGGTGGAACTCGCGCAGCGAGGGTTTCGGGTCACGCATGGGTTTGCAAATTCATTGCGCTCGGCAGGCAAAGAGGCAATGGCGGCACAGGGTACATCGGCGCTGACCGAGCCGGGCGTGCTGGCGCGGTTTGAGGAATCGAAGCGGATCTTTCTCCGGGGTGGCAAATACTTCGAGGCCGGAGAGACTTTCCGGCAGCCGGATCTGGCGCTGACGCTCGCACGGATACAGAAGCGGGGAGCGAAGGACTTCTATGATGGCGAGACGGCAAGGCGTCTTGCCGCGGAGATGGCGAAGCATGGCGGGCTGATTACCGAAGAGGACTTGAAGAGCTACCGGGCAGTGGAACGGGCTCCGCTGACAGGCCGCTATAAGGGTCTTGATATCGCGACCGCGGCTCCGCCATCGAGCGGCGGGATCGGGCTGCTGCAAATGCTCGCGATTCTCGAAAACAGCGGGTATGAAAAAGGCGGGCAGAACTCCTCCGCGGAGTTGCATTGGCTGGCGGAAACCATGAGAAGGTTTTATGCGGACCGGGGACAGTATTTGGGCGATCCGGATTTTGTCAGAATGCCGCTGCGGGGGTTGCTGAACAAGGAGTACATTTCGAAGCGGAGGTTGTCGATCGATCCAGACCGTGCGTCGCCGTCAACGTCGGCCGCATTCGGGGATCCCAATCAATACGAAAGCAGCGAGACGACGCACTTCTCGATCGTCGATGCGGAAGGCAACGCTGTCGCGGTGACATACACGCTGAATGGCGGATACGGTTCCGGTGTGACGGTACCGGGGCTGGGGATGCTGCTAAATAACAACATGGATAACTTCGCGAGCCAGCCGGGAGAGGCAAACGCTTACGGGTTGATCCAGGGCGAGGTCAACGCGATCCAGCCCGGGAAGAGGCCGGTCTCGTCAATGACTCCGAGCATCGTCAGCAAGGACGGCAAACTTATTTTGGTGATGGGCGCGCCCGGCGGCACGCGGATCACGTCCGCCGTGCTGCAGGCGTTCCTGAATGTGGTGGATTTCGGCATGAACATCCAGGACGCGATCGACGCTCCGCGGATCCATCATCAATGGATGCCCGACCAGATTTTCGCGGAGCGGGGCATTTCACCGGACACGGCGGCGAATTTACGCAGGCTCGGGCACAAGGTTGAGTACTCGACTGTAGGCGCTCTAGTTGTGGGCATTCACGTAGAGACCGACCCACAGGGCCGGAAATGGCTCGCCGGCGCCTGGGATGAGAGGGGCGGCCAGGGGAAAGCGGCCGGCTGGTAGGCCCTTCAAATGGGGAGAGCCGAACATGAAGCGCCAGATGCTTTTTCAAGCTTATTGGATGCGCTGGGCCATCCGGAATTAGAGGCTGGCATTAGGTCATAATCTACCAATGACCACCCGATGCGCATGGTGCGGAACCGATCCCCTGTACGTTGGCTACCACGACCTTGAATGGGGCGTTCCCCTTCACGACGACCGCGGGCTGTTCGAGTTATTGACCCTGGAAGGGGCGCAGGCGGGACTCAGTTGGATCACGGTTCTCCGGAAAAGGGCGCGCTACCGCCAGGTTTTCGCTGGCTTCGAGGCGGCGAAAATCGCGCGTTTCCGTCCAGCGAAAATCGAGAAACTACTGCTTGACCCTGGAATCATTCGCAACCGGGCAAAAGTCGAGGGTACCGTGTCCGGAGCGCGTACCTATCTCGAAATCGTGAAGGAGTTCGGAAGTTTCGATCGATATCTGTGGCAGTTCACCGGCGGCCGGACGATTCAGAATCAATGGAGGTCCTTGAAGGAAATACCGCCTGAGACCGCCGAGTCGCGCGCCATGAGCAAGGCGCTCAAGGAACGCGGATTCAAGTTCGTCGGGCCGACCATTTGCTACGCCTTCATGCAGGCCGCGGGCATGGTGAACGACCATACGCTCGATTGCTTCCGGTATTCAGAGGTCTCACACCTTGCTATGATCTGACGCATGGCACGTCCTGAAAGACCCCTTGTTTGGGACGGGCTCCGCCTGCACTAACGTTGAGCGCCCGCGAGGTTCAAGAAGGCACACATGACAATCACACGACGGCAATGGATGGCCGCAGGCCTTACCGTGGCGGCCGCGGCGCGAGGCCAAGACATCAACCACGAAATCCGGGCCGCGGCGGACAAAGCCCCGCTGCGAATGCAGTTCGCGGGAGGTTCGGCCTTCGACTGCCGCCGCTGGCAGCAATCCTTTGGCGCGAGACTCAACGAGATGCTCGGATCCTACCAGCCACCCGCCAAATGGCAGACCATAACCGAGAGCCACGTCACGCTCGCCGGGCATGAAAGGTACAGCTTTCTGCTGCGCGCCGATGGCGTCCGCGATCTTCCGGTGCACCTGCTTGTGCCCACAGGCGGCGCGGCGGTCAAACGCCCGGCCATCGTGGCGCTGCACGGGCACGGCGAATACGGCTACGACTCGGTCGCCGGTGTCGCGACCACTCGCGAGCAGAAGGCCGCCATCGCGGCCGCCAACTATGACTACGGCGTGCAGTTGGCGCGCCGCGGCTACGTCGTCGCGATCCCGTGCCTGACGCCGTTCGGCCGCCGTCTCGGCGATGCCAAAGCCAGTAAGCAGGACGCGTGCGGCGTGACGTTCGTTCGCATGCAATTGCTCGGTAAGCTGTTGATCGCGGAGAATCTGCGCGACGCGCTTTGGTCGATTGAACTGCTGGCGGCGCAGCCGAATGTCGACTCCGCGCGCATGGGGTGCGTCGGCCTGTCCTACGGCGGCCGTATGACCATGCTCACCAGCGCCGTCTCGCCGCGGGTACAGGTCGCTGTGATCTCGGGCGCCTTAAACATCATGCAAGAACGGGTCCTCGGCGGGTCGTACGGCTGCGGCGCGCAGGTAATCCCCGGGCTGCTGCAGTACGGCGACGTACCCGAAATCGCTTCCCTCATCGCACCGCGGCCTTGCCTGTGGGAAGTCGGGAATAACGATTCGCTGATGGTAAAAGACCGTATACCGAACGCGCTCGAACGCATGCGCCGCGCATGGGGCGCGCTCGACGCCGCACCGAACCTGGACGTCGACTACTTCGAAGGAAAGCATCAATGGAACGGTGTGAAATCATATCCCCTGCTCGCGAGCGTACTGCGCCCGCCGGAGGACAAATGATCAGGCGATTCTTCTTTGCGGCCGCCATGGCTACCCTCGTAGGCGGCGCGGTCTTCACGTTGACGCGGCGCGCGACGGCGTCCGCTCCGGTCCAGCAACCGCGGCGCGCGGCGTTCCTCATTCGTTTCGGACTTGACCTGGTGAAGGATATCGATTGGAGCGGATCGGTCTCGCCAGCCCCCGCGCGCATCGTCAACTGGCAGCAGGACGCCGGTGAGGATCCGAGCGGCAGCCAGTGGAAAGGCAAGACTCGCGAGCGCGACCATTGGGCCACGCCGTACGAGCGCCGCATGGGTCCCACCGCAAGCTGGACCGGCGTCGACGCGAAGGGTCTTGTCGTGGAGTACGACCTGCCTGCTCCGGCGGAGATCCGCGTTACGACCGCGCAAGGTTCGTTCTCGTTCGCGCCGAGTCCCGAGTTGTGGCGCGCTCCGCGGAGCTTTCTCGGCGGCAAGGCCGACGTGCGTGCGGCCCCCGCGCTGAACCCTTCCAATAGCAGCGGCGACAGCGATTACCCATCCATGCTCCAGGCCAAGGACGGTGCGCTCTGGCTGGCATGGCAGGAATTCCATGGGTCGGGCGACCGCGTCTTCGTGCGCCGCCGCTTGTCCGGTGCGTGGTCCGATCCCGAGGCGCTATCCGAAACAGGCGGGGATATCTTTCGCACCGCGCTCGCTCAGGACGCGGCCGGCAAGATCTGGCTCGTGTGGTCGGCGCAACAGAAAGGGAATTTCGATCTCTACGCTCGTTCCTACGACGGCAAGGAATGGTCTGCCACCGAGAGGCTGACGACCGCGACCGGCTCCGATATTTATCACACCCTGATCAGCGATCGCTCCGGCAGGCTCTTTCTGGCCTGGCAAAGCTCGCGCTTGGGCAACTTCGATATTTTCCTTCGCACCTACGACGGCAAGCGATGGTCGAAGGAGACCCAGGTTTCCTCCGATCCCGCGAGCGATTGGGAACCCGCGCTCGCCGCGGCTCCCGACGGACGCGTGACGGTTCTTTGGGACACTTACGCCAAAGGCAATTACGACCTTGTCGCGCGCACCTGGCGCGACGGCAAGCTCGAGGCGCCTGTGACCATCGCGGCGAGCGGTGCGATGGAGACGCGCGCCTCGGCTGCCTATGATGCGCAGGGCCGTCTGTGGATCGCTTTCGACGAAGGCGATTGGAATTGGGGCAAGGACTACGGCAATGACATCCCGGAGAGCGGCCGCGGTCTGCTCGTGCGGCGGCAGACGCGCATCGCGGTGATGGCGAACGGCGTGGTGCAGGAGACGCGCGCCCCTGTTCGCGACGCCGTGCCGGCTGACTTGCAGCAGGTCTTCCACGCGCCCAACCTGGTGTTCGACGCGAGCGGGAATCCGTGGATTTTCTTCCACTACCGCGTGAATCTGCCGAGGATTCGCGAAGCGAAGGCTAGCCGCGGCATGTGGCGCGTCGCGGCGACTGTGTATCGCGACGGCCGCTGGCTGCCGATGCTGGAATTCCCTGGCGGCTTCGGCCGCATCGAAGCGCCGATTGCCACCGCCGTAACGCCGGACGGCATCGAGGCCGCATGGCCAGGCGACGGCCGCACCTGGTCCCGCCCCGTTCCCAGGCATACGCAACTGTTCACCGCCGCGTTGCCCGCGATGCCCGGCCCGGCCGCTGCCGACCTGGTCGCGTTCACGCCGTCGGCGGAGAATCTGCCGCCTTCGCATGCCACCGAGAATGGCGCCCTCGCCAAAGTGCGCGCCTATCGCGCGAAAGGCGGCGGCAAGAGCTACCGCATCGTGCGCGGCGACGTGCACCGGCACACCGATCTTTCCTGGGACGGCAATCGCGACGGCTCGCTTCACGACGCCTATCGTTACGCGCTCGACGCGGTGGGCTTCGAGTACATGGGCGTCTGCGATCATCAGGCCGGCGGCTCGGTTCCCTATCACTGGTGGATGATCCAGAAGGCGGTCGACCTGTTCTCCATTCCCGGACGCTTCGCGCCGCTCTATTCTTATGAGCGCAGTCTGCCTTGGCCAAACGGACATCGCAACGTGCTGTTCGCAAAGCGAGGCAATCCGATCTTCGACCCGTCGGAGGCCGAGCAGAAGGGCGTCGAAGGGGCGGCCAGACTCTACTCCTACCTGCGGCCGCTCGGCGGCCTCGCCATTTCGCACACCTCCGCCACCGGAGCCGGCACGGACTTTCGCGATTCGGATAAGGACCTGGAGCCGGTGGTCGAGATCTACCAGGGCTACCGCAATAACTACGAAGAACCGCGCGGGCCGAGGCACAACTCGGGTGCCGAGGCGACGCGCTACAAGGACGGCTTCATATGGAATGCGTGGGCCAAAGGGCTCCGGCTGGGCGTGCAGTCGAGTTCGGACCACGTGTCGACGCACATCTCCTACGCCGCGCTCTACGTCGAGCGCATCGACCGCGATTCGATCTTCGAGGCTCTGCGTGCACGCCGTACGTTCGCCGCCACCGATAATCTGGCCGTCGATTTCGGAATCGCCGGCCATCTGATGGGCGAGGAGGTTCGGCTGCGCCCAGGCCAGGCGTTCTCGGCGAGAATCACGGGCACTGCCCCCGTTCAGCGTGTGAGCGTGGTGCGCGACAACAGGATCGTTCACACCGTCGAGGGCTCCGGACCGGAACTCGCGTTTCAGTACACGGATCGCGAGAAGCCGGCGGGCACCTCGTACTACTACCTGCGTGTGGAACAGAAGGACGGCCAGCTCGCGTGGAGTTCGCCGATCTGGGTGACGTGGGAATAGGCTGCGGCAACAGGCGTGCCCCAAGAGATGCTCGTCCATGAATCACATCGCCGCGCCCGGCTCCGCCACGAGGTCAAGCCGATGTATGCCGGGCTGGAGTGAGCGAACCGCAATTCGAGACGGCATGCAGGGTGACCCTATCGAACCTGGCGCGCGTGAGTCACATCGCGAATCCCTGTGAATTCCGTCGGGGCGCCGCTGGGCGAAACCCCTGCTATGATCTGACACATGATACCGCGCAGAACTATCCTGTCGTTTCCCATGGCGGCCCCGGCCGCCGCGCTCCAGGCCGCGCCAGACGCCGCGGACCATCGCGTGTACGCCTACGGCGATGGCGTGCCGCTGACGCCTTCGGAATACTCCAGGCTGTTGGCGAGGCTCGCCGATACGGATGGTCTCGCCGCGGACAGCTATTCGCTCGGCGGCGTCGTGGAAAAGCTCGAGGCGCGCATCGCCACCCTAATGGGAAAGGAGACGGCGGTCTGGCTTCCAACCGGCACGCTAGCCAACCACCTCGCCGTACGGCTGCTCTCGGGGCAAAAACGGCGCGTTCTCGTTCAGGCCGAAAGCCACTTGTATAACGATTGCGGCGACTGCGCGCAAACGCTCAGCGGGTTGCATCTGGTTCCCTTGGCGAAGGGGCGGGCCACCTTCTCCCTTGAGGATGCCGAGCGGGCAGCGAACGACGCGATGCTTGGACGCGTCGAAGTTCCGGTTGGCGCCATTCAGATTGAAACGCCCGTGCGCCGTCGCGACGGAGAGCGCTTCGACTTTGTGGAAATGACGAAGATATCGAGTTGGGCGCGCAGCCGCAAGATCGGACTTCATCTGGATGGAGCGCGTTTGTTCCTCGAGAGCGCCTACACGTCTCGACCTGTCAAAGACTACGCGGATCTGTTCGATACCGTTTACGTCTCGCTTTACAAGTACTTCAATGCCGCAAGCGGCGCGATGCTCGCCGGGCCGAAAGCGCTGCTTTCCGGTCTATTCCACACGCGCCGCATGTTCGGCGGCGGACTGCCTCACGTGTGGCCATTCGCAGCCGTCGCCCTTCACTATCTCGAAGGATTTGACCGGCGCTTCCGGTTGAGCGTCGAGACCGCTGAACGCGTGTTCGCGACGCTCCGCGCCGATTCGAACTTCGAAATCGCGCCAGTTTCGAATGGGACGAATAACTTCCGGATGCGCGTAAGCGGAGTGAACGCTCCCGTCTATCAAGGAAGGCTTGAGGCGGCCGGCATCAGCGCGCGAGTTCCAACCGGCGACTGGTTCTCGATGCAAGTGAACGAGACCTGGGCGCGGCTGCCGGCCGCCGATATCGCGGCGAGGTTCCGAAAAGCGCTCGGCTGAGGCGCGACTCCCGCGACCGCTCCATGCGATCATAGTCTGGTGATCGAGGTGAAGATGAAACTTCCGTTTTCCGCCGCCGTGACCATTCTTGCGCTCGGCGCGCTCGCCGCCACGCTCCCTGCCGGAGAGTGGAGTCAGTTCCGTGGCCCCAACGCATCGGGCGTGTCCACTGAAACCGGCATCCCCGACGATTTCGGGCCGGACAAGAACGTCATTTGGAAAACGGCCCTGCCCCCTGGCCATTCATCGCCGTCGCTCGGAAACGATCGCATCTTTGTCACCGGTTACGAGAACAAGAAGATCTTCGTGTTCTGCCTGGACCGCGCCACCGGCAGGATTCTGTGGCGCCGGGAGGTGCCGCGCGGACGCGAAGAGTCGCTGCACAAATCCAACAGCCCAACCTCGCCGACTCCGGCGACAGATGGCGTGAACGCCTTCGTCTTCTTAACCGATTTCGGCATGATGTCATTTGGGCCGGATGGAAACGAGCGTTGGAGACTGCCGCTTGGCCCGTTCAATAATCCCATGGGAATGTCGTCGTCGCCGATCCTGGCGGGCGATACGCTGCTTCAGGTTTGCGACCAGGAAAGCGGCTCATACTTTATCGCGGTGGACAAGAATACAGGCAAGGTGAAGTGGCGCGTGGAACGGCCTGAGTACTCACGGGGCTTTTCGACGCCGCTTCTCTACCAACCCGCCAGCGGAGGACTTCAGGTTCTGGTTACGGGATCCTACCGGTTGACTGCCTACGATGTCGAAACGGGACAGCCGGTGTGGTGGGTCGGAAAACTGACGTGGCAACTGAAGCCGACGCCTGTCATGAACAAGGACAGGATTTTCATCCTGGGATGGGCTGGCGAAAGCGACACAGGTCAGCAGGAGGACGTCCCACCCTTCGAGGAGGTTTTGAAGAAATGGGACGCGAATCAGGACGGAAAACTCTCCCGGGAGGAAATACCGGATAAAAAGATCACAAAGGATTGGGAATCGGTGGATCTCGACCGGACGGGCCTGCTTGAGGACCGTGACTGGAAGTTGTACCAGTCGCGCCGGGCCTCACAGAATGCAGTCAACGCGTTCCGGCTCGGCGGCAAGGGCGACATGACGGAGAAGAGCTTTTTGTGGAACTACACTAAGTCGCTTCCCAATGTGCCATCGCCTCTTTTTTATCAGGATGTGCTTTACATCCTGAAAGAAGGCGGCATTCTGACCGCGCTCAATCCGGAAAACGGAGAAGTTCTGAAGCAATCCCGCCTGGCCGGCGCCCCGGGTCTCTATTTCACTTCACCCGTCGCGGCGGACGGTAAGATTTACACCGTCAGCGAAGAGGGAAAAGTTTCCGTGATCAAGCCGGGGCGCGATTGGGAAGTAGTTCGCGTCATCGATCTGCGTGAAGAGTCCCACGCGACCCCCGCTATCGCCGGCGGCAAGATTTACATCCGGACCCACGGCACCCTGTACTGCTTCGGCAACAAAAGCTGATTGCGCCGGGCCAGCGAGGATGGCAGCCGGCGTGCACATCTCTTTATGAAGGAGATGGCCATGAGACCGGTCAATCGCATTGTCTTCCCGGTCGATTTTTCGGAACGCTGCCGGGGCGCGGCGCAGAAGATCGTCCAGTACGCTCCGGAAAATGGCGCTGATCTGATCATGATGCCCACCCACGGGTTCGGCACCTTCCGGCGCTTTCTTCTGGGGTCGGTCACATCCAAGATTCTGCACGACGCTCGGTGTCCCGTCTGGACGGGAGTACACATGCAAGAAGCTCCCCCGCTTGAGGCGATCCATTGCAGGAACGTGATTTGCGCCGTCGATCTTGGCCCGCACTCCGACGCGCCGATCCTGTGGGCGGCGAAATTGGCCGAGGAGCATATGGCGCAACTGACACTTGTGCATGCCACGCCCGCGGTCGAAGGCCGGCCGGCCATGTATCTGGACTCGGAAATCCGCGAAGGACTTGAGTGGGAGGCGAGAAGGCTGCTCACTGGAGTTCGGGACCGTGCACGGCGTCATCGCGGAGATCTGCGTGCACGGCGGCGATCCGGCGGTAACTGGTTCGTGCCGCGGCGGAGAAGCACGGCGCGGACCTGGTGGTTATCGGGCGGGCCACGGCGGGAGCTGCACGGCTTCGGGCGCATGGATACTCCGTGATACGGCATTCTCCGTGCCCTGTGGTGAGCGTGTAGGGACGGCAGTGAGCATACGGTAGCCGGTGGACAGGCCGGTAGACAGGTGGCGACCCCGACATGCACCAGCTAAACACCCGGATGACAGCAGTCAACGGCTGATGGACAATGCCGCGTGGCGGACCAGTTCCGGGATCGCGGCGCGGCAATCCCGAAACGCCCCCTGGCGCACATCGATTCGTTCCGCCGCTGTCTGCTGCCCGCTTCCTACTAAACTAAACCGCCCGCACGGCCAAGGCCACTGGCCCCGCGCCCACCGGAATCATCGTGAATAGCGGCGCCGTCTTGCTGCGTGTGGTTGTCGCGTTCCAAAGGCCTATTACCGCGAGGTGCCCGGACTGCCGGTTGAGCACCAGCGCATACTGGCTGTCGGGTGTGACCGCAATCTCTCCCGTCTCGGTGCCGACGGTCACAACCGCGACAAGCTTGTTCGTCTCAATTTCAAGAATGGTCACGTCGCCTGCCTCGGGATTCGCCACCAGGAGCAACTCTGGCGACGTCGAAGCAGCCATCCAGCGCGGAGCTCTTCCTGCCAGGACCGTCTCCTTGACCTCGGTCCGATAGGGGTACGCCACAACTACCGCGTCCATGCCGCGGCCCGTAATGAACAACTCCCCTCCATCGGTTTTGAAGCAAAAATTCTCTGGCTCGACCGGCAGTGGAAGGTTCACAACGACCTTGGCTGTCGCGGCGTCCGCGATCGTAAGCGTCCGGGCCGAACGGTTCCCGACGATCACCTGCCGGCCATCGGAACGGAAACGGACGACGCGGGGATCTTCGGAAGCGATCGTCGCCTTAACCTGAAAGTTGGCCGTATCCGCCAATGCCACGCCACCGCCTTCGAGAGCAATGGCGGCCAAGCCGCCCAGCGGTTGCAGATCGAAATCGACGGGAGTCCTCGAAAGCCGGATGGCGCCAGAAACCTCGAGCGAGTCCACCGCCACTCTTGCCAGCGATCGCGCCGCGGCAGACAGTGCCCACAGGTATTTACCGTCGGCGGACAGGCGAATCGCGCTTGCCTGCGGCGCCACGCGCAAGGATCGCCGAACAGAAAGCCGCTCGCTGTCGAGTTCGATGATCGTCCCTCGGGCTGGCGCGAGTACGTAGATCGCGGGCCGCGAAGGATGAGCAAGAATTGCGCCGGGTTCAACGCCGAGATGCGCCTGCGCCGTCACGGCAAACGAATTCAGGCTGACCGCCGCAACGGACTTGCCCCGCTGGTTCGCCACGTAGGCGACCGCATCCGACCCGGTACCTCTTTTTTTGCTCCAGGGAAGGGGGATCGCGGCAAGGAGAAGATCTCGTCTCAGCACTGGGATCATTGTAACCCGGCGCTCTCAGCCTGCTCGGCCGAACCGCAGCGTCAGCCCCGCGTCGGCAAGGGCGCCTGTTCCCGGAATGGGACCGTGTGAGGCTCTATTCGCGGCGCTTCCCGCCTTGACCAGTCGAGCCTCATGTCTTGGCTTACTTCATCGAGGATTTCATTCGTCACAACCTTGGTCTCGAGCGCGAATGAGGTCAGCAGCAGGTTGTTGCAGAGAGCGTTGACAATGCGTGGAATGCCCTGGGTCCGCGCGTGAATCTCTTCCAGAATGTCCGGCGGAAAGACGCTAACATCGCTCAACCCGGCCCTGTGAAGACGTGAGTGAATATACTCGGTGCATTCGGAAAGTTGAAAGGGCGCGAGAACGCAGCGCAGGGCGATACGCTGCTTCAGTTGGCGATATTCAGGCGCGTCCAGCTTTCGGTCGAGTTCCGGTTGGCCCGCGAGGACGATTTGCAGCAGCTTGCCGCGGCGGTTTTCCAGGTTCCCAAGCATCCGGATTTCTTCGAGGACCGCCCACTCCAGGTTGTGCGCTTCGTCGACGATCAGAACCGTGGTTCCGCCCTCGGTTGCACGCTCAAGCAGCATTTGGTTGAGCGCAAACAACACTTCCGTCTTGGTCGCTTTCGGAACCTTAAGGTCGAGATCGTAGGCCACCATCTCGTAGAACTGCTCGACGGTGATCTGGGAGTTGAAAAGATAGGTAAAGGTAATCTACTGAGAACTCAGGAAATCCCGAAGGCACTCGAGCATGGTGGTCTTGCCCGTGCCGACCTCGCCCGACAACACAATAAAACCCTTGCGGCTCTGAACCCCGTAAATGAGGTTGGCCAGAGCCTCTTCATGCTGCTTGCTGCGGTACAGGAATGAAGGATCGGGACTTAGATTAAACGGGTACTCTGACAAGCCAAAGAAAGCTTTATACATTACGCGACCCGGACTTTAACTTTGATTTTAACACTCCGTACCTGCCTGCACAGTTCCACTCCCGGAAAATCAGTGCTAGTACCTGAGTCCCAACGTCCCACAGCCATGTCGCTCTTTTGGGCAATGGCCCCGTTTGAGAATACTGAACGTTTACAGGGCGTTACCAGTCCCGAGGCGCCCTAAGCGCTCTTTGAAGTCTTTCCGGGGGAAATCAGAATGTGGGCGTTTCGCCCCTCCATGCGGGGCGGACTTTCGACGTTTCCATAAGGCGCGAGATCGAGGGCGAAACGTGTGAGCAGCTTCCGGCCAAGATCTGTGTGCGCGATTTCCCGGCCCCGGAACTGTACTACCGCCTTTACACGATTTCCCTCCTGCAAGAACCGGATAGCGTGGTTCTTCTTAAAGTCATAATCGTGATCGTCGGTATTAGGCCGGAACTTTAGTTCTTTGACCTGGACAACGTGCTGTTTTTTCTTTGCCTCGTGCTGCTTCTTCTTGAGCTCGTATTGGTAGTGGCCGTAATCGATCGCTTTCGCAACCGGGGGCACGGCCGTTGCGGAAACCAGCACCAGATCGAGGCCCATTTCCTGAGCCTTCCTGAGCGCCGCCGCGGTGGGCATGATCTCGGCCGTTCCGTCCGGAAAGACGGCGCGGACTTCTCTGGCCCGGATTGTTTCGTTGACGTTTTCTCTACGTGCAGGTCTGCGGGGAGGGAAGTTTCGGCCTGGAATCATGAGTGGTAAAAGGCGTCTAGTCTGACTGTAGTGTACAGCGATTCCGGCGGGAAGTCTAGACCAGAAATTGCCCGCGCGGTGTAAATTTGCGGATTTCTCCGTAACGGCCAAAGGGAATCCGGTGATATAGTATCGAACTAGGGAGCTCCATTATGAACCGCCGGGACCTATTAAAATACGCCGCCACGCCGATCTTGGCGGGAGTAGCAAGCGCTGCCCCCGGGCAGCAGCCGCGACTCCGGTCCGCCCTTTGCGCGTATTCCTATCGTGACGAATTGGCGAAAAAAAAGATGACATACAGCGATCTGGTGACGCTCGCGGCGGAAACCGGTGTCGATGGTCTCGATACGACGGTCTACTGGTTTCCCGATACGTCCGACAGCTTCCTGATCCCGCTCCGCTCGCTCGCCTACCGTAACGCCGTCGAGATCTACAGTATTTCCATCCGCACGGAAATGACCCGGGCCACGCCACAGGAGCGGAAAGACGAGGCTGCGGCGATCAACAAATGGATCGATGCCGCCGAGAAGCTGGGCGCGGGTCATATTCGGGTTTTCGGGGGTAAGGTGCCCAAGGACTCGACCGAGGATCAGGCGGCGGCATGGTGCGCGGAAACGCTGAAGCCCGCGGCTGAATACGCGGGGAAGCGCGGCATCGTGCTTGGTCTCGAAAATCACGGCGGCATTACGGCGACCGCCGCCCGCATCCTCGAAATCGTGAAAAAAGTGGACTCGCCCGCGGTTGGCATCAACCTCGATACCGGCAACTTCGAGAAGAACGCCTGGGCGCAGATCGAGATGCTCGCCCCGCAAGCCGTCAACGTACAAGTAAAAGCTGAAATTCGCGACGACGCCGGGAATCGCGTACCGGGCGACTGGCCGCGCGTCATTGGGATCCTGAAGAAAGCCGGCTATCGCGGATATCTCGCCCTGGAGTACGAAGATAAAGACGCGCCCGCCAACGTTCCAGGTCTGCTGCGCAAACTCGATCAGATGACGAGGCGCAGCGGCTAGGATGTCGATGAGGCGGTCAGGCTTCGCCGTCGCAGCGGTGGTGGTGTTGCTTCTCACGGCTGCGTTTCTTGCCTTGGGTGGTGCGAATTCTCCTCGAAGCGAGGCCCCGAGCGGGCTTGGCGCGATCCGCGTTCCAGCAGGCTTCCGCGTGCAGCAGGTAGCGGGCCCTGATCTTGTCACGTATCCGATGATGGGTACGCTCGACGATCGCGGGCGGCTGTTCCTGTGCGAATCTTCCGGCAACAATATCACCAACGCGCAGATGGCCGGGAACCCCGAATTCCGCATCCGCATGCTGGTTGACGAGAACGCCGACGGCATCTATGACCGGAGCACCGTCTTTGCCGACAAGTTGACCCTGCCTGCCGGCGCGGTGTGGTATCGCGGCGCACTCTACGTGGCGTCACCACCGGACCTTCTACGTTTCGAAGACACGAACGGCGACGGTATCGCGGATAAGCGCGGCGTCGTCGTGACCGGATGGAATCTTTCGTCGAACGCCGCAAGCCTGCACGGTCCATTTTTCGGTCCCGATGGGTGGCTGTATCTGACCGACGGACGCCACGGGTTCAACATCAAGACCATGGAGGGCACGACATTCGAAGGCAAGGCTTCGCGCATCTGGCGCGTGCGGCCCGACGGCACGGGCCTCGAGTGGTTCGCGGGCGGGGGCTTCGACAATCCGGTGGAACTCGCGTTCACGCCTTCAGGTGAGACCATCGGCACGATGACGTACTTCGTCGATCCCCGCGACGGCGAGCGCGACGCCCTGCTGCATTTCGTCGAAGGCGGCGTTTACCCTAAATGGTATCCCGTGGTAAGTGAGTTCAAACGCACGGGCGAACTGATGCCCGTGATGACGAAGTTCGCCCGCATCGCACCCTCGGGTCTTGCGCGTTATCGCAGCAAGACTTTCGGAGCTGGATTCGAGGGTAATCTCTTCTCGGCGCAGTTCAATCCGCACCGCATACAGAGACACATCCTGTTCCGCGAGGGCGCCACGTTTCGAACGGAGGATTCCGACTTTCTAACTTCGTCCGATCCGGACTTCCATCCGACCGACGTGATGGAAGATGCCGACGGCAGTCTCATCGTAGTAGACACCGGGGCGTGGTTCATCCACGGGTGCCCGATTTCGCGCGTGTCGAAGCCCGAGTTCAAGGGTGGCGTATACCGTGTTCGCAAAGAGGGCGCGCCGCGTTTGAAGGACCCGCGAGGTCTTGATTTGAAGCTGACCGCCGCCCACTTCGACGACGCTCGCTTCGCCGTACGCGACCGCGCCGTCGAAACGTTGGTCGAAGCGAGCGGCGTTTCGCCGTTGAAGAGCTTGCGGGAGAAATCGGCATCCTGGGAAACGCGAGCGGTGGCGGTCTGGGCGCTCTACCGGATAGGCACCCCCGAAGCGCTCGAAGCCGTGCGCGCGGCGTTGCGCGATTCGAACTTCCGGGTACGAACGGCGGCCGCGCGGGCCGCGGGCATGGCGCGTGACCGGCTTGCCGTGGATTTCTTGATGGAGATGACGCGGAGCAACGAACCTCCGGCGAAACGGCAGGCCGCGGCTGCGCTTGGACAAATCGGCGATGCACGGGCGGTCCCGGCGCTGCTTGCCGGATCGGCCGGCGGAGTCGCGGACCGCTTCGTCGAGCACTCGATCATTTACGCGCTCATCGAACTGAAGCAGGACGAACCGCTGAAGGCCGCGCTAACGCACGGCGACGCAGGCATCCGCAAGACCGCGTTGATCGCGCTCGATCAATTGGAGGCGCTTGACCGCAAGCAGTTGACGCCTTTTCTTTCGGAGCCGCGCAAAGACTTGCGCGCGGCGGCGCTGTGGGTCGTCGCGCATCATCCGGATTGGTCTGCCGAGGTACTGGCTTTTCTCGAAGAGCGTCTGCGCTCGAAGGAATTCGCGGCGGACGAGCGTGACGGCGTCAAGGAAGCCCTGCTTGCATTTTGCGGCGATCCAGGCGCTCAGGCGATGGTGGCTGGGTTGCTCAACGGGCGCCAGCGTGGTTTCCTGCTCGATACCATTGAGCGTTGTTCCATCAATAAATTCCCCGAGTCGTGGGTCGCGGCTATTGGCGAGAACCTCGACGCGCGCGCGATTTCGATTCTCAGGGCGCGCGGAGTTTCGTTTCTGGACGGTAAGTTGGAGAAGATCGCGAACGATGCCAAGGCGTCGCGGGAACTGCGTACGTCGGCGTGGAGTGCATTGATTCCGCGTAAACAGGCGATCGACGAAAATGGCTTCGAATTCCTGCTCGGCGGACTCGATCCGAAGACCGATGCCAATCTCCGGCTCTCCTCGGTGCAGGCGCTGGTGCGTGCGAAGCTCAGCGAGCTGCAATTGCTGGCGCTCGCTGCGAACGAACTCGCGAAGGCCGACGCGCTCATTCTACCCAGCCTCTTTGACGCTTTCCGGAATTCCCAATCCGAGGCCGTTGGCGCGGCATTTGTGGCGGGCCTGCGCAAGTCCCAGGTGTCGATCGGCGAACCCGACGGACGGCGTCTCGAAGAAGTTCTGGCGAAGTATCCGGCGGCGGTGAAGGCGGCGGCCGCCCCTCTTCTCGCCCGGGTAGTGGCGATGCAGCGCGAGCGAGTCGCGCGGCTCGAGAAGATGGAACCGCTGCTGACGGCGGGGGGCGACGCCGGGCGCGGGCGGCGCATCTTTTTCGGCGAGAAGGTCGCGTGCGGGAGTTGCCACACGATCGGCAAACAGGGCGGGCACGTGGGACCGGATCTGACGGCAGTGGGCGCGATCCGGTCAGGTCACGACCTGCTGGAGGCCATCGTATTCCCGAGCGCGAGTTTCGTGCCGGGTCACGAAATTTACAGGGTCGAGACCGCTGAAGATACATACGCGGGCGTCCGTGGCGGCGGTGGCATCGGCGGTGAAGTGGTCTTGGTCACGGGGCCGGATTCGGAGGTCAGGATTCCGCGCAACAAAGTGATTTCAATGAAAGCGTCGGACGTATCGCTGATGCCCGAGGGCCTTGACGAAAGCCTGACCCGCGCCGAGTTCACGGACCTGCTCGCGTTCCTGCAAGCGCAGAAATCACGCGAGACCGCGCTCGCGGCGGTGCGCTGAAAGCTGGACTGTCTCGATTCCGGCAGCGGAGTCGAAAAGGAGCGGCGTCTTCGGAACTCGCCCTGTTCGCCTGCTCGTGGCTGAAGACCATTCTCGGATGTGTTGCAACAGCGGGACGGGCCTACTGGTAGCCTGGAAAGATCGTGTAGAAGACACCTCGACCGGCGATGTTCAAAGGGCGACAGACCGAGCCCGAGTTCATCCTGTGCGCGGTTCGTTGGTACCTGCGGTATTCGCTTTCCCTGCGCGATGTCGAGGACCTGTTGGTGGAGCGCGGCTTGGAGGCCGACCACACCACCATCTGGCGCTGGGTTCAGCGCTACGGTCCAGAGCTGGATCAGCGGCTGCGCCGCCATCTCAAGCCGACCAACAAGTCGTGGCGGGTCGATGAGACCTACA
>SHUI01000070.1 GCA_009697455.1 Bryobacterales bacterium
GTTCCTTGGTGACATCCTCATGCGTTACGGTCTTGATCACATCCGGGCCCGTGACGAACATGTACCCGGTGCCGTTCACCATGAAAACAAAGTCGGTGATGGCCGGCGAGTAAACCGCACCGCCGGCGCACGGTCCCATGACGGCAGATATTTGCGGGACGACTCCGCTGGCGAGCGTATTGCGAAGGAAAATATCGGCGTAACCGCCAAGCGAGAGTACGCCCTCCTGGATGCGCGCTCCGCCGGAATCGTTCAGGCCGATTAAGGGCGCGCCGTTCTTCAACGCAAGATCCATCAGCTTGCAGATCTTCTGGGCATTCGTCTCGGAAAGCGAGCCGCCGAAGACGGTGAAATCCTGAGCAAACACATATGCCAGGCGGCCATCGACGTAGCCCCAGCCCGTGAGAAAGCCGTCGCCGGGCACAACTTGCTCCTCCATGCCGAAATCGCGGCAGCGGTGAGTCACAAGCCTGTCGAGCTCTTCGAAAGTGCCTTCGTCCAGGAGAAAATCGATTCGTTCGCGCGCGGAGAGCTTACCCTCCTGATGCTGACGCCGTTTTCGCTCTTCGCCGCCCCCCAACTCGGCAGCCGCGCGCCTTTTCCGTAGCTCTTCGAGCCTGCTCATCAGAATAACGGTAGCAAGTTTTACAGCGGGGCCGAGACCCGTGAGCGAAAACGGCGCGTCCGCCGAGGTTTCACTTCAATGACCGTCGTGCTCCGTGCCCCTGGACCACGTGGCTGGCAAGCGCGATAGTTTACAAACCCGAACGATCATGCCAATCCGTCACCCGCGATCTCTTCCGAAACGCGCCGCGCCGTCGCGGGCGCGAGCAAAATCCCGTTTCGGTAATGCCCATACGCGAGCCATACGTTTGAATCCGGCAGACGCCGGATACACGGTCCATCGGTCTCCGGGGTTTCAAGTCCGGGCCGGAAACCGATCCACGGCATGGGGGGACCGTAGGTCTGAAGCACGGGACACAGATCCTCGGCGCGGCTCCTGATTCCCTCCACGACGCCCGCATCGATCGAGCGGTCGAACCCGGCGCGCTCCGTCGAAGTGCCCGCGACCACAAATCCCGTCGAACGCTGCAGCAGGTACGTGTTGTGGTGCCGGATGATGGAAGGTAGCGCATTCGCCGGCAAAGAGTAGGCCAACAAATGTCCCTTGACGGGAACCGTGGCCGGCAGGTCCTGCGAAACGCCGTTCACGGCCACGCTGATCCCGCCGCTCCATGCACCCGCCGCGAGGACCGCAGTACCTGCGGACAGCTTGCCTCTGTGGCCAACCAACTCGACCGCTCCAGCATGGCCAAGGATCGACGCGACGGGCCAGCCTTCGAGAATGGTGACGCCTCGCGCAAGGCACGCGGCACGAAGCGCTTTCATCACATCGCGCGGATCGACGTGCGAATCTTCGGGGTAATAGAGCGCTCCCGCGACCGGCTTGCGGAGCAGGGGAGCGCAAGCGCGAATGTCCGCACCCTCGAGTACCGTGGATGGAATGCTCAGGGATTTCTGCGTTTCGGCGCGCGCACGCAGAGTACTCCACTCGTCTTTGTCCAGGGCTAATTCGACCGCGCCGCCTTCCTGAAAATCGATTTTCGTGCCCGATTGGGACTCGAGCGCGGCGATGAAATCCGGGTAGAGTTTGAGGCTTTCGATGCAGAAATCCGCAAACGGTGAAGGCGCATCTATTTCGCCGCCGGGCGCGAGCATCCCCGCGCCAGCCCAGCTTGCCTCGCAGCCCATTCCACCGGCGTCGAGCAAAGTGACACGCGTGCCCCGTTCCGCGAGGCGCCAGGCGACGGAGGAGCCAACAATGCCCGCCCCCACGACGATTACGTCAGAAACCGGATGGGGCAATCCAGTAGCTTTCCTTCCATACGCCGCCGGCGGGAACGGTCTGCAACTCCTTGTACACGCCTGCGTGTGCAAGATTGAACGCGTTTGTCACGGCGGACATCGGTTCGAAACAGATGAAGTCGCGGCCCTTCGGCGCGTAGACCACGGCGACGGTGTATTTCGGTCCATAAATGACGCTCACCTTCTGCTTATCGCCTTGAACGGAGAACACGGCGCGTCCATCGGAGCCGCGGATGAGGCCGCTGAAGACATCATCGAGCTGCGTGCCTTCGAGCAGGACGGGATCGGGGAACGCGACGGGCTTCCTCTCGCCGGTGGGGATCAGGAGGTTCGAGAGCGTCAGGTGATCGCGGGCGGAAAGATGCACTTTCCACTTGTCGCGCGGAGCGTCGTGAACCTGGAAGTAGGGGTGGTAACCGACAGCCACGGGGATCGATGCCGTCGAAAGGTTTTCGATGATAGTTTCGACTTCGAGCACGCCCTTCGAGAGGCGGTAAGTCATGAGGAGCGAATGGGCAAAGGGAAACTGCGCCATCAGGTCCGGCTGCCTCCAGAAGTCGAAGCGGCTGGTGAGGCGTGCGGAATTCTCGTCCGCCTTGACTTCGACCGCGGTCCACTCGGAGAAGAGAATCAGGCCGTGAATTGGTTTCTGGTTGCCATCCCGGCGCAGGTTGCCGAGATCGGGATTGAAGCTATACTTCTTGCCGTTGGCGTAGAATGCATCCTGATCGATGCGGTTGGCCCAGGGCGCGAGGAAGGGATTGCCGGCGAGCGCGGGCTTTGCGCGAAGTTCGGCAGGGCCTTTGAACGGAGTCCAGAAAACGTTCTTGCCGTTCACTTTCATTTCATACGCCATGTTGCCGATGGAAGGCACGATAGCGACTTCCGTGTGTGTGGCGGCGTCGGTGAGGCGCACGACATTGATGCCGTCGACGGGTACAGTGACGGCGGAATAGTTGGCGGCTTGTGACATGGCGGGCGCGAGCGACGCGAGAACGGCGAGCGCTGATTTCATTCTGCCTCCGGTTTGCGCAAATCGACAGCGGTTTCCTCCTGGCAACACCAGCAGACGCCAGGCGTGTAAGTGCGGATGGAGCACAAGTCGCACCAGTAGGTGATGAGCAGACGACTGCCGTCCTTGTGGACAAACATGGCTTTCGTGTGGATGGGGCCCACCTGGAACGCGCCGCCTGGCGAAGGTTCGCCGAGGGCTTCAAGATCGACGCCCGCGAGGCGCTTGTCCTGAAGGACGCCGAGCGTCGCCAGGTCGCCACCGAGTGGAATGAATTTGTGCTCCTGCGTTTCGAGCGCCGGGGCCTTACCCTCCAGCTGGGTAAGTTTACCGCGCACGGTGGCCGTGCCGGATTCGGCGGCGTAAGCAAGGGGTACAGCTAGCGAAGCGGAGAGGAACTGGCGGCGTCGCATGCTTTCCTATTGTAGCGTGAGGTGGAATGTCGCCGCGCGGCTCGATCAGCGCCGCCGCTCGCGAAAGAACCGCTGCATGAGTTCCACGCAATCGGCGGCGAGTACGCCTTCCACGACATCCACTCTGTGATTGAGCAATTCCGAATCGGCCACACAGAACTTGCTCCGCACGCCGCCGAATCGAAGGTCGCGCGATCCGAAGACGAGCCGTTTCACTCGCGCCGTCACCAGCGCCCCCGCGCACATCACACATGGCTCAAGCGTGACAAACAGAGTGGCGCCTTCGAGCCGGTAGTTCCCCGCGGCTGCCGCGGCTTCACGTAGCGCCAAAATTTCAGCATGCGCCGTTGGATCGCGCAGGCCAACAGAGGAGTTCCGGCCACGTCCAAGCACGCGCCCGTCCACTACCACCACGGCCCCCACAGGAATTTCACCCGCGGTTTCGGCTTCGCGCGCGAGGGTCAGCGCTTCGCGCATGAATTCTTCGTTCATACGTTAGAATTAAGGTATCCTTATGTTCCGCTATCTGCCGCTGGTGGTCAAGAACTGTTGGCGCAACCGCCGCCGCACTACGTTGACGATCGTCAGTATTGGCGCGTCCCTTTGTTTGCTCGGCGTCCTGATGGCCATCTACCACGCGTTCTACTTCAGCGATCCGCCGCCCGAACAGGCTCTACGGCTGGTCACGCGGAACCGCGTTTCGCTCACCTTCCAGATGCCGCAGGCGTATCGGGAGCAGATCAAGCAGATCCCTGGTGTTCGCGAGGTCATGATTTCGCAGTGGTTTGGCGGCAAGTACAAGGACAGCCGTCCCGAGAACATGTTCGCCCGCTTCGCCTCGGAGCCCGACCGCCTCTTCACGATCCATGGCGAGATGAAGGTCCCCGAAGATCAGAAGAAGGCGTTTCAGCGGGAACGGTCCGCGTGTCTGGTGGGCAAGGCGCTGGCCGACAAGTACGGCTGGAAGCTCGGCGACAAGATCACGATCGTGGGCGACATTTTTCCCATGAACCTGGAATTGACCATCCGCGCCATCTACGAAGCCGGTATCGGTAACGAGACGCTCTATTTTAATCGCGAATACCTTGAGGAAAGCCTGCCGGTTAGACGGCGAGGCTTCGCCGGCACGTTCAATATTCTAGCCGACAGCCCCGAATCCGTGCCTCGCATCGCGAGCGCGCTCGACGCGCGATTCCGGAATTCCTCGGCGGCGGAGACCAAGACCGAGGCCGAACAGGCGTTCCAGTTGGGCTTCGTATCCGCCTTGGGAAATGTGAAATTGTTTCTTCTCAGCATTTGCGCGGCGGTGACGTTTACGATCATGCTTGTTTCCGCGAACACCATGGCGATGTCAGTGCGCGAGCGTGTGAAGGAAGTTGGCGTGCTTCGAACGCTTGGGTTCACGCCTGGGGCCATTCTGGGAATGATCCTCAGCGAGGCGGTGGCGATCTCCGTAATCGGCGGGATTATCGGGTGCGGGTTGGCGTCGGTGTTATGCGGAGCGGTGAGAAGCGCGCCCGTGTTCATCCAACAATTGAAAACGCTGTCTCTTGCGCCGTCCGTGGCGGCGGCATGTGTCGGCGTGGCAGCGGTCATCGGGCTGGTGAGCGCGGCCGTGCCGGCCTGGAGCGCGTCGCGCACGCCTATCGTTGAAGCGTTGCGCGCGTCCGATTAGCGCCGGCAAGCCTGGACCAGACTAATGGCGATTCCCCTTTCTTACAACCTTCGAAACCTCGTAGTCCGAAAAACCACCACGATCATGACTGCGCTCGGTATCGCGCTTACCGTCGCGGTGCTGCTCTCGATCCTCGCCCTCGTCGATGGACTTCGGACAGCGTTCACAGCGTCGGGAAATCCACTGCATGTCCTGGTAATGCGGAAGGGATCTGATTCGGAACTCACGAGCAACTTTACGCGTACCGGATATCAGGACCTGAAGTTTAAGGCCGGCATTGCCCGGAACAAGGCGGGCGAGCCGATGGCGTCTCTTGAGATCGTGACCGTGATCAATCTGCCCAGTGTTTCGAATCCGGACGGGAGTAACGTCACTCTTCGCGGTCTGTCGCCGATAGGAATCGAGATGCGCGAAGGTATCCGGATTTCGACGGGGCGGTGGTTCGAAACCGGCAAGCGCGAGGTTGTCGTGGGCAGGTCCATCGCTGCCCGTTTCCCGGCTTCCACCCTTGGCCAGAAGTTGCGATTCGGGCGCGGCGAGTGGGAGGTGGTTGGGATCATGGACGCGGGAAAGTCCGCCAACAACAGCGAGATCTTCGCCGACCTCAACCAGGTAAGTTCCGATTTCCAGCGAACCGAAGTCTTGAGTGCGGCTCTGGTCCGCGCGGCCGACGCAGTCACGGCGGCGGCGCTGGTCAATGACATCAATAACGACCAACGGCTAAACATGGGCGCGCGCACCGAAGTGGAATATTACGAATCCCAGACAAGTTCCGCGCTGCCTATTCAATTTCTTGGAATGTTCATCTCGGCGATCATGGCCGTGGGCAGCAGCTTCGCCGCCATGAACACCATGTACGCGGCAGTCGCCCGCCGCGCGCGGGAGATCGGCACCCTGCGCGTGTTGGGCTTCTCACGCGGCAGTATTCTGTTCAGCTTCTTTGTGGAATCCGTTCTCCTGGCCTTGTTTGGCGGCGTTCTGGGATGCCTCCTCGTGCTGCCTCTAAACGGCGTTACCACGGGTATGTCGAACTTCGTGACCTTTAGTGAAATCGCGTTCGACTTCAGCATCGGGTTTCCGATCATGGCTACGGGGGTCACGTTCGCCGTGGTCCTCGGCGCACTTGGCGGTTTCTTTCCCGCACGAATGGCCTCAAAAAAGGAAATCCTTGTGGCCTTGCGCGAAGTCTAATCCAGTATGAGCGCCGATTTGAAGGACCTCCGGATTGACCGTACCAGGAAGCGCTCGCCCGAGCCCGCGCGCTGGGCCACCCGCTGGATTGTGGGCGGGGTGCTTTTCTTCGCGGCGCTTGGCGCGGGACGCTTCGTATATGGCAAGCTGAACGCTCCGGTGGAATTGGACGTGATCCGCGTGCAGTCCGCGCAGGCCGGTGGTTCCGGTTCGGAGGCGGGCGTGATTCTGAACGCCACGGGTTACATAGTGGCGCATCACAAGATTCAGGTGGCGTCGAAGGTTCTTGGTAAGGTAGCCTGGATCGGCGTCGACAAGGCCGACAAGGTCAAGGAAGGCCAGATCATCGTCCGGCTCGAAGACGACGAGTACCGGGCGCAGCTTCAGCAGGCGACGGGACAGTTGGCGAACCTTGAAGCCCGTCTAAAAGAGTTCCTCAATGGTTCGCGGCCGGAAGAGGTTGCCGTTGCCGAGGCAAATCTTAATCAGGCCAAGGCCGACCTCGAAAACAGCCGCATCAACCTGTCTCGCGTCGAAAAGCTCGTCGCGGCCACGGTGTCGCCCCAGCAACAGCTTGACGATGCGAGAGGACGACACGATTCCGCGGCGGCGCGCGTCCGTTCGCTCGAGCGCACGTTTGAGTTGGCGCGGATCGGCCCTCGCGCGGAACAGATTGAGGCCGTTCGCGGGCAGATCGAACAGGCCCGCGGCTCCGTCGCGTTCTACCAGACACAGCTCAACAACACCGTCATCCGCGCGCCTAGTTCAGGCACTATTCTTGAGCGCGCCGTCGAAAAGGGCGAGTTCGTCACCACGAGTTTTGTGGGTGAACGGGGCGCAAAGGGCTACGTCGTGTCGCTTGCCGATCTCAACGATCTGCAGGTGGAACTGGACATCAGTCAAAACGATTTCGCGCGGCTAAAGGCGAATCAACGCGGGATCATTACTACCGACGCCTTCCCCGACCGTAAGTACAAAGGCGCAATCAACGAGATATCCCCCGAGGCGAATCGCCAGAAGGCGACTGTACAGGTCAAGGTGAAAGTGGATAATCCTGATTCCTATCTTCGGCCCGAAATGAATGCGAGCGTAGCGTTTCTCTCCGATGAGAAGCCGGCATCAGCGGGCGCTCCGGCAAAGGCCGTTCTGACGATACCGGCGTCGGCTGTTCGGGGCGACGCCGTTTTCGTGCTCCTCGGCGGCAAGGCCATACGGCGCGTGATCAAGGCCGGACCTGCGACGAGTCAGGGCGTGCGGGTGGAGGAGGGTCTGATCGGCGGCGAAGATCTGGTAGTCAATCCGCCGGCGGCTCTCAAAGACGGCGACGCCATTCAGCGGAAGAAAGGTTGACCATGGAAGAAACGGTAATTCAGGCGCGCGCGCTCACCAAAGAGTTCGTTCGCGACGAGTTTCACATCATCGCGCTCCAGGACGTGGATATCGACATTCATAAGGGCGAATTCGTCGCCTTGATGGGGCCGTCAGGATCCGGGAAATCGACGCTCCTGCACCTGATCGCAGCCATGGACTACGCGACGGGCGGAGAAATCCGGGTTCTGGGCGAGAATCTTCGCGCCCTGAGCGACCGGGAGATTGCACGGTGGCGGAACCACAACGTTGGCTTCATATTTCAGCAGTTCAATCTGATTCCAGTACTAACCGCTCTCGAGAACGTGGAATTGCCGCTCAAGCTGACGAATCTGAACAAGCAGGAGCGCCTCGATCACGCGACCACCGCGCTCAAGCTTGTCGGGCTGGGAGACCGGCTTGGCCACTTTCCGCGACAGCTTTCGGGCGGCCAGGAGCAGCGAGTCGCTATTGCGCGCGCCATCGTGACCGATCCCGCTCTGATTCTTGCCGACGAGCCCACGGGCAATCTGGACGCGGCCTCCGCGCAGGAAGTGCTGAGCATACTTTCCCGGCTGAACAAAGAATATGGAAAGACCATCGTCATGGTGACGCACGACGCGCATGCTGCCCGCTCCGCAACAAAGATCAGGCATTTGGAGAAGGGCGCGCTGCTCCCGGAAGGACAACTTCCGGCGGATTGATACGAGAAAGCGAAGATGGCTGAACTTGAGATCCATCATGAAGGTCACGAAACCGACCCCACGGGTAAGAAGATCGGGGTGCTCGCCTCAGTGCTGGCGGTAGGTCTCGCGCTGGTGACCATTTCGTCGCACAGAGCGCACACGCACGGCATCATTCTGAAAACCGAGGCGAACGACCGTTGGCAGTACTATTAGTTGGAAGCCGCACGAACGAGATCGGGGTACGCATGGCACTCGGTGCGGATCGGGGCAGCGTACTCGCATTGATTCTCCGCGGCGTACTGGTTCTGACTTCGTTCGGATTGCTGCTGGGCGTTCCGTTGACCCTGGCGGCGGGCCGGTTCGCAGGCAGCCAGCTATTTGGCGTCAACCAATACGATCCGGTAGTCATTGCCACTGCAATTCCGGCGCTGGGATCATCCGTGTTGATTGCGAGCCTGATTCCGTCCTTTCGGGCGAGTACGATTTCTCCGCTGGACGCATTGCGCGCGGAGTAAATCGCGCCCGAACGTCTACAGTCTCGCCTTCCCCCGCAGCACGCGCCCGGCCCGCTCGCCGGAATCCTTCGACTGGTCCACTGCCAGTTTGCCATTGACGATCACGTACGGCAGCCCTTCCGGGTACGACAACGGCTTTTCGAACGTCGCTGTGTCCCGCACGCGTTCCGGATCGAACAAAACAACGTCCGCCGCCATTCCTGGCGCGATGCGGCCGCGGTCGTAGAGCTGAAGCCGGTTCGCGGGAAGCGAGGTCATCTTGCGGATGGCCGCTTCGAGCGTAATGACCCGTTCCTCTCTCACGTATTTCGCCAGGATTCGCGGGAACGAACCGAATGCCCTCGGGTGCGCCCCGGTGGCCGTCGCCGGATTCGTGGGCGGGGCGTCCGTGCAGAAGCTGACGAACTCGGCTTTCAACGCCAGGTGCTTCTGTTCCTCGTTCATGCTCTTCGGGTTGACGCTCGGATCCCCTTGCCGCACCAGATCGAAAAACGTAGTCCAGTCGTCCGTGCCGCGCAGTTTCGCGATCTCCGCGACCGACTTCCCCTCGAAACGCTTGTCCTCTTTGCGCGGAGTCTGCGCCACCAAAACGTTATCCCAGTTCCTGCCCACATGCCGGTACCAGTTCTCCCAATCCGCCCGCGTTTCGATCTCCCGGCGAATCTCCGCGCGAATCTTCGGATCGTCAAGCTGCGCGCGCAGCGCCGTCGCGCCCTTCGCGTAGCGCGCCGGATGAATGAACGATCCGAGTCCCAGCCCGTTGCGGATGTAAGGATAAATGTCGGCGGTCACGTCCTGGCCTTTCATGCGGGCCTCCGCGATTAGTCCGATCGCCTTAGCCATCAGCGGCCAGTTTTCTTCTCCCGCTGCCTTCAGATGATAGATGTGGACGGGTACTCCAGCCTCCGCGCCAATCGCCATCGCCTCCCGAATCGCGTCGAGCACGCCCGCGCTTTCATTGCGCATGTGCGTTGAGTAGAAGCCGCCGTACGCCGCCGTGGCGCGCGCCAATGCGACAAGCTCCTGCTTCGAAGCGTAGGTTCCGGGCGGATAGATGAGCGCCGTCGAAAGACCCGCCGCGCCTTCCATTGCCGCGCGGCCCACGTGCTCCATCATCGATGCAAGTTCACTCCCCCTCGGCGGCCGGTCCTCTTCGCCGATCACCAGGCGCCGCACTTGCGCCGCGCCTACGTTGTGAACGACGTTTAACCCGATTCCTTTCTGCTCAAGCAGCTTTACGTATTCGGCAAAAGTGCTCCATCGCACATTCGGAGGAAGCAGTTCCAGCTTGAGGGTTCGCTCGTTTTGCGGCGCTTCCGAGCCTCCCTCTCCGGCCATCATCGTTGTGATCCCCTGCCGGAGTTTGCTCTGCGCGCTCACCGGGTCTAGCAGCAGCGGCAGGCTCGTCGCGCCCATCATGTCGATGAAACCCGGCGCGGCCACAAGGCTTTCGGCGTCGATGCGCCGGTTTGCCGTGCGTCCGGTCGCAAGATACCCAACCTCGCGAATGACTCCGTCCTTGATGCCGAGATCGGCGCGAAACCAGGGGTTTCCCGAACCATCCACGATCCTCGCGCCCGCGATCAGGATGTCGAATTCCGGATCGGCGGCGATTCCCAGGGGAAGCACGGCGGAAGCAACCGCCAAAAGCACAATTCCACGACGCATCATGTCCGCTATAGTAGCAACTGAACATGCTGCGCGACCCGAGCCTGATTCCGCTTTCGCATCAACACCACAACGGGCTTGCGCTCTGCGTCCTGATCGATCGCGCCCTCCGCGACGATGGTTCAGCCGAATCCGTCGCAATGCAGGCCCGGCGGGCGGTCGAGCGCTATGAAATCGAACTTGCGAATCATTTCGAACTCGAAGAGCAATTGCTGTTTCCGGCAGTTGTCGGGTATCTCGGAAGTGATCCGGCCGTTTCCGTCCTCATCGCGGCATTGATTGCCGAGCACCGCCGGTTCGAGCGAATCGTGGAAACGCTACGGGCTGGGCCAACGGCGGCCGCGCTTACCGAACTGAGCAGCCTGTTGCGCGCGCATATCCGGCGCGAAGAAAGAGAACTCTTCGAAGACACCCAGCGCCGCCTGCCCCGCGAGACGCTCGATTGGCTCGGAGCCCAATTCGAGGCTCGCGCCGTGCGCGTTTGCCTACAGCCCTTGCGGACTGGCGGATAATGGATTGAGGGAGGCCAGCTCATGACCATCATTGCTGGCATCGAGTTACCAGAAACCGGATCGCGGAGATCTGCCGCCGGCATAACGTCAGGGAGTTGTACGTGTTCGGTTCGGCTGCGAGCGGCGAGATGCGGCCGGATAGCGATGTCGACCCTCTCGTCGATTTCATGCCAGTGGCGCGCCCAGGGTTGCTTGGTGTTTCGGCGATGATGCGAGAGCTCGCTGCGCTGCTCGGGCGGAGGGTAGACTTGGCACTGAAGCCAGCCCTCAAGCCACTCATCCGGGCTGACGTGCTTGCCGAAGCCCGGCTGATCTATGAGGCGTGACCGGCAGCGGCTGAACGACATCGTGGAAGCTTTGGACTAGCCGCTGCGCGGCTCACACCGCAAATCACGACGCGGCACAACTCGGTGCCATGGCCGGACATCGTGGGGTTGCGAAATATTCTTGTCCGCGAGTACTTCGGCATCTATTGGCCGCTAGTTTCGCAGACCGCGGTCGACCAAGGGCCGCTCCTGCGTGCCCGCGTCGCGGCGATCTTGCGGACGGATTCCATCGAGTAGCGCTGTGACCGCGGACGCTCGCGCCGTCCGCGTCTGCATTCAACCCTGAATCACCACATTCCGCAGCGGCAACCCCTGGGCGAGCCGCGCCACGTTGTCCGCTACGTCGCGCATGCGGCCTTCGATCGTCAGCTTCGTCCAGCCCGACACGTGCGGAGTCATCAGCACATTACCAAGCTCGTGGAATGGATAATTCGAAGGCAAGCAGATCTCGTCCGCCGCCCCAGGATAGCGATACCACACGTCAATCGCCGCCGAGGCGATGACGCGGTCGCGCAGCGCTTCATAGAGCGCCCGTTCGTCAACGACGGGTCCGCGCGCGACGTTGATCAACACCGCGTCGCGCCTCATCATGGAGAACTCCGCGGAGCCGAGCAACCCCCTGGTCTGCTCGTTCAGGGGACACGAGACCACCACATACCGCGCTTCCCTCAACCGGTCCCGCCAGCCGGGCGTGGAACGCGTGACGGGGATCACTTGCATGTCGAAGGCCTCCGCCCGCTTCGCGACCTCTTTCCCGATATGCCCAAAACCCAGGATGAGCACCGTCGATCCGGCGAGCGATTCGATCACGGGAGGCTCATAGTTCACAAACCCGGCCCAAGCCCCCTCGCGCAGCCTCCGGTCCGACAGATCGGGCCGCTGTGAGAGGTGTAGCATCGCCGTGAACACGTACTCCGCGATCGAACGCTCGTGATGAAAGGTGTTCGCGACGGGAACCGTGGACGGGAGCAGGTCGAGGCCCATTCCGTCGAGACCAGCGCCCGGAACGTGTACAAGCCTCAGCCGCGCCGCGCGAGTCACAATCGCTTCGGTGAGCGGACCTCCCACAATCACGTCGACCGCTTCGAACACGCCGGGGAATCTGGCGGCAGCCCCAGGGTCGGGTACGGTCGCGAGCACGCGCCCGGCCTTCAACTGCGCCTCGAGCGCATCTCTACCTAATGACGCAATCCGTCCCAGGAGAATGACTTCCAGTGGCTTCATCGTTTTACAGTGTCTCAAATACCGGAACCTTTCCGGCGGCGCTATCGTAGTAGATGATGGAGCAAAAGATGTCGAGTCGGAAGAAGTCGCGATGGTACATATGGCTGCCCATTCTGCTCCTGGCTCTGGGCGGCGGCGCGTATTTTTCCATCAAAGCCATCGGACGCACTTCAAACAAGATTGATCCCGAGAAAATAGTGAAAGTAGAACGGATCGACTTGGCCCGCTCAGTGGTTGCGACCGGGAAAATCGAACCCACCACGAAGGTCGAAATCAAATCGAAGGCAAGCGGCATCATCCTGCGCCTGCCCGTCAACGTCGGCGACGCTGTCCGCCGGGGCGACGTCATCTGCGAACTCGACAAGAACGACTTGCAGCCGCGTCTGCGGGAGGCGCAGGCCGCGCTCGGCATCGCGGAGGCCGCGCTCACCAGCGCCCACGCCGATCTTGATCGCTATCAGGTCGAAGCCGCAGGCCCTGACGTTCCCTTCCTAAAGCGTGATATGCAGCGCGCGCACGACATGTTCAAGGAGGGCTTGATAGCGCAGAACCTCCGGGACGACTCCGAGAAGAATTACGAGATGGCGGTCAACCGCCAGAAATCCGCGGTCGTCAATCTTGGCGTCGCGAGGGCGGCCATCAAGCGTTCGGAGGCGCAACTCGAACAGGCGCGCGCCATTGTCGCCCGGAACGAAGAGGATCTGCGAAACGCCACCATCGTTTCGCCCATTGAGGGCGTGGTGCTTTCGCGCGACCGGGAGGTGGGCGACGCCGTGAGTTCCATCCTGACTATGGGATCGGGCGCGACGCTCATCATGACTCTGGGCGACATGGCGGAAGTCTACGTCAAGGGCAAGGCGGACGAATCCGACATTGGAAAGATCTACCTCGGAATGCTCGCCCGGATCACGGTGGAGTCCTTCAAGAACGAGAAGTTCGCCGGCAAGGTCACGAAGCTATCTCCGATGGGCGTCGAAAAGGACAACGTCACCACCTTCGAGGTGCGCGTCTCCATCTCGAACGTGTCGGGCAAGCTCCGCGCCCTGATGACGGCCAATGCGGAGTTGATTCTCGAAGACCGGAAGGGCGTGCTGGCGATTCCGGAGGGCGCGATTCTCTATAAGAAGGACAAATCCACGGAGGTCGAGATTCCCGACCCCGCATCGGAGAAAGGCAAACGAAAAGTTGCCGTGGTTACTGGAGTGAGCAATGGTTCGAAGACGGAGATCGCGAGCGGGCTGAAGGAAGGCCAGCAGGTGATCTTGCCTTAGGGCGCCTGCCCTTAGGGAATCCCATGGACTACGCCGCCGAACTGCTGCGCCAAGTGCTTTCAAACCTCGCGCGCAACAAATTGCGTAGCTTTCTGACAATGGCCGGCATCGCCTGGGGTGTCGCCTCGATTGTTCTCATAGTCGCCATGGGCGATGGCTTCAAGCAGGGGCAGCGAAACAACACGAAGCAGCTTGGCGAGAACATCGTCATCGTCTTTCCGGGCCGCACGGAAAAGCAGGCCGGGGGACGGCGGGCGGGCCGCCGCATTCGTCTCAACTACGACGATATCCGCGACATTCGCGCCGAATGCTACCGCGTTCGCACCGCCATCGGTGAACTCGAGACCCAGGCGCGCGTGGCGAGCCCGTTTAACAGCGGCTCTTTTACGGTTAACGGAGTGGAACCGCAATACTCGAAAGTCCGCAGCATCGAAGCTGGTGAAGGCCGGTTCCTGAACGAAGCCGACGAGGCCGAAGCCCGGCGTGTCTGCGTTCTTGGCGTCAACGTTCGCAAGCAGTTGTTCGGCACTCGCGGGACGGTAGTGGGAACGCAGGTCCGGCTCAACGGCATTCCCTTCGAAGTCATCGGGCTCATGAAGGAGAAGAATCAGAACAGCAGCTACAGCGGGATGGATGTGGACAAGGTCTATGTGCCTTATTCAACCGTGGAACGGGACCTGCCTCCGAACGATCCGAACTTCCTGCCCGGAATTGTCAACGATATCGTCTACGTTCCCGTATCGCTTGAGGCGTGGAAGCCCGCGCAAGAGCAGGTGAGAGCCGTCCTCGCCCGGAACCACCGCTTCGACGCCGACGATAAGGGCGCTCTCGGCATGTGGGATACGGTCGAGAACGCGCAGATGGTCGATGGCATCTTCCGCTCGATGACGGGTTTTCTTGGAACCATTGCCGCGGTAACGCTCACCCTGGGCGGCGTCGGTGTGATGAACATCATGCTCGTTTCCGTTTCCGAGCGCACCTGTGAGATCGGCCTGCGCATGGCGTTGGGCGCGAGACGCCGCCGTATTCTCGCTGACTTCCTTGTCGAAGGCGCGCTCCTCGCCTTCGGGAGCGGCGCCTTGGGATGGCTGGGCTCCTGGAGTCTCGCGGCATTCGTCAATTCGTTTCCAATGCCCGAAATGTTCGGCGGACTGCCCGTGCGCCCATCGACCACGCTACTGGCTTTCACGGCGCTCGCGGTAATCGCCATCGCGTCGGCGCTTTTGCCCGCGTGGCGCGCGGCGTCGCTCACGCCGGTGGAGGCTCTTCGCGATGAACGTTAGAAGCGTCTTCCACGAAGCCGCCCAAGCCTTGCGCTTTAATCGCCTGCGAAGCGTTCTCACAACCGTCAGCCTTGGATGGGGTGTCGCCTGCTTTGTCATTCTGTATTCGTACGGCGATGGTTTCGAATTGGCGCTCTCTACCGCGTTTCGCGCTGTCGGTCAGGATCTCATCCTTATGTTCGGCGGGCAAACCTCAACCCAGGCCGGCGGCGAACGCTCCGGACGCCGAATCCGGCTGGAACTCTCGGATGTGGACGCGATTCGCGAAAGTGTTCCTCTTCTCGCCGCTATTTCACCTGAAGCCATGCTTGTCCGCGCCACGGTCGTGCGCGGACACCGCACGCAGACAGTTACCATACGGGGTGTCGCCGAGTCCTATGGACGTATCCGCAACATGACGATGACATCCGGCCGATGGATCGGCGCCGAGGACCAGATTCAGAAGCAGCGTGTCGCCGTCATCGGAGCGAAGGCCGCGGAGAAGCTGTTCGGCGAAATCCCGCCCGATGGTGAAGAAGTCGTCATCAACGGCCTGCGCTTCTCGATCATCGGTACTCTCAAGTCGAAGACGCAAGTCTCGAATTACAACACGCCGGACAACGAGTGCCTCTTCATCCCGTTTGAAACCATGTCTTTCCTGCGGACCATCAAATACCCCGACTTCATCGTCTGGAGCCCGATAAACCCTATATTCAGGAAAGACGCACTGCGCCAGGTACGTGCGGTGCTGGCTCGCACCCACAACTTTTCCACGAACGACGAGCGTGCCGTGCGAATGATCGTCTTCAACGAATTCATGCGGGTCATCGACACCATGTGCCTCGCTCTTAAGGTATTGCTCGGTTTCGTCGGGACGCTAACGTTGGCGGTCGGGGCGGTCGGACTGGCGAACATCATGCTGGTCGCCGTCTCGCAGCGTACGCGTGAAATTGGAGTGCTGAAAGCTCTCGGAGCGACCAGGCGAGACATCCTTGCACAATTCCTATTGGAGGCGATGGCGATTGTCACGCTCGGCGGGGCTCTCGGCGTTCTCACCGGATACGTTGCCACGGCGCTCATTGGTTCTCTTCCTCTGCTCGGACCGCTGTTCAAGGACACGACGGGTCAAGGCGACATCCATCTGCAAATTTCAAGATTCGCGGTGCTTACCTCCACGCTCATGCTTGAAACCGTCGGGCTGGTTGCTGGCCTGCTGCCCGCGATCAAAGCGTCGCGTCTCGATCCAATTGAGGCGCTGCGCTACGAATAGGCTGCGTTGACGGCGCATCGAGGGCCAACCGCCGGCAGTGTGCGAATTCACGCTACTCCTTGTGGCTCCGTCATGTTGACGAGTGATGATGCCGGCGACGCCCTCTGATCTGAATGCATTGCGGCGTACCGTGTCGAGCATGAATCAACCACACATATTCGCTGGCCTGAAGCCGGCCGCAGCGAGGTGCCGAAGGAGCGTTATCTTCCGGCTCCCGGCGGCCCAATAAGGCGAGATTTCCATTTTGAGCTGCCCGGCACGGTACAGCGTGCACCGCCTTCCCCAACTGTGTCAATCTACTCAGATGCCGTCCCGCCGCCGCTGGCTGATGATCGCGCTCGTCTTCCTCGCGACCGTCATAAACTATCTCGACCGCCAGACCCTCTCCGTCGTCGCACCCATCCTGCGTGAAGAGTTCCACATGTCGAACGTCACTTACTCGCGCGTCGTTTCGGCGTTCATGCTCGCCTACACGATTTCGAACGGCTTCTCCGGCACCATCATCGACAAACTCGGTACCCGCGCAGGGTACGCGCTTTGCATCGCGTGGTGGTCCGTGGCCGCGATCCTCCACGCCTTTGCCACCAGCGCGTGGAGCCTCGGGGCGGCGCGCTTTCTTCTCGGACTTGGCGAAGCCGGTAACTGGCCGGCCGGCGTGAAAGTCGTCTCCGAATGGTTTCCCGAGCGCGAACGCGCGCTCGCCGCCGGCATGTTCAATAGTGGCTCGTCGTTCGGTGCAATCCTCGCTCCGCCCGTCGTAGCCTTCATCACGCTCCAGTTCGGATGGGCCGCGGCCTTTGCGGGAGTCGGCGCAACCGGACTCGTTTGGCTCGTCTTCTGGTTGAACACCTATCACACGCCGGATGAACAGCGCGAACCCGGAACGCCTGCGGTCGCCGCCGCGCCGCACCCCGAAGTCCCCGCGCCCTGGGTACTCTTCCGAGCGCCCTTCGTCCGCAACTTCATGCTTTCGAAAATCTTTCTCGACCCCGTCTGGTATTTCTACATCTTCTGGTTCCCCGAATATCTCAAGAACGCCCGGCACTTCGACCTCGCAGCAATCGGCAAATACGCCTGGATTCCCTTTGTCGTCGCCGGACTCGGCAACATCGCTGGCGGCGCGCTGTCGGGCGTCCTGCTGCGCCGCGGGTGGAGCGTCACGCTTGCCCGCAAGACCGCCATAACTGTCTTCACGCTCCTCATGCTTGCCGCCATTCCCGCCGTGCTGGCGCCCGATGTCCGGGTATCGATCGCGTTCGTCTCCATTGCCATGGTCGGCTACACCGGCGCTCTCGCCAACACGCTCGCCTTCCCGGCCGACGTGTTTCCGCGCCATCTTGTCGGCTCCGTTTGGGGACTTGCCAGCATGGGAGCGGGCCTCGGCGGCATGATCTTCGCCCTCGTGACCGGATGGGTCGTCGATCACTATTCCTACGTGCCCGTCTTTTTCGGATTCGGCTTCCTCCCGCTTATTTCCGCGCTCATTATGTGGACCATGCTGGGCCCGCTCACGCCCGAGTCCTACAAGCCCGCGCGGTAGACTGTTGTATGTGACGCCAGTGCCCGTAATGATCCGCCTCGTTGCCGTCATCGCATTGCTCGTGCCATGCCTCCGCGCCCAGACACCACTCTTTCCTCTCAAGGACTTGAAACCCGGCATGCGCGGAATCGGAAGGACCGTCTTTTCCGGCGACAAGGTGGAAGACTTCCAGGTCGAGATTCTTGGCGTGCTGGAGAACGTGGGCCCGCGGCAGTCTCTCATTCTTGGCCGTCTCTCCGGCGGTCCTCTCAACTCAACCGGAGTCCTGCAAGGCATGAGCGGAAGTCCCGTCTATGTGGATGGCAAGTTGATCGGCGCGGTCTCCTCGGCGTTCTCGTTCGCGAAGGAGCCGATCGCTGGCATCCGTCCGATTGAAGAAATGCTGAAGGCCGGAGAATCGTCCACGCCGGTCCGCGCCTCGATGTCCGAAAAAGGCGAATGGCGTCTGCCCCCTCGTGACGTCCCTCGCTTCGGCGAGTCCGGCATGATCGACATCGCGACGCCAGTCTCCTTCGGCGGTTTCACGCGCGGCACGCTCGACGCGTTCTCGTCACAACTGCGCGCGCTCGGCCTCGAACCTCGCCAAGGTATCGCCGCGGGCGGCGCGGTCACCGCGCGCATGGGAAATCCGGCCGCTCTCAAACCCGGATCGATGATCAGCGTGCAGTTGCTTTCCGGCGACATGAACATCGGCGCCGACGGCACCGTCACCCACATCGACGGCGACCGCATCTACGCCTTCGGTCACCGCTTCCTCTCCGCAGGGCCTACCGAAATGCCCTTTGCACGCTCGGAAGTGCTGGCTCTGATGCCGGTACTCTCTACTTCGTTCAAGATTTCGGTGGCCAGGGAACTGATGGGTGTCATCTCGGAAGACCGTAACGCGGCGGTCGCCGGAGTACTCGGACGCCGCGCGCGCATGATCCCGCTGTCGATCCGCGTCGGCCGCGCCGGCGGGGCGGAAAGCTACAGGATGGAGATGGTCAACGACCGCTTCGTCTCACCGATTCTCCTGCAGATGGCGGTCTTCTCCGCGATCGACGCGACGGAACGTATGGCAGGCGCATCGACCGTTACCGTTCGAGGCGAGATCCGTTTCGCGAGTGGGGCGCCTCCGGCGGTCATCGACAACATCTTTGCCGGCGATAGCGGTGGTCCCATGCAGGCCGCGCTCTCGGGTGCGATTCCTCTTGCCTACATTCTCCAAGGCGGGTTCGAATCGTTGCGGATCTCGGGTATTTCGCTCGATGTCCAGTCCTCGAACGAGAAGCAGCAGGTACAGATCGAACAGGTTTTCGCCGGACGGCGCGAAGCGAAGCCCGGCGACAAGGTACCGGTCACCGTGCTAATGGCAGGCGAAAACGGACGCGAAATTTCGAAGACGGT
>SHUI01000071.1 GCA_009697455.1 Bryobacterales bacterium
AGAAGCCGAACTCGGCGCTCCGCAAGGTCGCCCGCGTACGCCTCACGAATGGAATCGAGGTCACAACCTACATCCCGGGTGTCGGGCACAATCTTCAGGAGCACTCGATCGTTCTGATTCGCGGGGGCCGCGTCAAGGATCTTCCCGGCGTCCGCTACCACGTGATCCGCGGCGCGCTCGACACTGCCGGCGTCGCGAACCGCAAACAGGGCCGTTCGAAGTACGGGGCCAAGCGGCCGAAGGCTTAAAGCTATGCCACGACGAAGACGCGTTGAAATCCGCGAAGTCCCCGCCGACCCGATGTACAACTCGACGCTGGTCGAGAAGTTCGTCTGCTCGTTGATGTGGGATGGCAAGAAGAATACCGCGCAGGCCATTTTCTATACCTCGATGGACAAGCTTCGGGAGCGGTCGGGCGACGATCCGCTGAAGTTGTTCAAGAAGGCCGTGGAGAATTGCCGGCCGTTGCTCGAAGTTAAGACCCGGCGCGTCGGCGGCGCCAACTATCAGGTCCCGATCGAGGTTCCGCAAAACCGCCGCACCAGTCTCGCGATCCGGTGGATCGTAAACAACGCCCGTTCCCGTCCCGAAAAAGGAATGCCGGAACGTCTGGCGAACGAACTAAACGACGCGGCCAATATGAGAGGCGGCGCGATCAAGAAAAGGGATGACGTTCACCGCATGGCGGAGGCCAACAAGGCTTTCGCGCATTACCGGTGGTAACGGCAAACGGCAGGATTTCTTTTTTATGGCACGCAGCATAGCGCTCGACAAGATGAGGAATATCGGCATCGCGGCCCATATCGATGCCGGTAAAACCACGACTACCGAGCGTATTCTGTATTACACGGGCCGTACCCACAAGCTCGGCGAAGTCCACGAAGGCACGGCCATCATGGACTGGATGGAGCAGGAGCAGGAGCGCGGCATTACCATCACGTCGGCCGCCACGACCTGCGAGTGGAACGATTGCCAGATCAACATTATCGACACTCCGGGTCACGTTGATTTCACGGCCGAAGTGGAGCGCAGCCTGCGCGTGCTCGATGGAGCGGTCGCGGTTTTCGACGCGGTGGCAGGCGTTCAGCCTCAGTCGGAAACGGTTTGGCGGCAGGCCGACAAGTATAGCGTTCCACGGATTTGTTTCATCAACAAGATGGATCGCGTGGGCGCGGACTTCTTTCACTCCGTCGATACGATCATCGGACGTCTGAAGTGCCGTCCGGTGCCGATTCAGATTCCGATCGGCGCTGAAGACCAGTTCAAGGGCGTTGTCGATTTGGTCCAGATGAAGGCGATGGTCTGGCGCGATGAAACCTTGGGCGCGCAATACGATGTGGTTGACATCCCGGAAGACCTGCTCGATAAGGCCCGCGAGTATCGCGATCACATGATCGAGGCGGTCTCCGAGTTCGACGACACCCTGTTTGAGAAGTACATCAACGGCGAAGCGCTTACGGCGAAGGAAATCATGGCCGGGATCCGCAAGGCGACGATCGCACTGAAGATATTCCCTGTGATCTGCGGGACGGCGTTTAAGAACAAGGGCGTTCAGACGATGCTCGACGCGGTGGTGGATTACCTCCCCTCGCCGCTCGACGTGCCGCCCGTGAAGGGCACGGCCGTCGGAGACCCTGAAAAGACGGTTGAGCGGGAGTGTTCCGACAGCGCACCGTTCTCGGCGCTCGTGTTTAAGATTATGACCGACCCGTTTGTCGGCCAGTTGGCGTTTTTCCGCGTTTACTCCGGAAAGCTGTCATCGGGTGAGCACGTGTTCAACGTGGCGAAGGGGCGGAAGGAGCGTGTCGGGCGATTGCTCCGCATGCACGCCAACAAGCGCGAGGAAATTCAGGAAATTCTGGCCGGCGATATCGCGGCCGCAGTCGGGTTGAAGACAGTTTCGACTGGGGATACGATTTGCGACGACAAGGATCAGATCGTTCTTGAGTCGATCGATTTCCCGACGCCGGTTATTCAGTTGGCGGTCGAGCCGAAGACGAAGGCGGATCAGGAAAAGCTGGGAATGGCGATCCAGAAGCTGGCTCAGGAAGATCCTACGTTCCGGGTGGCGACGGATCATGAGACGGGCCAGACGATTCTCTCAGGAATGGGTGAGTTGCATCTCGAAATCATCGTGGACCGAATGATGCGAGAGTTTGGCGTCGCGGCGAATGTCGGCAAGCCGCAGGTTGCGTACCGCGAAACCGTCCGCAAGAAATCGGAGGCGGAAGGGCGTTTCGTGCGGCAATCGGGCGGGCGCGGCCAGTACGGGCATTGCAAGATTCGCCTCGAGCCGCTGCCGCAGGGTTCCGGTTTTGAGTTTGAGAACGACATCAGCGGCGGATCGATTCCGAAGGAATTTATCAAGCCGATTGAAGCGGGCATGGTTGAGGCGCTCGAAGGCGGCATCCTGGCCGGTTTCCCGATGTCGGATTTGAAAGTTATTCTTTACGACGGCACTTATCACGACGTCGATTCTTCGGAAATGGCGTTCAAGATCGCCGGGTCGATGGCGATCAAAGAGGCGGCGCGGCGTGCGAAACCCGTGCTGCTCGAACCGATCATGACCGTTGAGGTCGTAGTTCCTGAAGAGTATATGGGCGATGTGATCGGCGATCTGAATTCCCGCCGCGGCCGTATTGACGGGATGGAGTTGCGGGGAACTTCGCAAATCATCAAGTCGAGCGTGCCGCTGTCTGAAATGTTTGGATACGCGACGGAGTTGCGGTCGCGAACGCAGGGCCGGGGAAGTTTCACGATGCACTTCGGCAAGTACGAAGAGGTGCCCGCCAGCAAGGCGGAGGAAATCGTGAGTAGCGTTCAGGGTAAGGTGACGAGGTAGTTTGGCGAAGGCCGGGTTCTTAGGCTAGGAGAAGCGCAATGGCGAAAGAGAAATTTGACCGAAGCAAGCCGCACATAAACGTCGGAACGATCGGGCACATCGATCATGGGAAGACGACGCTGACGGCGGCGATCACGAAGACGCTCGCGAAGCATAATCCGAAGGTGAAGTTCCGGAGTTTCGATTCGATCGATAATGCGCCGGAAGAGAAGGCGCGCGGGATCACGATCGCGGTGGCGCACGTGGAGTACGAGACGAAGAACCGTCACTACGCGCACGTGGATTGCCCGGGACACGCGGATTACATCAAGAACATGATCACGGGAGCGGCGCAGATGGATGGCGCGATCCTGGTGGTGGCGGCGACCGACGGACCCATGCCGCAGACGCGGGAGCACATTCTGCTGGCGCGCCAGGTGGGAGTGCCGTTCGTGCTCGTGGCGATGAACAAAGTGGACATGGTGGACGATCCGGAATTGCTGGATCTGGTGGAACTCGAAGTGCGAGAGCTTCTGAAGTACTACCAGTTCCCTGGGGACGATCTGCCGGTGGTTCGCGTGTCGGCGCTCGGGGCGCTGAACGGGGAACCGCAGTGGGAAAAGACGGTGGAGGAGTTGATGCAGGCGGTCGATGACTACATCCCGATGCCTGAGCGCGTGATCGACAAGCCGTTTCTGATGCCGATCGAAGACATTTTCTCGATCCAGGGGCGCGGCACCGTGGTGACGGGCAGGATCGAGCGTGGGATTTGCAAGGTCGGCGAGGAAATGGAGATCGTCGGCTTCAGGGACACGCGGAAGACGGTGGTGACGGGCGTCGAAATGTTCAAGAAGCTATTGGACGAAGGGCGCGCCGGGGACAACGTGGGGCTGCTGCTGCGTGGAGTGGAAAAGGACGAAGTGGAGCGGGGACAGGTGATCGCGAAGCCGGGGTCGATCAAGCCGCACACGAAGTTCAAGGCCGAAGTGTACGTGCTGAGCAAGGAAGAGGGAGGGCGGCACACGCCGTTCTTCAAGGGATACCGGCCGCAGTTCTACTTCCGGACGACGGACGTCACGGGAGTGGCGCAGTTGCCGGAAGGGACGGAGATGGTGATGCCGGGGGACAACGTGCCGCTCGAAATCGAATTGATCACTCCGGTGGCGATGGATAAAGGGCTGCGGTTCGCGATCCGCGAAGGCGGACGTACCGTCGGCGCCGGCACCGTGACCGAAGTGATGGTATAGGCGAATCCAATGACCCTTATTAGAGAGCGCATCCGCATCCGCCTGAAGGCTTACGATCATCGAGTGCTCGACCAGTCGACGTCGGAAATCGTGGACACGGCGAAGCGCACGGGCGCGAGCGTCGCGGGTCCTATCCCGCTACCCACGGTGCGCGTGCGGACGACCGTGCTGCGCTCTCCGCACGTTGATAAGAAGTCGCGCGAGCAATTCGAGATCCGCACGCACAAGCGGCTCCTCGACATCCTCGAGCCGACGCAGCAGACGGTGGACGCGCTGATGAAGCTCGATCTGCCAGCCGGCGTCGATGTCGAAATCAAGGCATTTGGAAAAGATCATAAGTAAGACCCCGGAAGTTTGGTAGCGGCGGAGAGCCGTCCAGCTCTTGTGGGGTGAAGGATTTTATGAGTCCAGGAATACTCGGCAAAAAAATCGGGATGACACAGCTTTTCAGGCCAGACGGGCAGGTAGTTCCCGTGACCCTGCTTAAAGCCGGTCCGTGCATGGTCGTGCAGCGCAGAACGCCCGCGACTGACGGATACGACGCGGTACAGCTTGGTCTGATCGAATTCGTGAAGCCGTCCCGGATCAACAAGCCGGCGACGGGTCACTTGAAGAAGGCTAACGCCGAGGGTACGCGCTTTCTCCGTGAACTCCTTCTCGAACCGGGAACCGACCTCAAGCAGGGCGACAAGGTTCTGGTCGATCAGTTCAAGCCGGCCGATAAAGTGGACGTGATCGGAGTGAGCAAGGGCCGCGGTTTCGCAGGCGTGGTAAAGCGGCATCATTTTAGAGGCGGCGACGGGTCGCATGGTTCGATGTTCCACCGCGCGCCGGGGTCGATCGGCGCTTCGAGTTATCCTTCCCGGGTTGTGCCGGGTATGCGCATGGGCGGACATATGGGAAGCGATCGCGTCACGGTGCGGAATCTGGAAATCATCGAAGTGGATACCGAGGACAACGTGCTCGTGGTGAAGGGCGCGGTACCGGGACCCAATGGCGGCTACGTGGTCGTCAGAAGGGCGAAGAGGTAAGCGCGATGCCCAAGGTTGACGTTGTCGATTTGAATAATTCGAAGGTCGGTGAAGTCGAACTTTCCGACGATGTGTTCGCGGCTCCCGTGAACCAGGCGCTCCTCTACGAGGCTGTGCGTCATTATCAGGCGGGGCAGCGGTCCGGTACGGTCAAGACGAAAGTCCGCGGAGATGTCGCGGGTTCGGGCAAGAAGTTGTGGAAGCAGAAGGGAACGGGCCGCGCGCGCTCGGGTTCCGTGCGGTCGCCGGTTTGGCGTCATGGTGGCACGGTACACGGCCCGCAGCCGCGCAGCTATGCGTATAATCTCCCGAGAAAGATGCAGTTGGGCGCGTTGCGCTCGGCATTGACGGCGAAGCTGAACGACGGCGAGTTGAAGGTCGTCGATTCGTTTCAGTTTTCCGATCCGAAGTCGAGAGGCGTGCGGAGCGCGCTGAACCGGTTGGAGGCCAAGCGGAAAGTTCTGCTGGTCGATAACGGTGAAAACCGCAACCTGTCGCTCGGCTCGCGCAATCTTGTAGGCGTGACGCTGCTTGCGAGTCACAACGTGAATGTGTACCACCTGCTCGGTCACGACCGTGTTCTGATGTCGAAGCCGGCCGCGGAGAAGCTTTCGGAGGCGCTCGCATTATGACGATTCATGAAGTGATCCGGCGTCCTGTCGTCACGGAAAAAGGCATGGACAAGAAGGACGGCGAAAGCACGCTTTGTTTCGAAGTCGCGCCCGAGGCGAACAAGACGCAAGTCAAGCAGGCCGTGGAAAAGCTATTCAAAGTGAAGGTGGCCGGAGTGCGCACCAGTAATGTCGAAGGCAAGCTGCGGCGCCGGGGCCGCTTCGCCGGGTACCGGTCGGACTGGAAGAAGGCGTACGTGAAGCTGAAGCCCGGCCAGAAGACGCCGGAGTACGCGGAGCTTTAATTTATGGCGATCAAATCCTATCGGCCCACAACGCCGACGCGCCGCTTTCAGACGATCGTCTCGCGCGAAGATATCACCAAGCAGACGCCCGAAAAGTCTCTGGTCGAGCCGATCAAAAGAACCGGCGGCCGCAACAGCACGGGGCGCGTCACCTCGCGCTTCATCGGCGGCGGCCATAAGAAGGCGTATCGCGTCATCGATTTCAAGCGCGACAAAGCCGGAGTGCCAGCCGTTGTGGCGTCGATCGAGTACGATCCGAACCGGTCGTCGCGCATCGCGCTGCTGCACTATGTGGACGGAGAGAAGCGCTACATCCTGCAGCCGGATGGACTGAAGGTCGGACAGACGGTGGTCTCGGGGCCGGAAGCGGACATCCTGGTCGGCAACGCGCTGCCGCTGAAAAATATCCCGCCGGGCACGATTGTGCACAACGTCGAGCTGCGGCCGGGCAAAGGCGCTCAGATGGCGCGCTCAGCGGGCACGCAGGTGCAATTGATTTCGAAGGAAGGCGATCTGGCGCTGTTGAAGCTGCCGTCGGGCGAAATAAGGCGCGTGCCGCTGGACTCGATGGCCACGATCGGTCAGGTCGGCAACACGGATCATGAAAAAGTGTCGCTTGGCAAGGCCGGACGGAAGCGATGGCTGGGTAAGAGCCCGCATAACCGCGGCGTGTCGATGAATCCCGTCGACCATCCCCACGGCGGCGGCGAAGGCAAGACTTCGGGCGGACGCCATCCGGTGACGCCGTGGGGTCAGCCGACGCGCGGTTACAAGACGCGGAACAACAAGCGCACGGACAAGTGGATCGTCAACCGGAAGAGCAAGAAGAGGTAGCGAGGCGATATGGGTCGATCAGTTAGCAAAGGGCCGTTCACCGATACCCACCTGGTGGTCAAGGTGGAGAAGTTGAACGCCGCCAACGAGAAGAAAGTGGTCCGGACCTGGTCCAGGCGCTCGACGATTCTGCCGGAGTTTGTGGGCCATACGCTCGCCGTCCATAACGGAAGGAAGTTCATTCCGGTCTATGTGACCGAGAACATGGTGGGGCACAAGCTGGGCGAGTTTTCGCCGACTCGCACGTTCAAGGGGCATTCGGTCAAGGTGGCGACGGAGAAAACTTCGAAGCCTTCCTAAGCTGGAAGCCTGAGAGTGAAAAACGATGGCAACGACAGTAGAAATTCCGACAGCGAAAGCGGCCGCGAAGTACCTCCGGGTTTCGGCTCAGAAGGCGCGGCTGGTAGTCGATTTGATCCGCGGCCAGAACGCGGGCGCGGCGCTTGTCACGCTTCGTACGACGAACAAGCGAGTGGCGCCGAGCGTCGAGAAGGTCTTAAAGTCGGCAATCTCGAACGCGCGGAACAAGTTTGAAGGCATTGACGTGGACTCGCTTATAGTGAGCGAGGCGTACGTGCAGGAGGGGCCGCGCTCGAAGCGGATCAGGCCGGCTCCGATGGGGCGGGCGTACCGCTACCAGCGCCGCACGTCTCACATTGTGGTCAAGGTGTCGGAGAAGCAAAAGGGGACGTCCTCGAATAAGTCTTCGAGCGGGAAAGGCTAACGCATGGGACAGAAAGTACATCCAATCGGATTTCGTCTTGGCTACAGCAAGACTTGGCGATCGCGCTGGTTCGCTCAGCATGGGTTCGCGAAGCTTTTGCAGGAAGACCAGGAATTGAAAAAAGCGTTGCGGGACCGCTTGAAATCGGCCGGCGTCAGCTCGATCGAAGTGGATCGTCCGGGAAACAAACTGCGGGTCACGATTCGGACCTCCCGGCCGGGCATCATCATCGGACGCAAGGGTGCGGAGATCGAGAAGCTCAAGCAGGATCTGGCGAAGCGCACGAAGCGCGAAGTGTTCATCGACATTCAGGAAGTGCACAAGCCGGAGCTAGACGCGCAGCTGGTGTCGGAGTCGATCGCGTTGCAGCTTGAAAAGCGCGTGGCTTTTCGCCGGGCGATGAGAAAATCGGTCGATTCGGCGCTGCGTTTTGGCTGCAAGGGGATCAAGATTCGCGTGTCGGGACGCCTGAATGGCGCGGAAATCGCACGGAGCGAGTGGTACTTGCAGGGTCAGTTGCCGCTGCACACGCTACGCGCCGATATCGACTACGGATTTACGGAAGCGGCGACAACGTACGGCGTAATCGGAATCAAGGCATGGATTTACAAGGGGGAGATTCTCCCCTCGGCAAAAGGCCGCCGTTCGCTGTCTTCCGATCCCGAGCCGCGCCGCCGCGAACCGCGAGAACAGCGCGAACCGAGGGGCGACAGGCCCGACCGCGGAGGAGACCGCCGGAGTGACCGCCGCGGACCGCAAAGTGGTGGAATGGCTTCGGGTCAGTCTTCGGGCCCTGCGACGCAGGCCGCTCCCGCGGAAATGCCTCAGCCGGCGAAGTCGGCCGGCCCGATCGCACCGCCTTTGATGCCGCCGCAACCGGCCTGGAAACAGGCGGCGAGAGCCGAGGCCGAGGCAGCGGCGGTTCTGGAATCGAGCGCCGCTCCCGCGAAGGGCGCGGAGACGAGCGCGGCTCCGGAGACCGGCGGCGAGACGCCGGCCGGCACGGCGGGGGAGAACTAAACCATGTTGATGCCGAAGAAGGTAAAATTCCGCAAAGTCCAACGCGGCCGGATGTGCGGCAAGGCGTGGCGCGGGTCGGAAGTATCGTTTGGAGAATTCGGGTTGAAGGCGATGTCGTGCGGTTGGATCACGGACCGTCAGATTGAGGCCGCCCGTATTGCGATGACGCGGTCGATCAAGCGCGGCGGCAAAGTGTGGGTGCGTTTGTTCCCGGACAAGCCGATCACGAAGAAGCCAGCTGAAACGCGTATGGGTAAGGGTAAGGGCGCGCCAGACCAATGGGTGTGCGTCATCCGGCCCGGCAAAATCTTGTTTGAAATGGAAGGGGTGCCGCTCGAAACGGCGCAGGCCGCGATGCGGCTGGCGGCGCATAAGCTGCCGCTGCCGACGAAGTTCGTCACGCGCCAGCGGGGCGAGTAGCGGAATCGGGTGGAAGCATGAAAGCTGAAAAAGTTCGAGATCTTGAAGAACGCGAGTTGAAGGCCCAGCTCAACGAAATGGACGAGCAGTTATTCCGGCTGCGGTTCCAGATGTCGATGGGCCAGGCGGCCGGATTAAAGAAAATCCGGACGATGCGGAAAGACCGCGCGCGAATCCATACGGTTTTGAGGGAGCGCGAACTGGCCGCGGCGGCCGGTGAGGCGAAGCAGGGTTGATTATGAGCGAAACCGGTCACAAGAACGAAAAAATCGGCGAAGTCGTCTCGACGAAAATGCAGAAGACGATCGTTGTCGTCGTCGCCCGCCGCGTCCCGCATCCGCTGTATAAGCGCATCGTGACGAAGCGGAAGAAATTTTACGCGCACGACGAAACGGGCGACGCGAAGCTGGGCGACGTGGTGCGGATCGTGGAGTGCCGCCCGTTGAGCCGCCTGAAGCGATGGACGCTTGGATCGGTGGTTCGCCGCTCGGCGCAGGTCGCGGCACAGCCCGCGGATCTGGACGTGAAGGTCTAGGAGCATATTGCCATGATTGGGATGCGGACGATTTTGGACGTCGCCGATAACAGCGGCGCGAGAAGGCTCAGTTGTATCCTTCCGCGCGGCGGCGACCTTGGGTTGAGGGCCGGTCTCGGCGACGTGATTACGGCTAGCGTGAAAGAAGCCGCTCCGGATTCGGCGATCAAGAAGGGTAAGGTTGTCCGTTGCGTTGTGGTCCGGATGCGCAAGGAAACGCGGCGTAAGGACGGCACCTATATCCGGTTCGACTCGAACGCGGCCGTGCTGATTAACGACGTCGGAGAGCCTGTGGGAACGCGCGTATTTGGCCCGGTGGCCCGCGAATTGCGCGATAAGCGGTTCATGAAGATCGTGTCGCTCGCGCCGGAGGTGATTTAATGGCGCGTGGAGTTAAGGCGAGAGCGAGGGTGTCGGAGCCGGTCCGGATCCAGTTCAAGAAGAACGATACGGTCAAAGTAATCGCCGGCAAGGATAGCGGAAAGACCGGACGGGTATTGAGTGTCGATCGCGAGACGGGCCGCGTGCTCGTCGAGCACGTCATGATGATCAAACGGCACACACGGCCGAATCCGCAAAAGCAGATCAAGGGCGGCATCGCCGAAAGGGAGAGCCCGATCGCGGTTTCGAACCTGATGATCCTGTGTCCTCATTGCAACAAGGCGGTGCGGATCGCGCACTCGGTCGATTCGGTTCCGGGCGGAAAAACTAGGCGGAGACGGTCCTGCCGCAAGTGCGGGGAACCGCTTGACCAGAAGTAAGGACGGCGTTTTATGGCAGCGAGATTAAGAGAGCATTATCACAAAACGGTAGCCCCGGTCCTGATGAAGGAATTCGGGTACACGAACGTCATGGCGCTGCCGCGCCTGGACAAGATCTCGATCAATATCGGGATGGGCGAGGCGACGCAGAACGCGAAGCTGATGGACGGCGCGGTGAACGAGTTGACCCAGATCGCGGGGCAGAAGCCAGTCATTACCAAGGCTACGAAATCCATCGCGGCGTTCAAGCTCCGCGAAGGGATGCCGATCGGCTGCATGGTCACCCTGCGCGGCGACCGCATGTATGAATTCTTCGACCGCCTGGTGAACGTGGCGCTCCCGCGCGTGCGCGATTTCCGCGGAATCTCCGCCAAATCCTTCGACGGCCGGGGCAATTATACGCTGGGCGTGAAAGACCAGTTGATCTTTCCCGAGATCGACTACGCCAAGGTCGATAAGACCAAAGGCATGAACATCTGCATCACCACGACGGCCAAGACCGACCGGGAAGGTCTGGCGCTGTTGAAGGGCATGGGAATGCCTTTCCGCAGTTAAGCAAGGGGTACGGGAAGAAAAGAGAGCGAAATAATGGCCACTACCGCCAAGATAGCCAAGGATTTGAAAAAACCGAAATTTGCATGCCGGCACCGCAACCGCTGCTGGCGCTGCGGCCGCCCGCGCGGTTATCTGAGGAAGTTCGGTATTTGCCGCCTTTGTTTTCGCCACCTCGGGCTGAACGGGGAAATTCCCGGCGTGATTAAGTCGAGCTGGTAGGAGAAAATTCGTGACAAGCGATCCCATTGCCGACATGCTGACGAGAGTGCGCAACGCGCTCTCGGCGCGCCACCCGAAGGTGGACGTGCCTGCGTCGAAGCTCAAGGCCGAAATCGTACGGATCATGAAGGAAGAAGGATATATCCTCAACTTCAAGGTCGCCGAGGAAGGCGTCAAGAAAACGATTAAGATTTATCTCAAGTACGGCGACAACAACTCGCCGGTGATCTCGCGAATCGAGCGCGTCTCGCGTCCGGGCTGCCGTGTCTACGTCGGCCAGAGCGATATTCCGCGGGTGCTGGGGGGGCTGGGTATTAATATTCTGACCACTCCGCGCGGCGTGATGACGGGGCGCACGGCGCATAAGGAAGGAATTGGCGGAGAAATTCTCTGCCAGATCTGGTAACCGAACCATGTCCAGAGTCGGAAAAAAACCGATCCCGCTGCCACAAGGCGTGAAGATAAACATCGGGGAAGTACTGCAGGTTGAGGGGCCGAAGGGAAAACTGACGGTACCGATTCCGGGAGGCATCAGCTTCTCGCAGACCGAAGGGCGGCTTGACGTGCTGCGCGAAAGCGACAGCCACGCCGCGCTTCACGGTCTTACCCGGTCGCTCGCTGCGAACGCGGTCCAAGGCGTTTCGGGCGGATTCACCCGGGAAATGGATATCGTCGGCATTGGGTACAAGGCCGACGTGAAGGGTAAAATCGCGACCTTCGTCCTTGGCTATTCACATCCGATCGAATTGTTGCTCCCGGACGGCGTGGATCTGAGAATCGACAAGCAGACGCACCTGGTGTTGACCGGCTACGACAAGCAGATGCTAGGGCAGGTAGCGGCGAACATCCGCGCGCTGCGCAAGCCCGACCCGTACAAGAACAAGGGTATCCGCTACACTGGCGAAGTGCTGCGGAAGAAGGTTGGAAAAACCGGTGCGAGCGCTAAGTAGAGGCTGAGCGAACATGATCAAACAGATTTCGAAAAACGAAATTCGCCTGCGGATCCACAAGCGGATCAGGCGCAAGGTGACAGGGACGGCCGAGCGGCCGCGCCTGGCCGTGTTCCGCAGCGTGGCGCACATCTACGCGCAGTTGATCGACGACCGGGACGGGAAGACGCTCGTCGCCGCGTCGACGGTCGAAAAGACGGATACCAAGGCGGCGGGCGGCAACGTGACCGCGGCGAAACTGGTGGGGAAGTTGGTGGCCGATCGCGCGAAGGAAAAAGGAATCCGGAAAGTCGTTTTCGATCGCGGCGGCTATTTGTATCACGGGCGGGTTAAGGCGCTGGCGGATGCCGCGCGGGAAGCTGGACTGGAGTTTTAAGCGCATGATATCGGCAACGGTGAAACGCGTCAACCCTCAGCAGTACAATCTGAAGGAACAAGTAGTTTCGATTAACCGCGTGACGAAGGTTGTCAAGGGCGGTAAGAATATGAGCTTTTCGGCGCTCGTCGTAGTGGGCGATCCGGCGGCGCGGGTGGTCGGATTCGGAATCGGTAAAGCCAAGGAGGTGCCGTCGGCGATCCGCAAAGGCATCGAGGCCGCGAAGAAGAATCTTCGCAAGATTAACTTGCTCGAGACGACCATCGCCCATCAGGTGCTGGGCAGGTTCGGCAGCGGGCTCGTTTTACTAAAGCCGGCTCCTGCCGGAACGGGCGTGATCGCAGGTGGGCCGGTTCGCGCGGTGATCCAGGCCGTGGGGATTCCAAATGTCCTTACTAAATCGATCGGCACGCATAACCCGCACAACGTGGTGAAGGCGACAATCGCGGCGCTCGAGCAACTGCGCGACAGAAACGCAGTCGCCGAAATGCGCGGAATCGCGGTGGAGAAGCTCTAATGGATGGCAGAATCAGGATCAAGTTGATCGGCAGCCCGATCTGCACGCCGGAAAAACATAAGCGGATCGTGCGGTCCCTCGGCTTACGGAAAATGAATCAGATCGCGGACCGGCCGGATACGCCCGCCTGGCGGGGTATGGTGAAGAAAGTGCCCCACTTGCTGGCTTTGGTTGACTGACGACGGGACGAACGGGAGAAGCGCATGAACCTCAGTGGATTGAAACCGCCTGCCGGACAAACGCATGTGAAGAAGCGCGTTGGGCGCGGCATGGGCTCCGGGCATGGAAAGACGTCTACGCGCGGCCATAAGGGCCAGCACGCCGGCACCGGTTTCGGACAGAAGCGGGGATTTGAGGGCGGCCAGATGCCGCTGCACCGCCGTCTTCCGAAGCGTGGCTTTACGAATATTTTCAAGAAGGAATACGCTATCGTTAATCTGGGAACGCTCGACAACCTCGCGGGAGATACGTTCAGTCCGGATTCGCTGATGGCCTTGGGAATCGTCAAGAAATTGGGCGATGGCTTGAAGATTTTGGGTTCGGGCGAATTGACACGCGCGATTCGCGTGGAAGCCCACATGTTCTCGAAATCAGCCATGGAGAAGATCGCCGCACGCGGGGGAGTCGCTGAAACGATCGGCGGCCGCGCGCCGCTGGCTGCGGAGTAGCCCCGGAAATCGAGCCGAACATGAAGGTCTTCGAAGCTATCGCCAACGTCTTCCGGGTTCCGGACCTTCGGAAGAGAGTCCTGTTCACCCTTGGTTTGCTCGCGGTCTACCGGATTGGCGGACATATCCCAACGCCTGGAATCAACTTCCAGCGGTGGGAGGAATTCTTCGAGCGGAACGCGGGCAGCATATTCGGCTTTCTCGATCTGTTCGCGGGCGGCAACATCCGCCGTCTGACCGTTTTCGCCCTGGGCATCATGCCCTACATCACGGCGTCGATCATCCTGCAATTGCTCACCGTCGTTGTTCCAACTCTCGAAAAACTTCAAAAGGAAGGCGAACTCGGCCGCCGGAAGATCACGCAGTGGACGCGCTACCTCACCGTCGCGCTTGCCCTGATGCAGTCGTTCGGCATCGCTATCAGTCTGCAGGGAATGGAAGGCAATATCGTGATCAATCCGGGCTTCGGGTTCATCACGTTGACGATGATTTCGCTTACCACGGGTACCGCGTTCATCATGTGGCTGGGGGAACAGATCACCGAGCGCGGCATTGGCAACGGGATGTCGCTGATTATTTTCGCCGGCATCGTCGTCGGTCTGCCATCGGCAATATCGAATATTTATACGAACGTGTTTGTAACGGGCGAGTGGAACACACTGCAACTGATCGTTATCCTGATCATGATGGTCGGGGTGGTGGCGTTTATCGTGCTCGTCGAACGCGGCGAAAGGCGTATTCCGGTTCAGTATGCCAAGCGCGTTGTTGGGCGCAAGGTGATGGGCGGCCAATCGACGCACATGCCGCTCAAAGTCAACGCGGGAGGCGTGATTCCGGTTATTTTCGCGTCTTCAATTCTCGCGTTTCCGCAGACGCTGGCGCCGGTTCCCTTCTTTAAGAACAATCCATGGCTATCGGCGATGCTCGGCTCCATCCGTCACGGCGAACCGCTGTACGTGCTGTTGTTCGTCGTCGGCATCGTATTTTTCTGTTTTTTTTACGTTTCGATCATCTTCAATCCGAACGAAGCGGCTGATAACATGCGCAAGTACGGCGGTTTCATCCCCGGTATCCGGCCCGGCAAGAACACCGCGCAGTACATGAACAATATTCTCACGAAGATCACGGTGGTGGGCGGTCTCTATCTTTCAATCCTCTGCCTGATCCCGGATATCATGATTTCCGGGATTAAGCTGCAACATCTTCCGCTCGTCGGAAATTTCATCGATTCCTATTTCCCCCGTTTCCTTCTGGACGGTTTGAACGTTCAATTTTACTTTGGCGGAACTTCGCTGCTCATCGTTGTGGGAGTCGCCATGGATACGGTTAACCAGATTGAAGCGCAGTTGATCATGCGCCATTACGAGGGATTCACGCCGCGGGCCGGGCGCATTCGCGGCCGCCGGAGTTCGTTCTAGCGGGTATTTCCTAGTGAACAACGGCCAAAAGAGGTTCCCACGCGCGGTTGTGCTGTTTGGGCCTCCCGGCTCTGGGAAGGGCACGCAGGCGAAGCTTCTGATCGAGCGAACCGGTTTCCCGCAGATTTCGACGGGAGACATGCTCCGGGACCATATTCAGGCCGGGGACGAGATTGGCCGCGAGGTTGGTACCTTGATGCATGCCGGGTCGCTGGTTCCGGACGATCTGGTGAACTCGCTCGTGAAACAGAGAGTGGCCAGACCCGATTGCCGGGACGGATTTATTCTTGACGGGTATCCGAGAACGCAGCAGCAGGCGGAAAGGCTGGGAGCTTTACTGGAAGGGCGGGGAATCGACCAGGTGGTGATCCATCTCGTAGTCGATTACAATATGATTATAGCCCGGCTCACCGGACGGAGGCAGTGTCCCGTCTGCGGTACGTTGTACAATGCGTTATCCCGGCCGCCAAAGCAGCTTGACGTGTGCGATCTGGATGGAGCGAGGCTCGTCATTCGCGAAGACGACAGCGAGCTGGTGATTCGCGAGCGCCTGGAGGAGTATGAGCGGCAGACCCGGCCGGTGTTGGATTATTTTCGCGGGGCGGGCCGCAGACTGTACGAAGTCGACGCGAGCCAGGAAGCCCCGCCGGTGCTGTGCGAGAGGATTTTCGAGTTGATAGAGAACGGCGGATGATTATTCGCAAGACGCCTGCTGAATTGGAGAAGATGCGCCGCAGTGGGCTGCTGGTCTGGGACATTCTCCAGAAGTTGGGCGGAATGGCCGTTGAGGGAGTTTCGACCTGGGATCTGGAAGTCGCCGCCGAGGCCATGATGAAGGATGCGGGGGCGCGGCCGGCTTTCAAGGGCTACTTCGTGCCGTCCGCGGGCGAGCGTTACCGGTTCGTGCTGTGTACTTCGATCAACAGCGAGATCGTGCATGGCATGCCCTCGGAGCGGCGAAAGTTGAAGAAGGGCGATGTGCTGAAGATTGATACCGGAGTGCAGTTGAACGGCTATTTCGGCGACTCAGCCATCACCGTTGCAATCGGAGACGTAGGTGAGGAATCGGCGAGGCTGATGGAAGTTACCCGCGAGTCGCTTGAACTGGCGATAAGTCAGGTTCGCGCCGGGAACCGGTTGTTCGATATTTGCAGCACGGTGGAGCAGCATGTGGTGTCTAACGGGTTCTCGATCGTCCGGGAGTACGTAGGGCACGGGATCGGAACGCAGCTTCACGAGGAGCCGCAGGTTCCGAACTATGTCGAGCGGAAGAACGAGAATCCAAGGTTGAAGGAAGGCATGGTTCTCGCGATCGAGCCGATGGTGAACGCCGGGAAGGCCGACGCGAAAGTGTTGAGCGATAAGTGGACGGCGGTGACCAAGGACGGCTCGAATTCGGCCCACTTCGAACACTGCGTGGCGGTGACCGATAACGGTCCGTGGGTGTTGACCCGGCCGTAGCCGGGCTCGCGATGAAAGGTAAGGTTGTGGACCAGTTGCCGAACGGACTTTACCGCGTGCGGCTGGAGAATCAGCATGAAGCGTTGGCCCATGCTGGGGGCGCGAACAGCGCCGGTAATTTCGTGCGGCTATCGCCGGGCGATCTGGTGGAAGTAGAGCTTTCTCCGCTCGATCCCACCAGGGGCAGGATTCAGAACCGGGTAACGTTCGCGGCAGGCGCAAAGAGCGCGGCGGGAATTGAGGGATCATGAAAGTAAGAGCTTCGGTTAAAAAGATTTGCGATAAATGCAAGGTGATTCACCGCGAAGGCGTGGTGCGGGTTATCTGCGTCAACCCTAAACACAAGCAGAGGCAGGGTTAGGAGAACTATGGCACGTATTGCCGGTGTGGATCTGCCGCCAAAGAAACGGGCGGAAATCGGTTTAACATATATCTACGGAGTCGGGCGAACGCGCTCGAAGTCCCTGTTGTACCGGGCTGGAATCGACTTCGACAAGAAGATCGGCGAACTGAGCGAGGACGAAGTGAACCGCGTTCGCCAGATTCTTGAGGACGAAGGCGCCGTTGAAGGCGACCTCCGCAAGGAGATCTCGATGAACATAAAGCGGCATATCGAGATGGGTTCCTATCGGGGCTTGCGTCACCGCCGCGGCCTGCCCGTTCGCGGCCAGCGCACTCATACCAACGCCCGCACGCGGAAGGGACCGCGCCGCGGCACCGTGGCCAATAAGAAGAAAGCGACAGGAAAGACATAGAATATGGCTAAGGCGCCCGCAAAAACCACCAAGAAGAAGACCTTCAAGAAGAAAGAGAAACGTATTGTCCACGTGGGAACGGTGCACGTGCAGGCTACGTTCAACAACACGATCGTCACGATTTCCGATATCGAAGGGAACGTCGTGTCCTGGTCGAGTTCAGGTTCGCTCGGTTTTCGCGGATCCCGCAAGGGAACTCCGTTCGCCGCGCAACAGGCGGCGTTGACGGCCGCCGGGAAGGCTAAGGAAGTCGGCCTCCGCACCGTGGAAGTTCGTGTAAGTGGTCCTGGATCGGGTCGTGAATCGGCAGTCCGCGCTCTATCGACGGCCGGTCTGGAAGTTCGCTCGATCCGCGATACGACGCCCATTCCGCACAACGGCTGCCGTCCTCCCAAGAAGCGGAGAGTTTAGCTGGTTGGATTAAGAAGTGAGTGAAGCAGGACGAAGATCCGGGCCGGATCGTAAACTGCACCTTGAGAGTAAAGGTTAAGGAGGAAGTTTGGCACGATATATTGGCCCCGTTTGCAGGCTCTGCCGGCGCGAGGGCGTTAAGTTGTTTTTGAAGGGCGAGCGCTGCCACGGCGAAAAGTGCGCTATCGAAAAGCGCAACTTCGTCCCGGGGCAGCATGGCAAGGACCGTAAAGCCAAGATTTCCGGCTACGGCATGCAGTTGCGCGAGAAGCAGAAGGTTCGCCGCATCTACGGCATTCTTGAGACTCAATTCCGGAACGCATTTGAGAAGGCCAGCGCCATGAAAGGCATCACGGGCGAGAACCTGCTCGGCATGCTCGAGCGCCGTCTTGACAACGTGATCTACCGCATGGGCTTCGGGACCAGCCACGCTCAGGCGCGCCAGGTGGTGCGTCACGGCCACATTCAAGTCAACGGGCGCAAGCTCGATATCCCATCCGCGCTTGTGAAGCCCGGCGACGTGATCGAGGTCCGGGAGGCCAGCAAAAAGAACCCCACGATTCTGGCGGCCCGCGACGCCACCGCTCACGCGCCCGCGCCCAACTGGATCGACGTCGATCGCAAAGCGCTGAAGGGCTCCGTGACGGGGATGCCGAAGCGTGAGGAACTCGTTCAGATTCAGGTCAACGAGCAACTGATCGTCGAATTGTACAGCAAGTAATATCCGGTATAGTGTGCCTGGCATGCAGGCGAGTGGTATGTAAGCGAGCCCAGCCTTGAGTTTGTGGCCGCATCGAGGAAATATTATGCTGAAAAACTTTCAGAAACCCAAGAGACTGGTGGCGAATACCGAGACGCTGACCGAACGCTACGGCCAGTTCACGGCTCAGCCGTTCCAGCGAGGCTTCGGCACGACCATCGGAAACAGTCTGCGCCGAGTCCTGCTCAGCTCCATCGAGGGAGCGGCGATTACGGCGGTTCGTATTCAGGGCGTTGAACATGAGTTCAGCCCGATTCCCGGCGTCGTTGAGGACGCGACCGACATCATTCTCAATCTCAAACAGATCCCGTTCAAGATCATGGGCGACAGCGTAAAGACTGTGACGCTCACGGCGAACCAGGCGGGCGAGATTCTGAGCGGGCAGATTGAAGCCGACGCGGACGTGGAAGTCCTCGACCGGAATCTCCACGTGGCTACGGTGAGCGAAGGCGGCAAGCTGTCGATCGAGATGCGGTTGAAGACAGGCCGGGGCTACATTAGCGCGGACAAGAATTTCGACGAGGACCTGGCGCTCGGCTACATCCCGATCGATTCCGTGCATTCGCCGGTACGCAAAGTAAACTTCTCGGTCGAGGCCGCGCGCCTCGGCCAAATGACCGACTACGACAAGCTCACTCTTGAAGTCTGGACCAACGGCGCCGTTTCGCCCCAGGATTCCATCGGCTACGCGGCGAAGCTGTTGAAGGATCACATGACGATCTTCATCAACTTCGAGGAGTTGCCGGAGGAGAC
>SHUI01000072.1 GCA_009697455.1 Bryobacterales bacterium
TCTGCTCATGTCACCCGGCCCTATTCGCACTCCCTTTCGGACGACGAGCGCCTCTACAAGACCTCCGCCGAGCGGGCGGAGGAGGGCGAACGCGACCCTGTGCTGAAGTTTCCGCAATGGCTGGTTGAAGAAGGAATTCTCGACCGCCGGGCGCTTCAACGCATCGCTCATGAAGTGGAGGAGGAGATTCACGAAGCGAGCGAGGCGGCTTTGATTGCCGAACCCCCGGAGCCAGCCACCATTTTCCGCCATCTCTATTCGGAAACCATGGACCTGCCTGCGGAGGCCTTGTCCGTCGATCCCGTGTTCACGGGAGAACCAAAGACCATCGTGGACCTGATCAACTCGACGTTGGCTGAAGAAATGCGGAGAAACCCGCGCCTGATTGTGTTCGGCGAGGATGTCGCTGATTGCAGCCGCGAGGAACACCTTCGAGAAGTCAAAGGCAAGGGGGGAGTCTTCAAGGTTACCGCGGGATTGCAGAGGGAATTTGGAAGCCTCCGGTGCTTCAATGCGCCCATCGCCGAGGCGGCGATCGTAGGCCGCGCCATTGGAATGGCAACCCGCGGCATGAAGCCTGCCGCCGAAATTCAATTCTTCGATTACATCTGGCCGGCCATGATGCAGATTCGGGATGAACTGGCCAACATCCGCTGGCGTTCGAACGGGGGGTTTTCATGTCCGGTGGTATTGCGCGTGCCGATCGGAGGCTATCTGAATGGCGGCTCGATTTATCACAGCCAGTGCGGCGAAAGCATTTTCACTCACATTCCCGGACTGCGCGTTGTGATGCCTTCGAACGCGCTTGACGCCTGCGGGTTGCTTCGGACGGCGCTGCGGTCTGACGATCCAGTCCTGTTTCTCGAACACAAGCGGCTCTACCGCGAGCCGTACAACCGGTCGCCGCACCCCGGGACGGATTTCACGATTCCGTTTGGCAAGGCGTCCATCGTCAAGATGGGTTCAACGCTCACGGTCATCACCTATGGCGCCGTGGTTCAGAAGGCTCTGCAGGCGGCGTTACAACTCGAACGCCGCAATCCGGAAGCGAGCGTGGAGTTGATCGACCTGCGTTCGCTTTCGCCCTACGATTGGACGGCCATCCGGGCGTCGGTTGAAAAGACCAGCCGCGCGCTGGTGGCCCATGAGGATTGCATTTCGTGGGGTTACGGCGCGGAGATCGCGGCCCGGATCGCCGATGAATTGTTCGCAAGCCTCGACGCTCCGGTTCGCCGTCTGGGAGCGAAGGACACTTGGGTGGGATACCATCCGCAACTCGAGAACGCCATTCTCCCGCAGGTCGATGATCTCGTTCGCGAGATGGAAGCGCTGATCGCGTACTGAAGGAGACGTCAAAGCGCCGCTATGGCACAGGCGAAGCGCGCTACCGTCTATTTTGATCCGAGTTTGCACCGGACGGTCCGAATAGTGGGGCCCGCACCGGCCAAACTGTTCCGAGTTGATTAGTGCCTCAGTCCGGCGGACCTTGTCCGGCGGCGAAAGATCTGGAGGCTGCGCCGCAGAAGGACCGGCTACGCCTCGCCGTGAGTTTGTTCAGCCTGAAATGGAGAAGGGGCGCTCTCCGCTGGTAAGGAGCGCAGAGGCGATGCAGCCGCGCCCCGATGAGCCCGCCAAGCTGTCCCTCGGCATGGTTGCGTTCACGCAGTGCCACTTCCGTTTCGTCGGGCAAGATCATCGTAGCTCTTCCGCGCCGCAGTCTCAGCCGGCGGATCGACCGAATGCGCGCCTCATTCCAGGCCCTTCCGCGTCAAATGAGACGACCATTGGCCGTGCGATCGCCCTCATGCGAACAAAAAACTCGGAGAGTATAATGAGACGCATCATGAGCAGGTTCTGGTTGGTCACGGCTTTGCTGCCGGTATTGGCGGCGCAGGAGTTCCGGGGACGCATCGCCGGGAACGTTGTCGACCCACAGGGGGCCGCGATCGCGGCGGCGAAGGTACGCGTCGTCAACACCGAAACCAAAGTAACGCAGGAGGCTCTGTCAAACGCCACTGGACATTACTCGGCGCCGTTCTTGTTGCCCGGGAACTATCGGGTGACCGTGGAGGCGCCTGGGATGAAACGCTCCGAATGGCCAATCGTGCGAGTGCCCGTAAGTGGGGACATCCGGCTGGATGTGCGGATGGAACTTGGCGGCGTGGAGCAGAGCGTTACCATCACGGGAGAGCCGCCGATGCTGAATACTTCGAGCGCCGATTTGGGTCAAGTGATTGACCGGCGCTTTGTGAGCACGGTGGCCGTTGCATTGACGCGAAATGTAGTCGCGGCGGCGCGCCTGGCGCCGGGAGTGTCTGGCCTCGTTGGGACGTTCAGCAGTAATGATCAGGCCAACATCAGCCTTTCAGGAGGCGGCTCGACGAATACCCGGAATGAGTTCACGTTGGACGGCATTCCGAATACGGTGCCGCAGGGCGGGGGGAATATTGTCTTTGTCCCGTCGCTGGACGCTGTGGAAGAAGTAAAGGTGCACACGACGATGTTCGATGCTTCCCTCGGTCATTCCAACGGCGGCGCCATCAACATCACCACTCGGGGCGGGACCAATGAGTTTCACGGCACGGCCTACCTGTACAAACGCTGGGGGGCGCTCGACGCCAATAGCTGGGTGAACAACCGGCTGGGGCTGGCCAAGCCGCCGGTGAGCTATAAGCAGTTCGGCGGGACATTTGGCGGACCGGTCACGATTCCGCGGGTGTACAGAGGCGTGAATCGAACCTTCTTCTTTGTGGCGCGCGAACAGGACACACTCGCGAACCCGGTGTCCCGGCAGAGCCGCGTTCCCACTGAGTTGGAACGTACTGGTGACTTTTCGCAAACACTGAGCCGGACGGGGACTGCGTTTGGGATTTTTGATCCCGCGACGACGGTTGTAACGGGGACGCGGGCGGAGCGGCAGCCCTTTGCCGGGAATCGGATTCCCGCGAGCCGGCTGGACGCGACCGGAGTGGCGGTGTTGAAAGCGTTTCCCGCGCCGAACCAGGCGGTGCCGGCGCAAATTGGCCGGTTTAATTGGGGCGCGTCTGGAGTATCGGCCACCTCGAACTACAACACGAATGTACGCCTGGACCACGCGTGGAGTGACCGGCACCGGATGTTCGGGCGGTTTAGCCGGCTGTTTCGCGATCAGGGAGCAGTGGTGTTTTTCCCAGGCCCGAACGATTTCCCGATCGACGGCACGGACGCGATCGCGGACATTTCCCGCAAGTTCCACTCCTTCGCTCTGGACGATACGCTGATCTTGAGTCCGACGCTGGCCGGCTCGCTGAGGTACGGATTTTCGCGACGGACTCAGCGCACGGAGCGCGGAGCCTACGGACTGGATGGAGCCGCCATTTCGCTGCCACCCGCGATCTTGAGCAATCAACGATTCAATGGGTACCCGCTGTTCCGGCTTGGCGAGAACATGGCGACCATGGGCGGCTTCCTGAGTGTGGAAGCTACCGAGCAGCATGCCTTGTTGGCGACTGTGACGAAGCAGACGGGAAAACATACGATCAAAATCGGCCTGGATTACCGGATGTCAAACTGGAACCGCCTGGTGCCGGGCACTTCGGGACCTGGGGATTTTACGTTCAACTCTGTCTATACCCAACAGGACCCGTACACCAACGCGAGCGCGGACCGCGGCGGCTCTTCCATGGCGTCATTGCTGCTGGGCGCGCCGATGACCGGTGCAATCGGGTATGCCAGCCCGGTTTCGATGCGGAATCATTATGCCGGTATTTTTGCGCAGGAGGAATGGAAAGTGTGGCCGCGGCTGACGGTGAGCCTGGGCGTCCGCTATGAGTTGGAAACGCCGTGGACGGAGCGTTATAACCGGATCAGCTACGGGTTTGACTACGGCGCGGCGTTCCCGGTTCGCGTCCCGGGATTGGAGTTGAAGGGCGGCCTGCGATTTGCGGGGATTGACGGGTACTCGACCCGCGGTGGCCCGCTGGACGGGAATAACTTCGGGCCGCGCGCGGGCGTGGCTTGGCTGGTGGCGCCGAAGACGGTGATTCGGGCGGGGTATGGATTGTTCTTTAGCCAGCAGACATACAACACGGCATTCCTGGGCGAGGTCGATACTTTTGGGGCGGTGACGCCGTTTGTTGGATCGAATGACAACGGCGCGACGGTGGCGAATACGCTTCGCAATCCGTTTCCAAACGGTGTCGTGCAGCCTGTAGGTACCGGCCAGGGGCTGGCGACTTCATTTGGCAACGCGCTCCAGTTTTATGATCCAGCTCGCGTGAGTCCTTACAATCAACAGTGGCAGTTCAGCGTGCAGCGGGAATTGCCATGGCGGATGCTGGTGGACGCCGCCTATGTGGGAATGCTGAGTCTGAAGCAGTTCGAGGCGTTCAATTTGAATGAGAAGCCGGACCGGTATCTGCCGCTTGGCGCCGCCGAGAATACCCGGGTGCCGAATCCCTTCTTTGGATTAGCGCCACCGAATTCAACGCTAGGTGCGAGCAACACGATCGTGCAGAGCCGGCTATGGCCGGCCTTCCCCCAGTATTCGACGCTAATCGTGAACGGCGCGAACACGGGGCGGGCAATCTATCACGCAATGATGCTGAAGGTGGAAAAGCGGTTTTCGCATGGCTTCAGCACGCTGGTTTCCCAGACCTACTCAAAACTGATGGACAACAACTCAGCCAGTCTGGTGAATACACGGAAGTACCGGTCCATTTCGTCGCAGGACCAGACGTACACGATGCGCTGGGCGGCTACCTACTCGCTGCCTTGGCGGCCGAAATCGGCGCTCTTGCGGGCGACGGTTTCCGGTTGGGAGCTGACCGGCTTCTTCTCGTTTGAGACGGGAACACCGCTCAGTGTGATGCACGCCAATGGGCGGCCTCTGCGGATCAGGAATCCACGGCTGGACGGGCCGGTGTCCCAGCGCCTAAACCGGTATTTCGATACGACGGCGTTTCAACCGCTCCCGAATCAGTACGCGATCACGCCGGAGCCCCCGTTTCTGGCCGAACTGCGAGCGCCATCGGCGGGAAGTCTGAATATGACGGCGCTCAAGTCGTTTACTCTTTACGAGAGGCTGAAATTGCAGATCCGCATGGACGCGATCAGCGCAACGAATACGCCGATATTCGGGGCGCCGGGAACGAATCTTTCGAATCTCGCGACGTTTGGAGTAATCAACAGCGCGGCGGGTTCCCGGCAGATGCTGGGGAGCTTGCGGCTGCTATTTTGATCGGGGCCCGGCCTCGGTTCCGTGCGCCGGTATGCACTGGAAGGGATGGGAAGCGAGTGGCGTTCAGAGAAGAATTACGTTCCGTCGGAATCGGTCCTCCGCCATCGCCGGGAAGTCCATCGGAATCGAGAGAGGACTTGGAGCGGGTTCTCTTTCAAGGCGCGCCCCATTCCTCGGAAATGCTACTGCGCGGGATCGAAAATGACGTCAACAGCGAATTGCTGCCGAAGCGGTTCCACGTCGATTACGATTTTCTCCGCAACCGAGGGTACTCTTGCTTTGGCGCTCGCCTTTACACTCACGACCGCCGTTTCGCCGCCTTTCACTTCCGTGCGGTCGAGTGACACAGTCATCCCCTCCATCCTTCCGTGCTGCATTTTCAGCGTAATTGAGCCAGGTAGATTGTTCTTGATTCTGATCTCATCGGAACCTTCCCGGCCCGCGACGAAGCGAATCGATTCCTTGTCCACGCGGATCTGATTGCGAAGTGAGTTCAGCGTCGGACCCTTTGCCAAGTCCGGCATTCCCTGTGGAGCCTGCGCGGCGGAGGCGGGATCGGCCTTCATCACGCCAAAAGGTGTGACGGTATTTTGGCTTTCCTCCACGTACCAATACCATTTGCCGTCCACGATCTTCCACTGGCTGGCGGCGGCGAGTTTTACCGGCTTGCCGGCGAAACCGGGCATCATGATGTACGTCTCACAGGCGACCGTAGCTTTTGCTTTTGTGAAACCGTCGGAGTAGTTGATCTTGATGATCTCGAAGTTTAGATACTTGGGCTTGTTTCCGGCGAAGAAGAAATCTTTCGACTCCTCCGCCACTACCTCGTCGGCTTTCCTTGGCTTGCCGTCCACATGGGACTGATAGAACACGGCAATTCGCTCCCGCAGGGCGTTATCCACATCCGGGGGGGCTTTCTCGAATAGATCGGCCGGATTCTGCGCCAAAGCGGGTGAATTTGAAGCGATTAACCCTGCCGCCAGAACGGCGGACAGCACCCGAACTCTCGACATTGCCATGCCTATCATTGTACAGTGACCAAAGTGCCCGCGCAGCTTTGGCCGTTACTCATCGTTGTTGTTGCAGGCGCGATCGCTCTCGCACGGTGGACGGTCGTAGACCGCCGGCGGATCTCGGCGATCTGGACGTTCGCGGCGCTCGCGGTCCTGACGGGGGCCGTTTCCCTTCTGCCCTCGCTCGAACCGCGGCAAGCGCGGATTGCGATCGAAGTCGCGCGCGCCTTCTGCGAGATTGCCGCCATCCAATTCACGAGCCTCCTCCTGATTCAGGTGATTCTTCGCCGGTTCGCCCTTCCGCGGATCGCGAGCGACTTGTTTGCCGGCCTCGGATACCTGTTGGTTCTCCTGAATATGCTTGCGCGGCTGGGAGTTAATGCAACAGGGCTGATCGCGACCTCCGCGGTATTCACGGCGGTCATCGGTTTCGGCCTTCAGGATCTGCTTGGGAACCTGGCGGGCGGCCTGTCGCTCCAGTTAGAACGAAGCATCCGGCAGGGCGACTGGCTCAAGACCGACGTTGGTGTAGGGCAGGTGCGAATGGTCCGCATCCGGCACACCGCAATCGAGACACCCGATGGCGACACGATTCTCATCCCCAACAGCATGCTCACAAAGCAGGCGGTCACCGTAATTGGAAGGCTTCCTGGGGAGACGCCGTCGACGCCGAACCATCGAAAGCTGATCACGTTCCCAGTCGAATACCGGCACAGTCCCGCGCGCGTGATCGAAGTGGTGGAGGAAGCGCTCTCCTCCTCTCCGATCGAAGGGATGTCGGACCGGCCCGCGCCGCGCTGCGTGATTGTCGAATACCGATCGCTTGATGTCCTCTACGGGGTCCAGGTCTGGCTGACGCGGCCAGGAAATGAATACGCCGATTCGTCCGTGGTTCGGACCCGTCTTTACTATGCCCTGACGCGCATTGGGATCCCGCTCTCCACCATCCCGCAATCGATTCAGCTTGAAGACAGCCGGGGCGCGGGTCACGGGCGCCTTGACGACGAGCGCGGCGGCCGGCAGACACTGGCCAAGATTCCCATTTTTCAGTCCCTCACGGCCGACGAGAACCGCGCGGTTTGGAACATGCTGGAGCGCCTGCGATTCGCGCCGGGCGAGTACATTCTGCACGAAGGCGACGAGGGCGATTCGCTCTACATTCTCGCGCGCGGGAAGGTGAAGGTGGCGCTGAGGAACGGAGCCGCGGAGCGCGAACTGGCGATCCTGCATCCAGGCCAGTTTTTTGGGGAGATGTCCCTGTTGACGGGGGAGCGGCGGTCGGCAAACGTGATCGCCACGGACGAGGTGGAATGTCATCGGCTCAAGAAGGACGATTTCAGAAAAGTGCTTGACCGGCGCCATGAACTTGCGGAGGAAATTTCGCTCGTGCTCACGGCTCGTCAATCCGGACTTGAGACAGCCAAGCGTTCGATTGCCGCGGAATCGCTGGCGATTTCCCACGTGCACGATACCGAACTGCTCGTTCGCATCAGGCGCTTCTTTGGTTTGACTGGCGCGTCCGGCGGCAAGACGTGAACTGCCCGGAAATCGCCGTTGACTTCTCCAAAGAAAGGAAAGACACTTCGCGCATGTTCCATAGTTTTCGAAAATCAGCCATCGTCAGCCTTCTTTTCGCGCTGTCTGCGGCTGGCTAGGCCGTCATGGCGCGGGCCGCGCAAGGCCGTTATCGCAAGGGTATGCTTTGATATTTTCTGCCAATCAGATACTCTGAGAGTGTTATGGTCAAAGAAACAAGTGCGAGTTCTTATTTCGGAAGGGTAGGGCAGCGCCGTCAGGTTGTGCTCCCGAAACCGTTGTGCGATGAGATCGGACTTGTTGAAGGCGATTTTGTAGAGGTCAGCGCCAAAAGGGGCATGATGCTCGTGAAACCTAAGCGCCTCGTTGATGCGGACGATACGTTGACACCCGCCGAAGCCAGGAAAGTGCGTAGCGCAGTGAAGCAAGTGAGGGAAGGGAAGGCCCGCCCGTGGAGTGCCGTGAAGCGTGAACTGGACCTGTGAAGTCGCACCCGGTGCCGAGGGCGACCTGAAGGGATTGCCTCGTGACGCGAAAGAGCGAGTGGCGCGAACGCTTTCCAGGATGGAGACCGACCCGTTTCAGGGCGATGTGAAAGCACTCAAGGGTAAGGAATGGAAGGGATTCTTCCGCCGCCGGCTCGGATCGTACCGGATCGTTTTCACGGCTGATCAGAAAAACAAGACGGTGACCGTGTTTCGCATCCTGCTTCGTTCCAAGAAAACCTACCAGTAGGCCGTCAAGAATACAGGACGTTGCGGCGATCTTTCAGACAGGTCTGTCAAGGCTTTGCAAGTAACCGTCCACAGCGAGTTGCAGGCGGCAGTGCGTGATCTCAGTGCGGCCCACGCGGACGACGGAGACGGGATCCAAGCGCTACCAGAGCGAGTGCGGTAGCGATGACAGGCGCGGACGCGGGCTCGGGAACTGACGTTGGACCGAAGAGTTGACGACCGGTGCCGTCGAAGATCATGAACTCATTCGTCACGTCCGTAATTCCTTCGAAGAGCCGGAGGTCATCCAAAGTGGCAGTCTGGAGGAAGTCGGCACCTACGTCAACCCGCACTTCACCGGCACAAAAACATTCTACTTTCGAAGTGAAGGCCGAGAATGACATGATATATTGCATCGTGGATTCCGAGCCGCCGAAGAACACCCACGGCGTGGAAACGGCTGCGGCTGTATGCAGGAAACTTCGCTTTGGACCATGCCAGAAGGTCAGCTCGTTGAAACTCTCGCTCATCGCCGCAGCGATTGCCGGGCTCCCTTCGACAGTCTCCCAAGCCCATACGGCCTCGTCTACGACTAGTGGTGAATCGAACGGACGAAGCCCGAGACCGCCATACACAGAAAGGTCATGGTGCCTTCCTATCACGCCGGGTGGCAGAAAAAGACTCCCGTGAATCGTCATGGTGGCCTCAACGAGCAATACTGTGCGACCGATCCCCGTGTGTCGTATCACGATCGAGTCTCTAACATACGCACCAACCGCTGTCCCACTGTCTGCCGCTGGCTAGGCCGTAACCGGCACCATGGGCATTGTCAACCGATTCGTGCGGCGCAGCCATGGCGACAGCCACGATCACCGCCGTCAATGTGGGCACGAACGCCTCCGGCACAGTGAGCACTTGCTTGTCAAGGAGGTCAGCGGGCGGATTTAACGGGCGCGAGTCCGAGCCTGTCGAACGGTTGCTGCGGCGCGAGGGCTTCACAAGAAGTTTGCGATTGCCGAACGCGCTAAGCCTCAGTTCCCATTCGAGGCGTCCAACCTGTTCAACAACGTCAATCTGAACCTGCTGAACGGCGCCGTCTCGAACGCGAACTTCATGAGCATCCCCTCTCGTCGACCGGCCCGACGATCCTTCAATTCGCTCTACGATTCGAGTTCTGATTAGAAAAGGATCTTCGCTGCGAGTTGCCGAATTCGCGGATCGGTCGTGCCGGTTCTCACCAGGGAGTTTGAAACGCTTCGTGGGAGTGACTGAGGGTTTGGCCGTGACGGCACTGCCGTGCCATGAGAAGCAAACTCACGACGACACGGTCACCGGGAACGAAGCCGCTTTTCAGTTGTCTGACGGTTCAGAACTGGAAGCGCGCCACGATCTGTCCGTTTCGCGGTTGGGTTACTAATGATCCGGTGTCAATGCGCCCGAAACCTGCCGTCGGAACACCGAGTGCGTTTCGCGTCTGCGTCTGGAGCGGATTCGCCGCCGAAGGATCATTCATGTAGATGCGGTTGAACGCGTTAAAGAACTCAGCCCTCAGTTGGAACGACCAGCCTTCGCGCAGCCGGAAAACGCGGCCGAAGGTTACCTGCTCGTCTGGCCTGCGCTGGTACCGAAAGTCGTCGTAGTAGGGAGCCGAGAAACCCCACTGGCCTTGCGCTACATCGGACCAGGCTTTCGGATTCAGCACAAAATCCTTGTTTGGGTCAAAGCAGTGGCAGTTGAGGCCGGAAACATAAAGCGGTTCGCCGGGCACGCGGTTCATGCGCGTGCCTTGAAACAGTAAGCTCGCGAGCTGATTTTGCGATGAGGGAACAGGTATGGGAAGTCCGCTGGCGTAGCGCAGGATACCACCCACAGTCCAACCGCCCGTAAGCGTCCGGACCCACTTGGATCCTGCCGCCGGCGTCCGGTAGTTGAAGGCCAGGACCAGAATATAAGGCTCGGACAAGCTCGAGAGGCCTTTCTGATTCTTGCGGTTGAACACATCGTTCACGGGGACATCGGTGGTCAGTTCTTTTTGCCAGGTGAAGGTCCCAAGCAGGTCAAGGCCACGCGAGTACCGCTTGGTGACTTTTACTTGCAAGGAGTCGTACCATGTGTTGCCGAGAGGCGCGCCGGCTACGGCTAAGTTTCCGAATTGCGGAAAAGGCCGCAGGCTCTGGGCAACCGTATTGCCTGGCGAGTATCCCGTATAGGGAAGCTTGTTGAATCCGCGGCTCACGGCGGCCGGGGAATCCAGACGGCCTCGCAGCAGGGCCTGATCGGGTGGATTGGAGATATCCAGACCCAGCGAACGGATCCGCTCGAACGGAATTGCGTTCAGATTCACGAGGGAATTGACCTGGAACCAGGCGCCCCGGTTTCCCACGTACGCGCCTTCAATTGCCAGATTCTTCCCGATTTCCCGCTGCAGCGACAATGTCCACTGCGCCAGGCGCGGTGGACGCCCGCCGCCGCGGTCAATCAGGGCCGGAGGGCTGTCGATCAGACCGCGCGAGGGCCGGATGCCCGGGTTGAACGAGACACGGTAAAGGTCCGCTAGGTTGTAGCTCAGTCCGCTGCGTAGATTCATCGCAGCCTCTCCAAACACGGGCGTATCGAAATTAATCGTGTTCCATCCGCCCGCCCCCAGCGTGGGTGAGATGTTCGCCTGACCCTGCGAAGTCTGTCCGTAGGAAACGCCCCATCCGGCGCGGATGACCGTCTTGGTGTTGATCTGATAGGCAGCCCCGAGCCGAGGTCCGAACGCGTACTTGTAAGTTTCCGCGAATCGGCAATTACAGCGCCCGTCACCATACCCTTCGTAGTTCATTGCTCCCAGGAGGCCCCCCGCTGAGGGATTGGAAATAGTTGGCGCGAATGCGCTGGTACGCCGATGGATCTCTACCGGATAGCCCTGGTGGTCCCAGCGCAGGCCGTAGTCCAAGGTCAACCTCCGGGTGATCTTCCAGTTATCCTGGACGAAGAGCGAAACCGATGGCTTGCGCGATTGGGGATCCGTAGGGTTGGAGACGCTGGCGTTATTCACCAGCCCAAGCAGGAAACTGGCATATGGCAATCCCAAGTCCCCGCCCGCCAAAGCCTGACCTTGAGTTGAGGGAAGCCCCGTCTGCGTCGGGCCAAACGTCCATGTGCCGAACTTTCCACTGATTGCCTTCGTCGTCAAGGTGTCGATACGCCACTCGCCCCCCGCTTTGTAGGTGTGACTGTTCTTCACGAAAGTGGCGCTCAGGACGGCTGTAGGTTTGTCGGCGAAGATGGGACCGCCGTTCGCACCCATGCCTAGGGACATGCCTCCGCCAGTCGCCGAGTTCAGCCCCGATATTCTCGGGAAACCTTTTCCGAATAACGCCCCCGTCAGGCCAAGCCCAGCGACCGGGTCGTAATCGAGTACCTCGGGAATGCTCTGGTCAGGGTTCACGTGTCGCAGAAACCCAAGGCCCGCGTGAATCAGAAGAGTTGGTGAGGCGGGAACGTCGTAGTTGACCCTGTAAGTATGACTGTTTGTCCGGATGCGTCGAACCTGGGTCAGCGGAATCGGCAGTCCGTCCGATCCGTTGTAGTGCGGGCCCCAGTACCGGGACCAGTAGAAAGACACTCTTCCGAGCGTGTTGAAGTTGTGATCCACCTTCACGCTTGCGATGTTCTTGTCGGTGGCGGCGTCGTAAGCCTGGTCCCAGTTATTGATCCGGCCAGGCCGCGTCGCCCTCGGGATCAGCGCCTGTATTTTCAGAGACACCGGGTCGAACCGGCTTACGCGAAGGATGTTGCGCGCAAAGGGATCCCGGACCACTTGCCCGCTCACCAGTCTCGTGGTCTGCGGGTCGTAAACTACGTTCTCGAGAATCGAGCGGCCGAGCGGGTCCAACTGCGCTGTCAGGGCACGGTTCGTGAGTGCTTCGCTGAAGTCGCCTCCCCGCATCGCGTCGGTGGGCATGGTCGCCAGCGTCCCGCCGACGAGTTGCTTCTGATGGAATTTCTCGAGCGCGAAGAAGAAGAAGGTCTTATTCCGGCCATCGTAGACTTTGGGCAACCAGACCGGACCGCCGATACTGCCGCCATAGTTGTGTCTCCGGTTGACCGGGCGCACGAGGCCGCCCCGTCTGTTATTCGTGTAAGGAATGCCCGCGTTCAGTGCCTCGTTTACGAAATACTCAAACGCGCTTCCGTGGAGCTGATTCGTGCCGGACGGGACGGTGAGATTGAACATCCCGCCGGTGACTTGGCCATACTCCGCCGAGAAGTTGTTGCTCTGCCCGGACATCTCCTCCAGCGATTCCACCGAGGGCTGCACCTGGTCCTGCCGGATCATCAGCCTTTGGTTGTTCGCCTCCTGGCCCTCTACGCGAACCTGATATGTGTTCAGCGGAGCGCCGTTAAGCTTGATCGAACTGTAGGACGTGATGCTGCCGCCCGGTACAAGCGTGACAAAGCTGTAGGGATTGCGAATGCTGGCAGCGGAAGTGTTACCCCGCGCACCGAAGTTGAGCGGCAGCTCGTTTAGCTTTTCCCGGCTTACGGTGGAACTTTGCTCCGCGCTCTCCGTCTTCAGCAGCGGGGCATCGGCGTTCACGGAAATCACCTCGGCGGTGCCGCCCACGCGCAAGGCTACGTCAATGCGTGCTGTCTGCGTGGCAAAGATCCTGATACCTCGCTGGACGAACGTGCTGAAGCCAGCCATCTCCACGCTGACCTCGTAGATTCCCGCCGGGACCTGCGCAATCGTGTAGTTGCTGGTTTGCGTCGTCACCGCGGCATACCTGGTGCCGGTGTCGGTGTGCGTCGCCGTGACAGCGGCTGCGGGCACCACGGCGTCTGCTGGATCGGTTACGGTTCCTGTGATCGTGCCACGGTCCGTTTGCGCGAACGCAGCGGCAAGAAGAAGACAAAAGAGAGTAATAGCTCGCACGGGCCTCACCTTAACCTTTCGAGAGTTCTCAAACAACCATTCGTCTGCCGTTTCCGGTACCGTGGCCTTCGCTACGTTCTGAAGGCGGCGGGGTCGGAACGCGGCGCCTATTCCAACCACTCCGAAGCATCACACCGGACGCCTGCCGACCGCACGGGATCCGCCATGACCCGGATGCGAGTATGACGCCACCGATCAACTGTGCCCCAATTTGCTCCGGCAAGTCAAGCGAAATGATCAGTTCATCAGGTAATCATCCCATCCGGGAGAATTACGCATTTGGCAATTCTGACCCGCCAGGCGTTGAGCCTTTAGCGGAGAGGAGACGGAAACGGCCTGGATGCCTTCCTTGCCCGGGCGTCCGGAAACGCCCGAAAAGCAGGAGCTGAGCTTTCAGACTATGCGCGGTCGGACGAGTTGCCGGCATCGGATGAAAGTCAATATTACTGCGTGACCGCAGTCCCCGCCGGAACTACGAGAGGAGATCGCGGATCACGCGGCCATGCACATCGGACAACCGGTAGTCGCGGCCGCTGAACCGGTAGGTGAGCCGTTCGTGGTCAAGGCCAAGCAAATGTAGCACCGTGGCCCAGAGGTCGTATACGGTCATGCTGTTTTCCACGGCGTAATAGCCAAACTCGTCTGTCTGGCCGTAGATGAACCCCCGCTTCACGCCGCCGCCGGCTAACCAGATGCTGAAGCCGAAAGGATTGTGATCGCGACCGTTGACCCCCTGCGCGAACGGAGTGCGGCCGAACTCGCCCGCCCAGACGATAAGCGTTTGTTCGAACAATCCGCGCGCCTTCAGATCCTTGATCAAACCGGCGATCGGCTGATCCACTTGCAGCGCCATTTCGGTGTGGCCTTCCTTCAAGAGCGTGTGCTGATCCCAGGGGTTGCCCATCTGGCCAGGATCGGAAGGCCGCATCAGGCAGGTCAATTCCACGAATCGCACGCCGCGTTCAACGAGCCTCCGCGCCAGCAGACACTGTTTGCCGTAGGCCGCCGTGGCCGCGTTGCTCGAGTCCATCCCGTAGAGCCGCTTGGTGGCCTCCGTTTCGCCCTTCAGGTCCATCAACTCCGGCACGGCGGTCTGCATCCGGTAGGCTGTCTCGTAGTTGCGAATCGCGGTCTCCACCTGAGGGTCCGCGCCACTCCGGATGGTATACTGCCGGTCCATCCCGGCCACAAACGAAAGCCTGCGCTGCTGTTCGCGATCCTCCTCCTTGGGCTTGATGTTGTTCAGTGCCTCGACTGCCTCCGGATACAGCAAAGAGGCCTGGTGCTCGGCCGGAAGAAAACCGCTTCCGTACATGCCGATGCCGCCCAGCGGAACACCTCCGCTCGCGAGCACGACGAAGCCGGGTAGATTACGATTCTCGCTGCCAAGGCCGTAGTTGATCCACGCGCCCGCATTCGGAAACCCGAGAAACGGCTGCCCGGTGTGAATGTAGTAATTGCCCTGCGCATGCTCATTGGCCGTGCTGGTCATCGAACGGATCAGGCACAGATCGTCGGCACAAGCGCCCATGTGCGGAAACAACTCGCTCACCGGCATGCCGCACTGACCGTAGTTTCGAAAACTCCACGGGCTTGGCATAATGCCTTTGACGTCGTTGAACATCGTCGGCTTGACCGGCAGGGGCATGGGCTTGCCGGCATCGCGCTCAAGGCGCGGTTTCGGGTCGAAACTATCCACGTGCGATACGCCGCCGGACATAAAACAAAAAATGACGTTTGTCAGTTTGGGGTTAAAGTGCGGTTTCCTCGCGCCCGGTTCGGCGGCCAGTCCGGCGAAGGCGGTGAGGCCAAAGCCGGTAGACGCGCGCAAGAGCATTTCGCGGCGGGATATGAATGTGTTCAACATAGGCACGCTATCTAAGATAGAGGAACTCCTTGAAGTTGAAGATTGAGTGCGCAAAATCCTGCCAGGCTGCCTGGTTGGACAATAACTCCGTTTCCTCTCCGCCGTCTCGAGTGAGGTAATCGAGGCTCGCGGTAATCTCGGCTTCCGTGCCCCTGCGGCCCAGTGCCCGCAGGAACATGCGCTCCACGCGATCCCGCGCCGCCGTGCCTCCGTCGGCAACAATCCGGCTGGCCCATTTTGAGGCCTGGTCGATGACAAACGGATCATTAAGCATAGCCAGCGATTGCGCCGGAACATTGGTCGAGTCCCGCTGGCCCCGCGTGCTGGCAGGCTTGGGAGCGTCAAACACTTCGAGGAACGGATTCTGCGCGTTACGCTTGATTCTTTGATATACGCTTCGCCGGCGTGCCCCGTCGAGCGGACCCACTTTGCCGCCGCTTTCGGTCTTTCCCGTGTAATAGACATCGATTCCCGGCCCATAGAGCTTCGGGTCGAGTTCACCACTGATCGAGAGAATAGCGTCGCGTATCGACTCGGCCGGCAGCCGTCTGGAGCGCGCGTGTTGCAGCAGGCCGTTCGCCGAATCAAGGAGGGTCGCGTCCGCCGAAGGCGTTGAACTCGTTTGATAGACGCTCGAGGTGACCAGGAGCCGGATCATCGCTTTGACCGACCAGCCCTGCTCGACAAACTTCGCGGCAAGATAGTCGAGCAACTCAGGGTGCGAAGGCCTTTCGCCGTTCTTGCCGAAGTTATCGACGGTTCGAACGATCCCGCTTCCGAACAGATGATGCCAGAGCCGATTCACCATCACGCGCGAAGTGAGCGGATTCGATGGGCTCGCAATCGCGTTGCCCAGTTCGAGCCGGCCGCTTTGATCGCTGTCGCAGGAAGGGCTTCCCAGAGCCTCCAGATAGCGGCGCGGCACCGGCGGACCCGGGTTCATGTGATTGCCACGCACAAACAGCGGCTGATCGAACGAAGTGCCGGTCATGGCTGCCGGTACGCGCCGCGGAACGGGGACCTCGGCTTCGAGTACACGGTATTTGTCCGCGAGCGCAGCCACGGCTTCCGGTACCTGCTTCTTCGAATTCGGCAGGAGATCGTTTCTCACGAAGAAGTCGAGGAATGCCGCCTGCGCGTCGCTTAGCGAACCCTCTATCCAAGCTTCGACGCAACGGTGGAGAATCGTGTTATAGCGCTCGGATAGTTGAGCGGTCGATGCCGGCGCAGCCCCTTCCAGCAACAGTGCGGTAGCGGCCAGTTCCTCTTTCGGCGGCTGATCTCCATCGTGAAACACCACTTCGGCCAGTCCAAAATGAGACCGGCCATCGGCCGGTGCTCCGGCCGCCGAACGTGCCCGATCCTCAAGCGCCGCCAGTTCGATGTAGGCATGGGAACCGCGCCGATACTTGGTGTCGAAACGGATCCACCGCATCGTATCGTCATTGAGATTGGTTGCTGGATAGATGCCGCCGTTGCCCAGTGCGTAATTTTCCACGACGACCCGTGCCCAGGCGAAGTTCCCGCCGAGGACGCGCAAACTGATGGAGTCCGAGTCGATTTTGAAGCGTGGCGATTGAAATACCCCGCTGTGCTTGCGCGAGAGTAAGTGTTGGTAGACTCCCGCCGGATAGACGCCATTAATTAGGCGATCGCCCTCGGTCAATACATGGAATTCGCCTGCCCTGAACGGCTCGTCCGGAAGACCGTTGCCTGTGAGGAACCACGTTTTGTAGTCGGCCCCGCCGTTGAAATTCCATTTGCGGCGGAAGCCATTTGCATTGAACTCGCGCCGCTCATCGATGTCTTTCTTTAGATTCCCCGCGGCTTGCTCCCATCCCGCCCGGAATGCGTCGCCCGGAGCCAGGTCCTTCAGTTCGCGCCAAAGCGCTAGCGGCCCGCAGTCGGGCTTCGGCGGGTCCGCGGGTTTCTTGCCGGCAGCGGCGGCGGCAGGGGGTGGAGCGGGCAATTCCGCGGATAGGTTTGGTTTGGCTGCGAGCCAGGTTCGCCCGAGTTCGCGGCGAAGGCTGCCGCGCAAACTAACCAACTCATCGCGATGCAAGTTAACGTGCTCGGGAGCGTCGATCACCCGTTGGCCATGCCGCGAGCTGGCAAGAATTCCATAGAGCGCGTAGAAATCCTTCTGACCGATCGGATCGAATTTGTGATCGTGACAGCGCGCGCACGAGACCGTGAGCCCCTGAAAAGCTTTCGAGATCACGTCGATCTGGTTGTCCACTACCTTGAACTGATCGTCCAGCGCGTCGACAGGCACGTAGCCGTACTCCACCATGCGCAAATGCGCCGTGCCAATCACGGACTCATTGATACTCTCTCGAACGTTGATGCGAGGTCTTGCGAGCAGGTCGCCCGCCAAATGCTCGCGGACCAGTTGATCGTATGGCACGTCCTGATTGAGCGCGCGGATCAGATAGTCGCGATAACGCCATGCGTACGGCAGATCGAAGTCGCCCTGGCTTCCATGCGATTCGGAATAGCGCACCAGATCCATCCAATGACGGGCCCAATGCTCGCCGAAGCGGGCCGACTTGAGCAGCCGGTCCACCACTTTAGAATAAGCTTCAGGCGACGGATCGTTCATGAAAGCAACGGTTTCCTCAGGCTTCGGTGGCAGTCCGGTGAGATCGAACGTGACGCGGCGGATCAGAGTCGCGCGATCGGCGGGCGGCGACGGAGCGAGCTTGGCTCTCTCGAGGGCCGCGAGGATAAACGTATCAACTGGAGTACGGCCCCAGTCGCGTCGACTGACGGCAGGCGGTGTTGGCTTGATGACGGGCTGAAACGCCCAATACTCCCGGGCTCTTTCCGCGATTGACTTGGCACTGCCTGCCGTCGCGGCTTCATTCGGCCACAACGCGCCTTGCCGAACCCACGTCTCGATCGCCTCGATTTCCTCGAGCTTCAGCTTTCCGCCCAGGGGCATCTTCAACCCGTCGTGACGCACCGCCTTCACAACGAGGCTCGCGTTCGGATCGCCCGGTGTGACCGCCGGCCCTCGGGTCCCGCCTTTCAGAAGTGCAGCACGTGAATCGAGCCGGAGCCCGGCCTGCTCGACCTTGGGCCCGTGGCATCCCTGGCAACTGCGTACCAAGACCGGACGGACCTTGTTCTCGAAGAATTCGAGATCCGATGTCTGGGCCGAGACGCTCACAGCCAAACAAAGAGGCATGAGTCGCGTCGCGAAGAGCATGTTTCGATTGTCCCTCATCCTACTCCTCAACATCAGGGCACGCGGGGACCCGGCGCGGCGAGCGGCACGATCCCGCGGCCATCGGGCTTTACGCGCAGCCGCATCCCATAAATCGACATCGACGCGGCATCCTTCGTTGTGTGTCCTCCGGTGGCCTGATTTCCCGGGCGACTGGCTGATTTAGCTGGCGCCGCGCGTCGCGCCTACGCCGTTGATCATGACCTGAAACGTGAAGGGCCTGCTTTGGGATGATCGGTGGGATAGTATGGGCAGATGCTGAGCTCTCCGTTTAGGTCGATTCAGCGCGATCGCTATTTCGCGTTGATTACCCTGCTGACAATTCAGGCCTGTACTTCTTCGCTCCTTGGGCAGAACCAAGTCGTCGTCGGCGAGACGGTCACCTTCCGGTCGGCCGTTCTCGGCGAAGACCGGGAGATCTACTTCGCCAGTCTGCCGGACGACCCGGGTGCGAAGGAACGCTATCCAGTCCTTTACCTTCTGGATGCTGAAACGCACTTTCGGCATGCGACTGGCGCCGTAGAGTTTCTTGCATTGGCTGATCGAATCCCGCGCATGATCGTTGTCGGAATCGCGAGTGGAAGCCG
>SHUI01000073.1 GCA_009697455.1 Bryobacterales bacterium
ACGCCATTTACGTTGTTCCCTCGCTGGACATGGTGATCTACAAGATGGGCGGCAACGAAGGGCAGTACGATCCCCAACTCACGCGCCTGCCCGTCAAGTACGCATACGACGGATCCCGGGCAAACTGGAAACCGGGCGATCCGAAGGTTGCCGGAGATGCGACAGGAAAGACTCTCCAAATGGTTGTGTCCGCGGTGAGCCGGTAGCGGCGCATCTCACCCGAGTTCAACAGCGATCAGAGACTTCCGGTCCCGCAGGTATAGCCGCGTTCCCACGAGAACGGGAGGGGTCCAGGCGTTGCTCGTGAGAAGTTCGGCCTTCGCCAGAATTTTGAGGCCTTCCGGTCCAGGTTGCGCGAGCATCAGGGTTCCATCCTGATGTAGCGTGATGAGCTTCTTGTCAGCCCACACGAATGTCGCTTTTGAAACGGTACGGTCCTGCCAGTGGATCTTACCGCTAGCGGCATCGACCGCGGACATCAAGGCGACGGACCCTTTGCCGCCGCTCGAGAAGTAGATCGTCCCGTCGATACAGATTGCATTTCCATGGTGCAGCCGCAACCTGTTGGAGGACCACACTTCTTTCGCCTCGGTCCCCGCGCCCTTCCGCTCCAAGCTGACAACCTTCGTGCCGGCGTCGTATTCCGATGAGATGAAAAGGCGGTTGCCGGGCATCCAAACGGGCGCGGCTACGGCAATGCTGTAGCTCGCCTTGAACGGCATGCGCCATTGCAGGTCGCCATTGTGCGGGTTGACGCCGATGAGGTAGCCGTCCATGAGTGCTACAAGCTGCTCGAGACCGCCGAGACTGATGAGGATCGGCGAGGAGTAGACGTTCGGATAGTCGTTCGCGGCCCGCGCCACGGCGCCGTCGGACTGGCGGAACGCGATGAGTGCCGTGCCCCTGCCGCCGCAGGGCATGATGATCGTGTCGCGGAATGCGATAGGGCTCGACGCGTAGCCGTAGGGAAGGCGGTTGCCCTTGTGTTCGTACCAAAGGTCCTGCTTCCACAGCAAAGCGCCGTTCTTACGGGCGCGGCATTCGACGCGGCCTGTCACGCCCGCCGTAAAGATCCGGTCGGCGGCAACCAGCGGTGTAGCGTACGGTCCGTGACCCATGTCGGGAGCCTCGGAGCGAAAGCTGTGATGCGCGGTCTGTTCCCAGAGGGTCTTGCCGGTGGCCGCGTTTGCTGCGATGGTAGTCTGCGCGCCCGGCGTTCCGTACATTGTATAAAGGACGCCGTTGTCGATCGATGGTGAGCTGTAACCCTCGCCAAGAGGCCGCTTCCAGATCACTCTCGGGCCAGCGGCGGGCCATTGCGGCTTGAGCGGGGGACTATCTGGAACTTCGAAATTCCGGTTCGGTCCGCTCCACTGACGCCAAGCGGGAGACTTTTGCTGGGCCTGCGCGGCGGCGGCGGCGAGGATTAGGCACTCTCTGCGCGTCATTTGCTCTAAGACGCCGAGGAGTGGAAAAAGTTCCGGCGATATTGTCGAAGATGCGGACCGGGCCGGGCCGTCATCCCGACTGTACCTTGGCACTCCTCACCGCAGGGTACGCTAGACCGGCGGATTCTGAATATGCTCGTCCCCGGACCTCTGGGCGGCTTCATCGCCGCGCAGAGGATTCTTCTGACCTCGCGCGAGACGTTTGAGGTTCGGCAAGGCTCGCTCGGCAGGGCGCTGAACGTTGGAGCGCGAATCGGGCAGAATCGGGCAGGGATTGACGAATGGACCGATTCTGGAACGGTTTCCTGACGATATATGATCGGTAGGGTTGAGCCTTCGTTCTGGTAACCGAGCTCAGCGCGGTAGCAGATCGTGTGCCGGCGTTTGGAAAAGAGGACTCAAATGACGAGAGCGTGCAATATCCTGAGCCAGTTTCTGCCCGTAACATCGCTCCTTCTGATGCCGCTGAGTATGGCTATTCACGCACAAGACAAGCTTCCCTACAGCACGTACAGCAGTTTCAGTGAGGTACTCAAAGGGAGCGGTGCGCGGTACCTTACGGTTACAAGAGTCTCGGATCCAGGAACCAGCAGAGACCCGGTTTATACGGGGTTTTTCTTCTACCAATGCCTTCAGTTCGATGTGACGGGACGCTTCGTGCTGGGGATGCGTGTCTATTTTCAGAACCGGCCGGTACAACCCACGGATCGCGGCGATGTTGGCTTTATCGATCTCAAGGACCGATACAAGTGGACCAAGATCGGAGAGACTACGGCGTGGAACTGGCAGCAGGGCTCACGCCTTCAATGGCGTCCCGCATCTGATGAAGTTGTGTGGAACGACCGCTCGGACGACGGCAAGTCGTTCGTCTGCCGGGTCTACAACTTCAGGACCGGAAAGAGGCGCACATTGCCGCGGCCCATCTACGATCTCTCGCCTGATGGCGCCACGGCCCTGACCCACGATTTTGAGCGCATGAAGCACGCGGGAACGGACTATGCCGGCATTGAAGACAAATACAAGAGCCAGCATGCGCCCAGCCAGACCGGCATCTGGAAGATGGACATGGATAGCGCGAAGTCCGATCTGGTCATGCCTTTGGATAAGATGGCCGCGATCGCTTACCCGAAGGGCATCCCCTCGGCCGGAAGCTTCTACGTCTTCCGCGAGGGGTGGAACCCATCCGGCACGCGCTTCATCGCTTTCGTCAAGGATCCGGCAAATGGTTTCTTCGAGGGCTTTTCCATGTCGGCCAGTGGCACGGAGGTCCGGTATCTATATCACCACCCAAGTCACCATTCATGGCGCGATGACAATCACATGTTGGATTTCGGTGAGCACGCGCCTCCAGGCAGCGGTTCACCTGTGAAGGGATACTTTCTTTTCAAAGATGACGGGACGGGCAAGGCAGAGGAACTTTTATGGAGAACGGACCATGACGGCCATAACAGCTATGTTCCGGGCCCTGGCGGCGATTGGATTATTTCAGATACCTACGGCGTGGAAGGATTTCAGTACTTGTTCATGTACCATATCCCAACGAAAGTGTTTGTCCCACTGGCGAAGCTCAGAACGACAGCCGGAGGCGGCGTCAATCGAGTCGACTTGCACCCGAGGTACAACCGGGATGGCAGAACCGTATCGATCGATTCTACACACGAAGGCCTGGGACGGCAGATGTACGTGATCGACATTAGTCACATTCTGCAAAATCCACCTGGCGGCCGCGTACCGGCTCGCTAGTCCCATCCATTTGGGATCTGGAGTCGATATCAACGTCGTGATGTCTTGAAGGCCGGACCGGGCCTGACGGTTCCACTCGCGACCGCGCCGCTTGCTTACGGGGACGGTTCAGCAGCGGCGAACGACAAGCGGCGAACAGCTGCCGAACGTGATCGGTGGGGCGAATCCTCGGAATTCTCGTGGGTGCGGCGCGTCTTCCGTTTCTCCGGTACGTTCCTGGGAGCTGTGCGGTGGGCGGCGCTAAAGGAGTCTGATGCTCCCGCGCAAGGAAAGGAAGACGGGAGGCGGGTCAAAACGACGCATGCCGAACGGTACCCGGCCCGTTCGCCACTACCAGCTAAGCGTGCCGGTCCGCGGCTCTTCGTCGGGGCTTGGCAGGTACAGCGTCTTGCATCGCTCGCAGCGGTAGATTTCAGCGTTGTCGCCGAACTTGCGCTTCACGTCGTCCCCAAAGAAGTACCATCTCTTCAGGTGTCCCGCGCAGAGCTTGTCCTTCTCGCCTTTCTCATTGCACGCGCGCATGCGCGGGAAACGCCGCTTGACTTTGGTCCCATCGTCGAGCGTCGCAACAAGCTCCGCTACTTGTACCGGCCGGTCCGTCACTGCATATTTTGGGTTCGCCATAACCTGTCTGGAGAGTATAACAGGTCAGGCCAGAATCTTCGAAATCAGGCTGCCGTGCACGTCGGTCAGCCGGAAATGCCGGCCCTGGAACTTGTAGGTCAACTTCGTGTGGTCGATGCCCAGGCAATGCATCATCGTCGCTTGCAGGTCATGCACGTGCACCGGGTCTTCCACGATGTTGTAACAGTAATCGTCGGTCTGGCCCAGCACGACGCCGGGTTTGATGCCGCCGCCCGCCGCCCACATCGTGAAGCATCGTGGATGGTGGTCGCGCCCGTAGTTCGTCTCGGTGAGCTTGCCCTGGCAATAGACGGTGCGGCCGAACTCGCCGCCCCACACGACCAGTGTCTCGTCGAGCAACCCCAGCCGCTTCAAGTCCTGAATCAGGGCCGCCGACGGCTGGTCGGTACCCTTGCATTGCATCGGCAAGTGGCTGGGCAGTTCCGCGTGCTGATCCCAGCCTCGATGATAAAGCTGCACGAAACGCACGCCGCGCTCGGCGAGGCGCCGGGCCAGCAGACAATTCGCGGCGTAGGTGCCAGGCTTACGCGAATCCGGACCGTACATCTCGAAGGTTTTCTCCGCCTCTTTCGAAAGGTCCATCAGTTCCGGAACAGAAGTCTGCATCCGGTAGGCCATCTCATACTGCGCGATGCGCGTGTCGATTTCCGGATCGCCGTACGCCTCCGCCCGCATGCGGTTGAGCTTCTCGATGCCGTCGAGCATGCGCCTTCTCGTCTCTTTTCCAATGCCTGGAGGATCGGACAAATAGAGCACCGGATCTCCGCTCGACCGGAACTTCACTCCCTGATGATTCGATGGAAGAAACCCCGTTCCCCACAACCGCGAAAAAAGCGGCTGATCGTTGTTGGGCGTGTTCGATTGCGAAATCAGCACCACGAATGCCGGCAGATTCTGGTTATCGCTCCCCAATCCGTAGCTCACCCAAGCCCCCATGCAGGGGCGTCCCGGCTGCTGGCTTCCACTCTGGATGAACGTAATGGCCGGGTCGTGATTGATCGCGTCCGTATTCATCGTTCTGACGATCGAGATCTCGTCGACGATCTTCGCCGTGTGCGGAAGAAGTTCGCTGAGCCACGCTCCGGATTGGCCGTGCTGCTTGAAATTGAATATGGAGGAGGCCACGGGAAACGAACTCTGGCCGGAGGTCATGCCCGTGATTCGCTGTCCGCGCCGGATGGAATCGGGCAGGTCGGTTCCCTGAAACCCTTTCAGTTTTGGCTTGTAATCGAACAGGTCGAGTTGCGAGGGGCCGCCGGATTGATGCAGGAAGATAACGCGTTTGGCTTTGGCGGCGTAATGCGGCAGACCGGTAAGCGCCCCGGTCGCGGAGAACAGGTTCGGATTCAGTAGAGAGGCAAGCGCCGCGCCGCCAAGCCCCGTCGCCCCGCGCGCGAAGAATTGCCGGCGGGTTTGTTCAAGGCGCTTTGCGTAGGCTTCGCTCAAGGCTGCTTCGCTCAACTCATCACTCCTTCGTGATCGTCTCGTCCAAATTCAGTATCATGCTCGCGACGGTTGTCCACGCCGCGAGTTCACTCCGGTCGAGCTTGGGATCGGCCTTCGATTCACCGACGGCGAGCAGGCGCACGGCGGAATTCTGGTCTTTCCTGTACTCAGCCGTCTGAACTTCAGCCATGTCGCGAAAGACCTGCGCTTCGCGCGGCTCCGGCTTTCGCCCCGCCGCCAGGCGGAAACCATAGTTGACACGGCTGCCCGGATCGGGACCACCCTCGGTGATCATGCGCTGGGCAAGGCCACGCGCAGCCTCAACGTACGTCGGGTCGTTCATCAAAATCAGCGCCTGTAAAGGCGTGTTGGTGCGCGCCCGGCGCGCGGTGCATTTCTCCCGGTCCGGCGCATCGAAGGAGGTGAGCGAGGGCGGCGGCGAGGTGCGCTTCCAGAACGTGTACATGCTGCGGCGATACAGATCGCGGCCGGTCCCGGTAACATAAGTCTGCGCCGAAAAGACGTCGCCGAACGCCAGTTCCTCCCACAGTCCCTTTGGCTGGTAGGGATTTACGCTACGTCCCCCTAACTGCTCCACCAGGAGGCCGCCCGCGGCGAGGGCGCTGTCGCGAACCATTTCCGCGGGCAAGCGGAAACGCGGACCGCGCGCAAGGAGCCTGTTCTGGGGATCGCGCTCAAGCATGCCGGGTGGAATCCGCGACGATTGCCTGTATGTGGCCGACGTCACGATGAGCCGCTGCATCGCCCGCACGTCCCACTTGCTCCCGATAAATTCCGAAGCCAGCCAATCGAGCAGCTCGGGGTGGCTGGGCGCGGCGCCTTGCGATCCGAAATCCTCGGCGGTTTCTACAATGCCCGTGCTGAAATACATCTGCCAATAGCGGTTCACCGCCACGCGCGCGGTGAGCGGATGCGACGGGCTGGTCAGCCATTGCGCCAGACCCAGGCGGTCGCGCGGCGCGTCCGCGGGAAGCGGCGGCAAGCTGGACGGAACGTCAGGGGTCACCTTCTCGCCGTGATTCCGGTAGTCTCCCCGTCCCAGCACCCAAGTGTCGCGGGGCGCAACCATCTCTTTCATCACCATGCTCGATGGAACGGCTCTATCAAGTTCCGCTTTGCGAGTCTCCAGGTCCTTCAACTCGGCATGAAGCGCCCGCAGGCTCTCCGGCGCATCGTAGGTGAGAAAGTACTCTCGAAGCTTGTCGGCGCGGTCCTTTCGTTGGGCCTTCGAGAGCTTCGCGGTGGACGCCGTCAGCGCCGACCCTACGGGCAAGTGAATCGCGAGCGCGGCAAGCTCAGTCCCGTCGAGCGGCCGGCTGTAGAATCGAACGTCGTCAAGCTGCCCTTTGTAGGGGCGGGCCGTTTTCGCCAGGCCGCCGAAGGGCTCCAATTCGGCCGGCTTCGCGTCCACGAAAAGCGTCAGTCCCGACGCTTTTCCCGATCCGTCGTAGTTGACGGTCACGTGACTCCAGCCCCGCTGCGCGAACCGCTCCCTGGTCCGTATTCCAAGGGAATCGACGCGGAAGATAAACCGCGCTCCGCGCTTTAACCCCGGGATTAGCACTTCGGATTCGTCGTATCCGAGTTCGAATCCGGCGCCTTTCAGGACCGCGGTTTCCTTCAAGCCCGTGGAGTTGATCCAAAGAGCTAGCGAAAACGGGCGATTGGAATCGAGTGGGTGACCGAGATCTACGTCCACCTCGCCATCGAAGGTAGCTGCCTGCCCCACTTGTCCCGGACCGTAGCCGACAGCAGAGGCTTTCGAGTGACGGTAGAAGCCCGACGTATCCGCCAGATGTCCGTCCAACTCGTAGTGTGCGGTCAACCCAGCCCTCGGGGGTTCGGGCAGTGTCCCGGCGCGAGTTTTTTCCCATGCCGCGATTAAGGCCGCGGTCGCCTCTTCCGTCAGCGACTCCTCGCGCGCGACGATCTGCGCCGTTAGGGATTCAAGCCGTGCTTCTTCCGGTGGCGTGGGCAGCGGAAGGAAAGGCTCGGCATTCCCGGTTCGGCCGTCGAGTCCGCGCTCGGGAATCGTATTGAAAAAGGCGAAAAACTTATAGAAATCCTTCTGCTTGATGGGGTCGTACTTGTGGTCGTGGCAGCGGGCGCAACCCATGGTCATACCCATCCAGACCGTCGCGGTTGTGTCGACGCGATCCACCACATATTCAGTCTGATATTCCTCGGGTATGGCGCCGCCCTCGAAATTGATCATGTGGTTACGGTTGAATCCCGTGGCGAGCTTTTGCTCACGCGTGGCTCCCGGCAGCAGGTCACCCGCCAGCTGCCAGATGGTGAATTGATCGAACGGGAGGTTCCGGTTAAACGCCGAGATCACCCAATCCCGCCACGGCCACATGTCCCGATGGCTGTCGATGTGGAATCCGTGAGTATCGGCGTAGCGCGCGAGATCGAGCCACTGCATGGCCATGCGCTCGCCGTAGCGCGGGGAAGAGAGCAGACGATCGACCACGCGCTCGTAGGCGCTGGGGGACCTGTCCGTCAGGAAGGCGTCGGCCTCCGCGGGCGTGGGAGGAAGTCCCGTCAGGTCGAAGGTCACCCTTCGCAGCAGAGTTGTTTTTACGGCTTCGGGAGAGGGTTTCAAGCCTTCCCTTTCGAGGCGCGCCAGAACGAAGTGGTCGATGGCGTTCCTGGACCACGCGCGGTTCTTCGCTTGCGGCAGAGAGGGGCGGCGCGGGGTCACGTAGGACCAGTGCGATTCGGATCGCGCCCCCTGGTCGATCCACCGGCGGATCGTGTCGATCTGTGCCGCGGTGAGCGCGGGGCCTGAGGCAGGGGGCGGCATCCGGAGCAGCGGTTTTTCGGCGCTGATTCGCTGTACCAACCGGCTGGCCGCGCTGGCTCCGGGTTGCACCACGCGCGCGTGACCGTCCGCGGTATCGAGCCGTAGGCCCGCCTGACGCTGCTTCTCGTCCGGTCCGTGGCAGGAAAAGCACTTGTCGGACAGAATCGGACGAATCTCACGATTGTAATCGACGGACGCGGCAAAGGCCGCCGGCAGCGCGGATAAAATTAGAGCGGCGTATCTCAACGAGCGTGGTCCTTAGCTTCTTAAGATATACCATGTCTGTTCAAGTCAAACCGGAGTACTAAGGGGTACTGGAGTCTGCGGGCCATTGCGGGGTCTGCTGATTTTGTGGTGAAGTGTTAAATGTAAAAGCAGTGTGCTTTGAGGTGCCCATGCGAACACGCAAACTCGTCTATGCAGTCCTTTTGTCGGCAGTTCTGATTTCATGTAACCGCGACCCGAATGTCGTCAAGAAAAAGTACCTGGAAAACGGAAACCGCTATTTCAATAACGGAAAGTTCCGGGAGGCTTCCATCATGTACCGGAACGCCCTCCAAAAGGATCCTAAGTACGGCGAAGCGTTCTACAGGAATGCCCTGACGTCGATCAAGCTCCAGCAGTTTGGGCCGGCTGTGCGCGATTTCCGTCGTTCGATTGAACTGCTTCCCGCGGAATTGTCGAAGGAAAAGCAGGACGCTCAAGTCCGTCTGGCGGAAATCTACCTAGCCTATTTCCTGTCGGGTGCGAGCGGCGGGGCCGCCACTCTCGTCAAGGAAAGGGAAGAAATCGCCAAGACCACTGAGGACTTACTAAAGAAAGATCCAAGGTCCTACGATGGTAATCGCCTCAAGGCCGAACTGGCGCTGGTGAACGTGCAGGAACTCGCCAAGAAGGGATCCTCGGATCGCGCGAAGGAGAAGCTCGATGAAGCGATCGGCGCTTTTGAAGTTGCAAACAGCGTCAAACCGGATCAGCCACTGTTGGTTTTCAGCTTGTGCCGAAGCCTGATCGTGGCCGGCCGCTATCCCGAGGCGGAGAAACATTACCGGGCGTTGATCGCCAAGGTGAAAGACGCGACCGGGGCCTACGGCGATCTTTACGCGCTCCTGTTGCGCGTCAATCGCACGGCTGATGCCGAAGACGTCCTGAAACTGGCGATTTCGAACAACCCTAAGGCGCCGAACTTACGCACGATGCTCGCCGCTCACTACCACCGGTTGAACCGCCGCGAGGAGATGGTCAAGACGCTGCAACAGCTAAAGGGGCTTGCGAAGGATGCGCCAGAAGTCTTCGAGCGCGTGGGTGATTTTTACTTCCGTATCGGCGACGGGGAGGAAGCAATCCGCCAGTACGAGGAAGGGATGCGCGCCAACTCGAAGTCGAAAAACTCCTACCAGAAGCGCATCATTGAAGTGCTTGCCGCGCAAGGCAAAATCGCTGAGGCGGCGCAGGTCAACGAAGCCATTCTGAAAGAAAATCCTAAGGATAACGAGGCCATGGGCCTACGCGCATCGCTGCTGCTCGACAAGGGCGACCTGCAGAACGCAATACCGCAGTTGCAGAGCGTGGTGAATCAGGGGCCCGAGAACGTCATAGGTCGCTACAATCTGGGACGCGCGCACGCCATGAAGGAGGAGTGGGAACTGGCACGAAAACAATATCTGGAAGCCATCCGGCTCCGTCCGGATTACGTTCCAGCCCGGCTTGGGCTCGCGCAGTTGCAGAGCGCGCGCGGGGAGTTTGAAGCCGCGCTAAAGACCAGCAACGACATTTTGAATTACGACCGCAACAATGGGGGAGCAAAGTCGATCAAGGCTGGCGCCCTGATGAGCCTGAACAGGTTCAACGACGCCCGCGTCGTGCTGGACGGTTTGATCGCCGTCGCTCCGAACAACCCGGAGGTCCTGTTCCAGTTGGGAACGCTGAATCTGGCCGAGCGGAAGTTCAAGGAGGCCGAAGCCGCATACGTGAAGTCCTATCAGGCGAACCCCGCGAATGCGAGGGGATTGCTGGGCGTAGTTGAAACCTACGCGATACAGAACCAGTTCGACAAAGCCCTGCAGATGCTGAACGACGAAGTCAAGAAGGCTCCGGGTCGACTCGAGCTACGGCTCGCGCTGGGTAACACCGCCGTTCGGGCCGGCAAGTACGACCTCGCAATCGGCGAATTCAAGGCCCTCCTGAGTGGTCTGGAGAAGAACCCGCGAGCGTCGGGAGAGGTCCTCATGCGCCTCGGCGAAACCTACAGGCGCAAAGGCGATTACAAGGCGGGCATAGAGTCTCTCGAGAAGGCCAAAATCGCGACGCCTCAAAACGGCAACATTTGGGTCAGCCTTGGCATGATGCATGATTCGGTCGGCAATAAGGCCGAAGCCCGGAAAAATTACGAAGAAACCTTGAAGTTCGACCCGGACAACGCCCTTGCGCTGAATAATCTCGCCTTTATCGTTGCTGAATCGGGCGGGGATCTGGACCAGGCGCTGACCTACGCGAAACGCGCTCGCCAGAAGCTTCCAGATGCCTCTGAGATCGCCGACACACTCGGCTGGATCTACCTGAAGAAAAACCTGACAGACAACGCCCTGGAGGTGTTTCAGGAGCTCGTCAAGAACCAGCCGAATCGCTCGACGTTTCGCTTTCATCTTGGCATGGCTCTGAGTCAGAAGGGCGACAAGGTAAAAGCGCTAAAGGAACTACAGACCGCCTTGCGCAGCAATCCGGCGAAGGACGAAGAGGGCAAGATCAAGGATTTAATCGCGAAGCTGAGTTAGTTTAGGGCGTCGGCAATTCTTCGATCCAGCCCCAACTGGAAGGGAGTTACAACTTTGGCGAGCCGGAATCGGGCGCTTGCGGAAGCGCGTTCTGTGGAGCAGGGTTCCCTGTTATTTTATGGTTTGACCCTTCGGCGCCTGAACTCAGGCAACGCCGGGCGTGGATGCACCAAGGATGTTCCTCGCCGGGGCATTCGAGGGTGTCTTTCGGGCCTCGATTAAATTGTAAAATCCCGTCGCTCATTCGGTTATTGGAATCGCGGTGCGAAATGTTTCGCCCTGAGGACTCGCACGAAATGAGCCGGTCAATCACCTTTTGGTGCTTCAGGGGTTCTACTACATTTGCAACCACGGCGACTGTTTTGCTCGGAATCCCAGCGAGTGCTGCTATTCCTGCCACAACGCACACCGTGATGTTGTAAATCCATCGTTTCATCAACGGCGGTTTTTAGGCGAACCGCCAGAACCATACGCTGCTTGAGATAGGCCCGGCCGCGAAAGGTCAAAAATACCGGCGGGCGGGGAGAAGAAGAAACCCCTTTTGGGCTTGCGGCCCGTGCATCCTTTTGGTGGTATCCGAATGGGTTTTCCGGTTTGCCGGTCTATCGACCCGTCTCAAGAAACGCAAAACGTTATGTGAAGGAACTGGCGGGGAAACTACCCATTGAACGTAGCACGGCGCTTTTGGGGAGCGCCTTGCGCCCAGCGCCTTTCCCCGTCTGCGGCTGAACTCCTGCCCCCTTACCGAACTCCGAAACTCGGAATTTGCAAGCACGAGTTCGTGCGCAGACGCCCACCCAAAGTGATTGCTTATGGCAATCTGACAGGTGGTTTCGCGAGATAGCGCCAGTAGCGTTTTGGTGAAAGCACCACGGAAATGGAACCAGCGCGTCTTACGATGAGGAATGCTTCTGCGGGTGAGAGAAACGATTGTGAAAATAGTTCAGTGTGTCGTTCGCAACACTATCCTTATTTTACCGCCTGGGCAGGGATGGCTCAAGCGAGTTGTGCACAACGAAAAAGGGGACACTTTTTCAAGCATCCCCTCTGGTCTTCCCCAGGTGAAAACTGACTTACGCCACGGGCGGCATATTTAGGCGCTTTTCAACTTCCAAGAGGCGGGACTCCAGGACGCCGACTCTCTGCTTGAGCAGGATTTCGCCCGCTTCGCTGGTCTTGAGCTTGGCATCCATACTGCTTGCGAAGCCAAAGGTTGAGCGGATGACTTCGGTTTGGGAGTCGCGGATGACTTTTAACAGTCGCTCCTCGGTGGCGCGTAGTTCAGTGCTAAGTTCAGCACGCAGGACGCTGATGTCCTGCTTCGTCGCTGGGTCGTTCGGTTCCATATTCGCTCCTATGCTAACAGATTTGATCGCCGAATCTTCTCGTTTCCGATGGTTCCGGCAACCCAACACGGGCATTTGCACCGCTTCCACGAACGGGCGCGGTGGGGAGAGGATGCGAGATGACGTCGGTAGACTGTGAGCACGCGGACTGCTCACTACCCATTTATCAGGTACGTGTCAAGTACACGAGACATTTTGTACATCGTAAATCATTGAAAAAACTGGCGGAAGCTAGTGGGAGTCGAACCCACCTGCGGCACAGAGTACCGCACGCGCGGATTTGAAGTCCGGGCCCAGCACCGGCCAAGAATAGCTTCCGCCTTCCATCGTAACGTATTATTCTTGGATAGACTCGTGACACACATGAAGAATACACACATCCCCGGTGCTACGCGCCGCGTATTTCTCGGATCGGTGTCCGCCGGAGCGCTCCTTGCCGCCGGACGGCGCAAGTTCACCAAACCCCTCGGCGCTCAACTCTACACGGTCCGTGAAGTGATGCCGAAGCAACCTCGCGAGACATTGAAGGCGATCGCGGCGATGGGCTTCAAGGATCTTGAGGTTGGCCGCGCGGACCTCTCCGCTCACGGCTCGTTGTTCAAGGAGTTCAAGCTCCGGCCCGTCAGCAGCCACTTCGAAACGGCCCTTGTAACGGGCGACTGGAGAGAGTGGGGACAGAACCGCCCGCCGAAAGAATACACCTGGGACTCGGCCCTCGAAGAGGCGAAGAAAGCCGGACTTGGATACGCCACCGTACCCTACATCCGGCCGAAGGAACGCGGGGGCCTCGACTACTACCGCGGCTTTGCCGACAAAATGAACGCCGCGGGAGAACGCGCGCGCGCCGCCGGATTGAAGCTCTGCTACCACAACCACGCCTTCGAGTTCGCCGCCATTGACGGCATACGGCCCTTCGACCTGTTAATGGAGCGGTTCGACAAGGCGAACGTCGGAATCGAGATGGATGTGTTCTGGATCAGCATGGCAGGCGAAGACCCCGCCGCCATGTTGCGCAAATACAAGGGCAGGGTTCCGCTTGTCCATCTCAAGGACAAGCTGAAGGGAGCGCCCGTACGATTCGCCGAAGATGTGCCCCATGAGACTTTTCGCGAAGTCGGCAACGGCGCGCTCGATTTCCCGGCCATTCTCTCCGCCGCCGAGGAGTCCGGCGTTGAGCACTATTTCGTGGAGCAGGACCGCTGCCCCGGAGATCCGCTGGCCAGCATGCGCATGAGCGCGGAGTACCTGAAGAAGGTCCGTTTTTAGGACGGCCGCCCGGTGGCCAGGGAACAGCAGGTCACTCGCCTCTGCCTCGCGGGTAGAGGGAACGAACGGCGAGAATGCGCGCGGTCGACGCGCCGGGGCCGCTAGCGTTGTAGAAGCCAACCGTCGTATTGAGCCGGAAAAAATACGCATCGCCGGGTTTGGCCGGGAAGCGCCCTTCTATTCCATCCATACCCCCGCCCGCGACCATCTCTCCACGACCGTCGAGCAAGAAATAGATCTCTTCCTCGGTATCGTGATGATGCGGGTGATTCGTGCCGCCGGGCGTGATCTCCATAACGAACAGGCTTGTAACCACGTGTCCGGCTGCAATCTTGTCGCGCGTGCTGCGCGTGTCGCCGATCATCAACTGATAAAGCGTGGATGGCGGATGGCTGCCTACTGTCTGCTTCTTCACATCTGCCAGATTTGCGAGCAGGAGCTTTGACGGGATCTTGACAGTCGCGCTTTTGGGAATACGGAAGCCCATCACGATGGCCCGCAGGGGATCTGCCCCTGAAATGGAAAGACCGTGCTTCACTCCGGGAGGCACATAGAAAAAGTCCTCCCTGCGGACCGCGTGATCCCCGCCGCTGTAACGAAGCGTCCCCGCGCCCTCGGTCACGAAGTAGATCCGCTCTTCGCCCGAAAAGCTTTCCTCAGGAGGCGTCCCAGCGGATCCAACTGTTACTTCGCCGAATCGAGAGATGCCTTTCAAGTGCGCGGCGCCGGCGTCTCCTTCACCGAACAGAGCCCGGTAACCGGCTTTTACAGGGACGTCCGGAATCGACCGCCGCAGGAAAGTTGGATCGACTCCGCGTTCGGCCGCAAACGCTATGCATGCCAGGGAAAAGACAAATAGGTTTCGGAGCACGGCTAGCTCTTTGGCTTGTAACTCTTCGTATTTTTGTTGCGGCTGTTGGTGACGGTAAACGTTCCGTCGGCCATCGCCGAGAGCTTGATCCACTTGCCTTCACAGCTCTCGTCCACATTCGCGATCATCGCGTCGGGAACGTTATTGTCCTTCCCTCCCGCAAGCGCGTAGTGGAGTTGCCAGATGTCCTCAAGTCCCGGCGATTGCTTGATCACCTGCCACGCCTCCGGCGTTCCGCCCTTCTTCGCGCCGTTGTTCATGATCGCGACGCGCGGTCCGAGTGCATGCACTATCGAGGCCGGCCCCGACATGTTCATGCCGTGGTGGGTGGTAAGGTAAACATCGACTTTCCCGATCGGGTTTGACGGACACACCAGATCGTTCTCCTTGTTCCAGGTCAGGTCGCCGAGGTTGATCATGCGGAACTTGCCGAACGTGATAAGGGTGCCCAGAGAGCGGGCGTTTTCCGTGGGGTCCAGGGCGCGCGGTTGGAATCCGCCGCACAAGGCATTGGCCGCCCCGCCGCCCGCGACGGGTGATGAAATCTTTTCGCCGTTCGAGGTCAGGACCGTCACATCGAGGCCCTTTACGGGCACCTTGTCGCCGGGCTTGACCACTATGTGATTACCCTTGTCGCGAGCCCTGGTGTACGATGCGAACAGGTCGTCGGCAGCTTTTCCGCTCTCGTTGTTTGCGCCGTGGTCGACGAAATTGACGATCGGCAGCTTGGCTGCCAGTTGCGAAACGCCGCCGATGTGATCGGTGTGGTAGTGGGTGGCGACGAAATAGTCGATCTGCTTCACTTTCGCTAGTTTCGCGGCGGCCGCGATGCGGTCGGCGTCGCGATTGTTGTTCGCAGGCCAGCCGGCGTCCACGAGCATTGATTGGCCGGACGGCGAGACGATCAGCGTGGCTTGGCCACCCTCGACATCGATGAAATAAATATCTAGCGTCTTGGCCGCGGACAGCGAAAAGGCGAGCAGGAGGAAGGTCGAAAGAGTACGCATGGCCCAAATCGTACCACAAGTATTGAGGGAACGGGGCACGGTTAACGGCAGAAAGGGAAGCAAGCTCGAAAGAGGCCCTGCCATGGCGGCATCGGCTGCTAAATGCCGCACGCCTTAGTGAACATAGTTTCCCGTGACAGGAGTGCAAGAGTCGAATGCACAGATGTCCATCTGGGAGGTACCACCGGAGCCGGAAAAGGATGAAGCGCGATTCCTGAGGGTGTCCCGGGCCGATGCATCCCCTGACTCTCACTTGGATAACGCGGCGCACAGGCTTGAAACGAGTCCGGCGTCGACCAGACTTTTGGGAGGCATCGATCGGTTTGCCATACGACGCTGGCGGACGAAAGGCGAGACTCGCGCTGCATCGGGGTTACACCGCGCGGTTCCGTCGATGAGCGTGGCGCAACTCCGCTGCGTCCAGACTGTAACGGACCGCGATCTTTCCGCCCGACCCAATTGGATTCACGGTCCGTTACAGCAGATTGCCGAGGAGCGGTTTACAGTCGAAGGACGATCCTGAACGAGGCTTCCGCGACGACGAACCCCTCACGAACGCCGGAGCTTAACGTGGAACCACCGCCCGACGGGTCCCGCTTCAAGTGCTGACTCAGTGGCGTGTTCCGAGCGGGCAAATGCAGTCCGGGAGTGCATGTCGCGACGAGCCGACGCGTGCCTCTGTGTTTAATGGCGCGTGTCTGAGTGGAGCGAATGGGAGCGAAAAGGAGCGTTTGGGAACGAAATGGAACTTGTAGAAAGGATTGAATTGGCGTACAGTTGCCTCCATTCTGTAGAAAAGAGAGGTTTCGCAATGTCACAGACGCCCACAACTCGAACACCAAGCCTGCTCATAAAGTTACTCTTGGCGGGGGCACTCCTCGCGAGTGCGCTCCTAGGTCAAGTGACAACGGCCACACTATACGGAACGGTTATCGACCCGTCCGGCGCGGCCATCCCACACGCGACCGTGGCCGCTACGAACGAGGGAACGCAGGCGGTCTCCACAGCCACCACGGACAGCAAAGGCGAGTTCACCTTGACTTTCCTCCCCGTCGGTTCCTACACCGTCTCGGCCAAAGGCGCGAACTTTCGCGAGGAACGCCGGTCCCATCTGGACCTTGGAGCTTCGCAAAGAGTGCTCCTTACCTTTACGCTGCAGATTGGTTCGACCGCCGAGTCCATAACGGTGGTTGAAGGTGCCCCTGTTCTGAACACCGTTAGCGCGGAACAGCGTGAAAACGTTCGAACGGAGCAGGTCAGGGAACTCCCGGTCGCCCGCCGCGACTGGACCACTCTCCTGAACCTCGGCACGGGAGTATCGCAGGGAGGCGTGGGGAATACCTTCGGAATCTCGCTGAATGGCCTGCCTTCGGCTGGCATCAGTGTCACAGTTGATGGGACGGACGCAGCCGGAGACCCCGAGTACAACACGCTCGCGATGTACCAAGGCATGAACTTTATTAAAGCCGTGAGCACGGAGGCGATCGCGGAGGTAAATGTCGTCAAGGGCGTGATGTCGGCGGAGGTCGCGAATACCCTCTCCGGCAACATCAATGTCATCACCCGCAGCGGAACCAACCAGCTTCACGGCAGCCTGTTCGCAAACAATCAGACTGAAAACCTGAATGCCCGCAACCAGTTCCTGACCACCAAGGCTCCCCTTGTTTTCAATCAGTTCGGCGGATCCGTGGGAGGGCCGATTATCCGCAACAAGCTCTTCTTCTTTGGCGCGTACGAAGGATACCGTCAAGTCGCTCGGGTCTCGGTGAATGGCTTTCTGCCTACGAAGGAGTTCCGGGATCGCGCGATTGCGGCTGTTCCGGCCTACAAGCCGTTTCTCGACCTTGTCCCGCTTCCAAACGCTGCCGTAGCGCCGGGCGCCATCGCCGGCTTCTACCAGAACGCCCACGCCAACCCGGCACATGACAACCACGCTGTATCTCGCGTGGACTACAACATCAGCAACGCCAGCCGTCTTTCGCTTCGATACACACGCGGGCGCCCCTACCAGGAGACGCCAAGGTTGAACACTAACAACCCACGTTCTTTCATTTACATCACCGAGGTCGGATCCGCGAGCTTCATCCACGCCGCGGCCCGTTGGAGCTCGGAAACGCGGTTCGGGCACAACAATATGGACATGCAGCGAAAAGACGGGATCGGCGTGTTCCTCAGTATTCCGTGCCTGAACTCACTGTCCAATTCAGGTTTTGGATTCGGCGGATGTGGTGAAGATCACAACAAGGGAGGGCACAACCAGAGTTTCGAGCAGATATTCGGAGTCACGAGCGGGCGTAACTCGCTGAAAACCGGCGTAAACCTGCTGCGCCGCCTCACCTACCGGTCGCGCGCGCTGCAGGAACGCTTCAACTACGTGAGCGTAGACGATTTCTTCGCCAACATACCGAATTCCATGACGTTCTGGGCCGGCGAAACTCCGATTGATGTCAACAGTTCGCAGCTTGGATTCTTTGTCCAAGACGACTTCCGGGCCAGCCGGACCCTGATCTTGAACTTCGGTATTCGCTATGACTACTCCATGGTACCGACAGCGACGGACGGCAGGCTCTTCGTCCGCGGCGAACCGACGGGCTTCGGGGCATACCGCCCCGCGGACAGCATCTACAACGCGGATAGGAATAATTTCTCACCTCGTGCCGGTTTCGCCTGGACTGTCGACAACGCCGCCAAAACGGTGATTCGCGGAGGCGCCGGGATGTTCGTCTCCCCTCCGGCTCTATTTCTGGTCATGGACTCGGTTCGCAACACGAAGACCACCCCGTACGACGTCACTCTCGGGCGCGTGGAAGGTTTGCAGTTGGGGCTTCGCTATCCGAATACGAACGCGCAAGGGTACGCCAGATTCAACGTGAATCCGAATGCCCCGGACAGCGGTACGGCGATCTCGAGTAACTATCCCAACCCGTACTCGCTACAGTGGAATCTCTCCGTGCAGCGGCAGCTTACTTCGACCCTGGCCCTGGAAACCAGCTACACCGGAACAAGAGGCCTTAAGCTGCCATTTAAGCGTGAAATGAATCTGGTGGATCGCCAGACCGGCGTCCGGCCGGATCCGCGCTTCCTGCAATTCACCTACCTGTCGCCCGCGGATGCGAGTTCGTATCATGCATGGCAGACATCGCTGCGCAAGCGGCTCGGCTCCGGCGTGACCTTCGGCACGCATTACACCTGGTCCAGCCTTCTTTCCTATCAAACGGGCGACCTGGCGCACTTGGGAAATACGACGCAGGATCGCAGGCAGGACGATAAGGGACCACCACCATCCCACATGCGCCATGCGTTCGTGTCAGATCTTCTCTATGAGGTGCCTCTAATGCGGGTCACCGGATCCACGAGCCGTGGTGCGCGACTACTTCTCGGAGGTTGGCAAGTCGGTGGAATCTTTACAGCCAATTCGGGTCTGCCGCTCTTCGTCACGCAGTCTTCGGCCTTCAACGGCAGCCGGCCCAACTACGTAGGAGGCTCGGCCATTCTCGGTAACTACCGGGAAACTCTGCAATATGTCAATCGGGCGTCGTTCCAGGCAGTGCCGACGGTCAGGTTGAGCGGCGTTCCTGAACGGAACGGCAACCTCGGTCGAGGAGCCTTGCGCGGTCCGGGAGTGGTGAACCTGGATCTCTCGCTCTCGAAAAACCTAGCCGTTACAGAGCGCCAC
>SHUI01000074.1 GCA_009697455.1 Bryobacterales bacterium
GATGTGCGGAATGTTGTCGAGCATCAGCCGCGAGATCGCGATGTTCTTGATATCCAGGAATCCGGTAGTTTTCGGAATGTGCCGCAGCGCCGTGTTGTCGGGATGGAACGCCAGCGGAATGTAGGTCTGGAAACCCGCCGTTTCATCTTGAAGCCCGCGGAGTTTCACCAGGTGGTCCACGCGGTCTTCTTCATTCTCGATGTGCCCATACAGCATGGTGCAGTTCGAATGCAGTCCCAACCGGTGGGCGATGCGCGCGGTCTGGAGCCACTCCTCACCCGTAATCTTGTGGTCGCAGATGATACGCCGGACCCGGTCGGAGAAAATCTCCGCTCCGCCGCCGGGCAATGAATCTACTCCCGCGTCCTTCAAGCGCCGCAATGTCTCTTCGATGCTGATGCGGCTGCGCTCGGCGAAGTAGCCGACCTCGACCATGGTGAAAGCCTTGAGATGAATCTGCGGAAATCGTTCCTTCAATCCGCGCAGCATCTGGCAATACCAATCGAGCGTGAGTTCCGGATGCAATCCGCCGACAATATGGAATTCGGTAATCGACTCGCTCCAACCTTGGCCTGCCACTTCCCATACCTGGTCGAGCGACATTGTGTAGGAGTTTGGATCCTTCGACCGCTTTCCGAAGGCGCACAGCTTGCAACTCGCGACGCAAACGTCCGTGGGGTTGATGTGGCGGTTCACATTGAAGTAGGTAACCGAGCCGTGCAAGCGCTCCCGCACGAGATTGGCCATGTAGCCGACCGTGAGGATGTCCGGCGAACGGAAGAGGGTGATGCCGTCTTCGTGGTTGAGACGCACTCCGGCCTCGACCTTTTCGAGGATCGGCTTCAGCCGGTTATCGTCAATAACGACTTGCATACTGGAAGAAGAGAATATCGGCGGCCCAGAAGAAAAAGAATACCACGCTCACATACCCGTTCATGGTGAAGAAGGCCGCGTTGACGCGCGAAAAATCCGTCGGCGACACCAGCCGATGCTCCCATGCCAGCACCAAGGCGACAGCGAAGATGCCGAGGTTGCCGGGCAAGTGGAGCTGAAACGCGGAACTGAGCAGCGTAAGACAGACCAGCATGGCGAGATGCAGCAGACGTGCCACACGCAGAGCCCAGGCAAGGCCGAGCCAACTGGGAATACTGAACAAACCTTCGTCGCGGTCGAATTCGAAATCCTGGCAGGAATAGATGATGTCGAACCCGGCGGTCCAAAAGGTGACCGCGGCGGTGAGCCAGAGGATTCGCGGGTCGAGCGAGCCGCGAATCGCGATCCACGCCGCGGCGGGCGCGATGCCGAGCGCGAAACCCAGCACAAGATGCGAGAACGAGGTAAACCGTTTTGTGAACGAGTAGAAAAATACGACGCCGAGCGCGAGCGGCGCGAGAGCGATACAAAGCGGATTCAGTTCGCGCGCCGCGACGAGGAAGACAAGCGACGACGCCCCGACGAATGCCCAGCCGAACGCGGGCGTAAGCTGTCCCGAGGGAATGTGACGCATCCTGGTGCGCGGATTGCGGGCGTCGGCGCGCGCGTCGACGAGCCGGTTAAACCCCATTGCCGCGGAGCGTGCCGCCACCATCGCGACGACGATCCAGCCAAGCTTTACCCACGGAAATCGATCGCCGCCGTCTTCCCTGACGGCAAGCAGCGCCCCGGTAAGAGCGAACGGCAACGCGAAGATCGAGTGCTCAAACTTGATCATTTCCAGCGTGAGCAACAGGCGTTTGAGCATGAGCGGAAAAGAGGTTACCATTCTATCTCATGCGCTTTGTCCGGTTGCTTGCGCCGTGCGCGGCGTTTGTCCTGTTCGGCTCTTGCGGAGAAAAACCGGTTGACCCCGCCGACTTCGGGACCCGGCCGCTAACGCTGCCTAACGGGAAAACAATACGTGTCGAAGTAATGTCCCGGATTGAAGACATGGCGCGGGGCATGATGTTTCGCGAGTCTCTTGCACCCGATCGCGGCATGCTTTTCATCCATCCTTCTCCCGGCCTCCAAAAATATTGGATGTATCAGGTCAAGATTCCGCTGGATATTGTTTTCATCGGTCCCAACCGGTGAATCGTCGAAATTTCGGCGAACACGCCTCCGTGCACGACGAAAGCGAGCGACTGTCCCATGTTTGGCGGCACCGCGCCGGCGCAATTCGTGCTCGAACTCGCCGCCGGCGAAGCGGCGCGAAACGGGCTGAGCCCGGGGCAGACGATCGTCTTTTGAGCCGGGGAAACCCGGTGATCGCGGGGATGAAGACGTTAGCCCTTGGCTGCGCGGCGCGATCCGTAAGAAAAGCCACGAGGTTCCGGTGCTCGATGGGGGCTTCGCCGACGGCCTGCGGGGGCTCGCGTAAGTCGAAGGCCGAGGTACCCGATCCCAATAATGGACTGATCGTCGTCTCCGGCGAGGTTCTCACCGGCCATCCACTCCCGGAACGCTCTCGTCCTGCGCCGATTCGCCAGCTTGACCCGCCATGATGTGACAGTTGATCGCCGTCGAGGTATGTCGTTTCACCCTCGCGTCAATTCGGCACCCCATCGTCCTGGCATCGCCGGCGTCGCTTCCACTCGCTGAACACTCCGCATTGGTGTTATCACGTTTACCCACCGCACTCCGCACGTTTTTCATGAAATTTCGCGGGCCGCCGCGGCCCCCTCCAACAAGACCCGCCCCGGTGCCTGGCATTCCCGCGGCATTCCCGCTCCCTCCCGCCATCCCGCACTTGCGCCTGCTGGCCCGAAGCGGTAACTTTAGCCAAGGGACAAACGCCCCGTCTGAATCAAGCCTTTATCCCCATTAAGGAGGGAGTGTTGTCGAAATCGCAACTCCTGAAGCTTTCGTGTCTCGCAGCCATCGCCGCCGCGTTCTTCCTGGCGTGTAACAAGGCGCCCGCGCCGGCCGGTGGCGGAGCCGGAAAAAAGGGCGGCGGCGACGTGCCCGTTACGATCGCGAAAGTCACGCAAAAAGACGTCCCCGTCGAGATCCAGATCATCGGGAACGTCGAGGCCTACGCTACCATCACGATCAAGGCTCAGGCGGGCGGAGAGTTGACAAAAGTTCACTTTCAGGAAGGGTCCTACGTCAGCAAGGGCGACATCCTGTTTACCATCGATCCGCGCCCCGTGCAGGCTCAGTTGAGCCAAGCTGAAGCCAATCTGGCGCGCGACCTGGCACTCGAGGCTCAGGCCGAGGCGAACCTCGCGAAGAACATCGCTCAGGAGAAGTACGTGCGCGGTCAGTCCGGCCGCTATGACCGGTTGTTCCAGCAGGGCATCGTTTCAAAGGATCAGTCCGAGCAGCTCCGTACAAACGCGGATGCGCTCGCTTCCGGCGTCAGCGCGGACCGGGCCGCGATTCAGAGCGCGAAGGCGGCCACCGTCGCCGGGCGGGCCGCCGTCGACAACGTGAAGTTGCAGCTCGCCTACACCACGATCCGCGCGCCGCTCGATGGGCGCACCGGCAATCTCAACGTCAAGCAGGGCAACATCGTCAGCGCCAATACCACCGACCTCATTGCGATCAATCAGGTGCTGCCCATCTATGTAACGTTCGCCGTGCCCGAGGCCCAACTCGCTCCCGTGCGGAACTACATGAATTCCGGCAAGCTTCAGGTCGTCGCGACGCCGCAGGAGGATGGCGCGACACCCCAGACCGGTGTTCTGACTTTCGTCGACAACGCGGTCGATGTTTCAACGGGCACGATCAAGATGAAAGGCACGTTTCCGAACACCGACCGCAAGCTGTGGCCGGGGCAGTTTGTGCGCGTCGTCCTGCGACTGACCATGCAGCGCAACGCGCTTGTGGTTCCAAACCAGGCAGTGCAGACCAGCCAGGACGGCTCCTACGTATACGTCGTGAAGGAAAACCAGACGGTTGAGTCGCGGCCGGTCGTGACGGGATCGCGGCTCGATCAGGAACTCGTGATCGACAAGGGTTTGGAAGCCGGCGAGACAGTGGTGACCGAGGGTCACTTGCGGCTCGCTCCAGGAATGCGGGTCCAGCAACGGGACGCACGGGGCGGGAAGAAGGGCGGAAAAGGACCCGTCGAGGAGCGTAAGGACGCAGGCTCGGGCGGACAAAAGAAGGGGGCGGATTGAACATCTCGGCGACATTCATCAGCCGGCCGATCGCGACTAGCCTGCTAATGGCAGCCGTCGCGTTTTTTGGCGTGCTTGCCTACACCAAGCTTCCAGTCTCCGATCTGCCGAACATCGACTTTCCCACGCTGGTGGTGACGGCAAGTCTTCCCGGCGCGAGTCCCGACAACATGGCTTCCTCCGTCGGGACCCCTCTTGAACGCCAGTTCACGGGCATCGCGGGTCTCGACTCCATGACGTCGGTGAACTCCATGGGCACCACGCAGATTACGCTCCAGTTCGACATGGTGCGTGACCTCGACGGCGCAACTGTTGACGTGCAGACGGCAATCAGCGCCGCCATGCCGCTGCTGCCGCCTGGCATGCCGAATCCGCCTTCGTTCCGCAAGGTGAACCCTGCCGATTCGCCTGCCATGTTCATGGGCCTGACGTCCTCGACCGTTCCCATGCCCGTTCTCAACGAGTTCGCCGAGACGATGATTGCGCAGCGAATCTCGGCCGTAAGCGGAGTGGCTCAAGTCCAGGTAATGGGAGCTCAGAAGTTCGCCGTCCACGTCCAGATGGACCCGAGCAAGCTCGCGGCGAAGCAGGTCGGCGTCAACGAAGTGGAGCGCGCTATCCAGGCCTGGAACGTGAACATCCCGACCGGCACGCTGTACGGATCGCGTCAGGCCTATAACATCAAGGCGAGCGGCCAGTTGATGAACGCGGCCGGATACAAAGAAGCCATAGTGGTGTACCGCAACGGAGCGCCCGTGCGATTGAAGGAGCTCGGCACGGTCATCGACGGCGTGGAAGACGACAAGTCTTCCTCTTTCCTGTTCAACGAGGGGAAGTTCCAGCGAGCCATCACGGTCGTGGTCATGCGGCAGCCGAACAGCAATACCATCGAAGTAATCGACGCCATCAAGAAACTGATGCCGTCCTTCAACGCTCAACTGCCGCCGGCCGCCAAGCTGACCATTCGCGGTGACCGGTCGATGAATATCCGTGAAGCCTTCGCCGACATCCGGTTCATAATGTGTCTCACGGCGGCCCTCGTCATCATGGTGATCTTCCTGTTCCTGCGGAATGGCCGTGCGACCCTGATTCCCAGCTTCGCGCTGCCCATCTCGCTGCTCGGGACGTTCGCCGTCATGTACGTTTTGGGATATAGCCTGGACAACCTGTCAATGATGGCTCTTATCCTCTCCATCGGGTTCGTCGTTGACGATGCAATCGTCATGATCGAGAATATCGTGCGGCATCTGGAGAAAGGCGAAAGCCCATTGCAGGCCGCTTACCTTGGGTCGAGGGAGATCTGGTTCACCATCGTTTCGATGACGCTCTCGCTCGCTGCGGTGTTCATTCCGGTGCTGTTCATGGGCGGTCTTCTGGGGCGTCTCTTCCGGGAATTTGCCGTCACCATTTGTGTTGCCATTCTCATCTCGGGAATGGTATCGATTAGCCTGACTCCCATGCTCTGCAGCAGGATTCTTCGATCGCACGCGGACACAAGACACGGGCGGTTGTATAACTGGTCGGAAGGCATCCTCAACTCCATCCTGAACGTCTACGGCCTGACCCTGCGGTGGGTTCTCGGTCACCGGCCGGTGATGGGGACCGTGTTTGTGCTGGTCTTGATCTCTACATATTTCCTGTTCGACAAGGTGCCGAAGGGATTCATCCCTGACCAGGATACCGATCAACTTATGGTGTCCACCGAGGCCGCGCAGGGTACCTCTTTCTACAAGATGGCCGAATACCAGCAGAAAGCGGCGGACATTCTGGCAACTGAAGCAGGCATCGACAATTTCTCGTCGAGCGCCGGTGGAAGTTCCTTCATGGGCTCCGGAAATGCGAACACGGGGCGTATGTTCGTTTCCCTGAAGCCTCGCAAGGACCGCGAGCTGAGCGTGCAGCAGATTGTGGAAAAAATGAGGCCCAAATTGGGCGTGCTGCCGGGGATCAGGGTATTCATGCAGGTTCCCCAGATGATCCGTATTGGGGGAAGAATGTCCAAGGCGCAGTATGAGTTCACCATTCAGGGTCCCGATACGGCGGAGCTTTACCGGGAAGCCCCCCGGCTGGAACGGGAATTGCTGAAGGTCAGCGGGATACAGGACGTCACCAGCGACTTACAAATCCGCAATCCCCAGGTTCGGATTCAGATCGATCGGGACAAGGCGGCGGCGCTGCAACTGAACGTCGAACAGATTCAGACCGCTCTTTACAGCGCCTACGGGCAGCGATGGGTATCCACAATCTACGGAACGACGAATCAGTTCCGCGTTCTGCTCGAACTGGAGCCGAAATTCCAGCAGCATCCCGACCTGCTCTCGATGCTGCACTTCAAGTCGAACGACGGCCGTTTGATTCCTCTCGACGCGGTCGCCAAGCCGAAATTGAACGCCGGTCCGCAGACCATCAACCATTCCGGGCAACTCCCATCCGTAACGGTGTCCTTCAACCTCAAACCCGGAGTTTCCTTGGGCGAGGCCGTGGAGGAGATCAACGAAGCCGCGCTGAACATTCTCCCGGCGACTTTGTCCACAAGCTTCCAGGGCAGTGCGAAGGCGTTTCAGAGTTCACTGAAAAATCTGGGTCTGCTGCTCATCCTGGCCATACTGGTGGTGTACATCGTGCTCGGCGTGCTGTACGAAAGCTTCGTGCAGCCGCTGACGATTCTCTCCGGCATTCCGTCCGCGATTTTCGGCGCGCTGCTGACGCTCTTGATCTTCAAAGTCGAGTTGAACATTTACGGCTTCGTGGGCCTGATGATGCTGATCGGCATCGTGAAGAAGAACGCCATCATGCAGATCGACGCCGCTCTCGAAGCCGAGCGCCGGGAGGGCAAGAGCCACGAGGAAGCCATTTACCAGGGCTGCATGGTGCGCTTCCGGCCGATCATGATGACCACCATGGCCGCTCTACTCGGTGCGCTGCCGCTCGCGATCGGAGCGGGAGCCGGCGGCGAGTCGCGCCGTCCGCTAGGCCTGGCGGTGGTTGGGGGCTTGATGTTCTCCCAATTGATCACCCTGTATCTCACGCCCGTGGTTTACACCTACATGGCCGCGATGGTCGAGCGATGGAACGGGCTAACCCGCCGCCGCCCGGTGCTTGCGCCCGCCGTATCGGGCGCGGACTAATACCTGCCATGAAGCTTCCCTTTCGGCCGAGCGACCCAACAGCCTCGGTAGCCTTCCTGGTGGAGCAGGCGCTTTCGCCTGCTATGCCGCGTGAAGCGCGGCCAGTGTCGAATCTCCGATGAACATCTCCGATACCTTTATCAAACGCCCCATCGCGACCACGCTCATGATGCTCGCGATCGGTATGTTTGGGACCGTCGCCTACAAGTCGCTCCCGGTGAGCGATCTGCCGAACGTCGATTTCCCCACGCTCCTGGTCACCGCAAGCCTGCCCGGCGCGAGTCCGGAGACCATGGCCGCGGCCGTCGCCACGCCCCTTGAGAACCAGTTCTCGATGATCGCCGGGCTGAACTCGATGACCTCGACCAATTCGCTTGGATCGACCCAAGTGACGCTCGAGTTCGACTTGAGCCGGCAACTGGACGGCGCGGCCGTTGACGTTCAGGCGGCGATCACGCAGGCCGCGCGGCTCCTGCCTCCCGGCATGCCCACGCCCCCGACCTTCACCAAAGTGAACCCCGCGGACCAGCCGATCCTCTACATCGCGCTGACCTCGGCTTCCATGCCGATGTGGACTCTGGACGAGTACGCCCAAACGCGCATCGCCCAGCGTATTTCGATGGTGACGGGAGTGGCACAGGTTCAGGTGCTAGGCGCGCAGAAATACGCCGTGCATGTGCAGGTGGACCCGCACGCGCTCGCGTCGCGCCAGGTGGGCATCAACGAAGTGGAAGCGGCGCTCAAGGCATGGAACGTTAACCTGCCCACGGGCACCATCGTCGGTCCGCAGCGGGCGTTCACCCTGATGGCGTCCGGCCAACTCATGAGCGCCGCAGCCTACCGGCCATTGGTGGTCGCCTATCGCAAAGGCTCGCCCGTTCGCCTGCAGGAAGTCGCGAACGTGATCGATGGCGTCGAGGACGACAAGACCGCGTCGCGGTTTTACAAAAAGGAAAGTGGAGAGCGCGCCATCGTCCTTGCCATCCAGCGCCAGCCGGGCACGAACACCATGGAAGTGGCGGACGGAATCAAGCAGTTGCTGCCCGCGTTCAAGAGCGAACTGCCGCCGACAGTCGGCATGGACATCATGTACGATCGCTCGGACACGATCAAGGAATCCTACCGGGACGTACTGTTCACCATGGCCCTGACGCTGGGGCTCGTGATCATGGTGATCTTCCTGTTCCTGCGTAACGTATCCGCGACCGTGATCCCGAGCCTCGCGCTGCCGTTCTCGATTGTCGGAACTTTCGCCGTCATGTACCTGCTCGACTTCAGCCTCGACAATCTCTCCATGATGGCGCTGATCCTGTCGGTAGGATTCGTCGTCGACGACGCCATCGTGATGCTCGAGAACATCGTGCGGCACATCGAGAAGGGTGAAGAACCGTTGCTCGCGGCCGTGAAAGGATCGAGGGAAATCGGCTTCACCATCGTTTCCATGACCTTGTCGCTCGCCGCCGTGTTCATTCCCGTGTTGTTCATGGGAGGCGTGCTGGGCAGGCTATTCAAGGAATTCGCCATCACGATCTGCGTCGCGATTCTGATCTCGGGAGTCGTTTCCGTCACGCTGACGCCCATGCTGTGCAGCCGCTTTCTCCGCTCCACTCACGATCAGAAACATTCCTGGTTCTATCGCGTGACGGAGAGCTTCTTCGACGCCATGCTGCGCCTCTACGACCGCAGTCTTCAGGTGGTGTTGCGGTTCCGGCTCGCGACGGTCCTGTTCTCCCTCCTGGGCCTTGCGGCGACAGCCTACATGTTCGTAAAGATTCCAAAGGGCTTCATTCCGGATCAGGACACCGACCAGCTTCTCGCCATCACCGAAGCCGCGCAGGGCACGTCCTTTCAGCAGATGGTGAAGTATCAGGAAGAGATCGCGCGGGTTGTACAGCAGGACCCCAACGTCGAATCGCTGGTTTCGAGCGTCGGCGGAGCGGCCGCCTCCACGCTTGGCGGTCAGAACTACGGACAGTTGGTGGTACACCTCAAGCCGCGAACCGAACGAACCATGCTCGTGGACGAGGTCATCGCAAACCTGCGCCCAAAGCTTACCGAGTTTCCGGGCATGCGCGTGTTCCTCCAAAACCCGCCTACGATTCGCATTGGCGGACAGGTGACGAAAAGCATTTATCAGTTTTCGATGCAGTCCCCGGACAAGGTTGCCTTGTACGTCGCCGCCGAAAAGATGCGCGAAGGGGTGGAGCAGTTGTCCACGGTTCAGGATGTCACGAGCGACCTCGCGATCTCGACGCCTCAAGTACACGTCAAGATCGACCGGGACAAGGCGGCCGCCATGCAGGTGACCGCGGCGCAGATTGAAAACGCGCTCTACGACGCTTACGGGCCTCGCTGGGTATCGACCATCTACGCGGCCATCAACGAATACAGGGTGCTGCTCGAATTGAAGCCGGAATATCAGGCCGATCCCAAAGCCCTGTCGCTGCTGTACTTCAAATCCAATACCGGACGCCTCGTCCCGCTCGACACGCTTGCGAAGGTGGAAATCGACACGGGGCCGCAAACGATCAACCACTTTGGCCAATTGCACGCGGTAACGGTGTCGTTCAACCTGAAACCGGGCGCTTCGCTTGGCGATGTGGTGGACCAGGTTCAGAAGGTGGCCGATGAAGTGCTGCCGCCGGAGATCAGCTCGACATTCCAGGGCGCGGCGAAGGCCTTCCAGGGTTCTCTCTCGAATCTGTGGGTGCTGCTGATTGTCGCGATCCTTGTGGTCTATATCGTCCTGGGCGTCTTGTACGAAAGCTATATCCATCCATTTACGATCTTGTCCGGACTGCCCTCGGCGGGCTTCGGCGCGCTGTTGACGCTCTTCATCTTCAAGATGGATTTGAGCATCTACGCCTTCGTCGGCCTCATCATGCTCATCGGCATCGTGCAGAAGAACGCGATCATGCAGATCGACTTCGCCCTTGATGCGGAGAGGAACGGCATGTCGCCGAAGGAAGCGATCTACGAAGGATGCCTGATCCGTTTCCGCCCCATCATGATGACGACGATGGCGGCGTTGCTCGGCGCGGTGCCGATCGCGCTGGGATACGGCGCGGGTGGCGAGGCGCGGCAGCCGCTGGGTCTTGTGGTGGTGGGCGGGTTGCTGTTCTCGCAGCTTGTAACGCTTTACCTGACGCCTGTGGTTTACACGTACATGGCCGCCTTGCAGACGCTTCTCCAGCGCAAGAAGGCGCAACCCATCCCGTCCGCCGAGCCTACACTGGCGTAGCAGAATGGGACTTGATCGGCGCGTGCGGCTCACGCAGCTAACGTAGACGCAGCGCAAGCCGTTCGCCGCAAGTGCTATCCTATTGCGTGTGACGGTATCCATCCGCTCCGCGCTGTTTTTCTCTCTTTCGTTCGGCATTTTTGGACAGACATCGCCCGAAGCTTCACCCGTTCTCAAGGCCATGGGCGAAGAACTCGACAGGAACTTCCGGATCTTACGCGAAAAGGCCGATCCAGCCCCGTACTTCCTCTCCTACACTATTACCGAACAGACGGCCGACGTCTTGTCGGCCTCGCTCGGAACGCTGACTTCCGAGCATCGCGGCACGAACCGCTACCTCGACACCACCGTTCGCGTCGGCAGTCCCAAGCTCGATAACTACCATCGCGTCCGCGGCGACCGCGCGCACTTCACCTCGGGCGCTCCCATCGCGATCGACGATAACGCCTTCTCAATCCAGCGCCGGATGTGGCTCGAAACCGACCGCACCTACCGCGCGGCCGCCGAACGCCTCATCAATATCCGCACCAACAAGCAGGTGAAGGTCGCGGAAGAAGACGATTCCGACGATTTCTCAGAGGAGAAGCCGTCGATTGGAGTCAAGGCCGTCCCCACGCATAAGTTCGCGACCGCGGAATGGACGGCGCGCGCGCGAAAGCTGTCCCTGGAATTCGAAAAGTACACTGAAATTCTCACGTCCCAAATCTCGGTGCTCGCGCAGACCGAGAAGAAATTCATGGCGAGTTCCGAAGGCACCCGGTTGCAGCACGGCCGCGGGTTCGCGCGCATCATGATCACGGCACATGCGAAGGCGGAAGACGGAATGGACCTCTCCACCAGCGACTCCTTCGAGGCCGTGGAACCGGGCGGGATGCCCACCGACGCCGCCATCCGCGAGGCCATCACGCGCGTGGCCGCCGACCTGAAAGGGCTGCTGAACGCGCCCGTGGTCGATCCCTTCGTGGGTCCGGCCATTCTTTCCGGCCACGCGTCCGGCGTGTTCTTCCACGAAATCTTCGGACACCGCGTGGAAGGCCACCGGCAGAAGGACGAATCCGAGGGTCAGACCTTTACCAAGAGCGTGGGGAAACCGGTGCTGCCGGAATTTCTGAGCGTCATTTTCGACCCGACGCAGCGGAAGATCGCGGGCGTCGATCTGAACGGCTGGTATGATTTCGACGACGAGGGTATGCCCGCGCGACCCGTCCCACTGATTGAAAACGGCGTTCTGAAGACCTTCCTGATGTCGCGCTCTCCGATCCGCGGCTTCGACCGCTCGAACGGACACGGCCGCAGGCAGCCTGGGCAAGAGATCGTTTCCCGGCAGTCGAACCTGCTTGTCGAATCGTCGCGCAAGCTGCCCGGAAAAGGATTGCGGGACATGCTGCTCGACGAAATCAGGAAGCAGAACAAGCCGTACGGGTTCTACATTCATCGCGTGATGGGCGGCTATACGACAACCTCGCGCGCGGGTTTGCAGGCCTTCAAAGTGATTCCACTCGTCGTGTACCGCGTGTATCCCGATGGCCGTCCGGACGAGCTTGTACGCGGGGCCGATCTGGTTGGCACGCCGCTCGCGAGCTTCGCGAAGATTATTGCTACATCCGATACGGTCGAAGTGTTCAACGGGTATTGCGGCGCCGAGTCCGGCAACGTGCCGGTGAGCGCCGCGTCGCCCGCTTTGCTGGTCCGCGAGATCGAGATCGAGAAGAAGGCGAAATCGCAGGACAGGCCCCCGCTTCTACCCGCCCCGGCAGGAAAGGAGAGTGCGAATTGAGAGCCTTCCGGTGGTTGACGCTGGCGCTCGCCCTCTCAACGGCGCTGTCCGCTCAGGAAAACGACACAATTCTCAGGGCGATGCGGGACGAATTGAAACGTTCGCTCACCATCAAGTTCGAGAACCTGGAAAAGCCCTACTACATCGAGTACTCGCTCGACGATGCCGAGAGCTTCGGCGCCGTGGCCAGCGTGGGCGGGCTGATCTCGGCTTCGCCCTCGCGCTTCCGGGCGCCTTCCGTTCAAGTGCGCGTGGGGAGCTACAATTTCGACAATACGAACTATGTCGGCAGCGGGTTCGGCGGCCGGACGGAAATGTCCCCTCCGCTCGACGACAGCTATTCGGTGCTGCGCCGCTACCTATGGCTGGCGACGGATTCGTCCTACAAATCTGCCGTGCAGACGATCGCGCGCAAGCGATCGGCGCTCAAGAACGTTACCCAAAGCGAGGTGATCCCGGATTTCTCGCAAGCGAAGCCCATCCGGCGGATTGATCCCCTTCGCACCGAACCGTTCGATCGGGAAGTCTGGATCGGGAAAACCAAGGCCTTGTCCGCGGTCGCGACGAAATTCCCGGGGCTTACGAATTCGCTGGTGGAATTCCAGGCTATTCGCAACGTCCATTACCTGATAACGTCCGAAGGCTCGGAAGTCCGCACGCCTGAGAACATCATGTATGTTCGCGCCAGAGCCAGTGCCCAGGCGCCCGATGGCATGCTGATGCGCGATTCAGCCATGTTTCACGCGCTCGAATTCGGGCAAATGCCTTCCGACGCAGACATGAGCCGGCAGATCGCCGTGATGGCGGAGAACGTTCTGGCGTTGACGAAGGCGCCCATCGAGGAATCCTACAACGGACCGATACTGTTCGAAGGCCAGGCCGCGGCGCAACTGTTCGCGCAGGCGCTTGGCCGGAACCTGGCGCTAACCCGGAAACCGGTCACAGAACCGGGCCGCGCGGGCGGATTCGCGTCGAGCGAACTCGAGGGCCGCATCGGCGCGCGCATCCTGCCCGAGTGGATGGATGTGGTCGACGACCCCACGCAAAAGGAATGGCGCGGCAGGGCGCTCTTCGGCCACTATTCGGTCGACATGGAAGGCATCGCGCCGGAGCCTCTTACGCTCGTGGAAAAGGGCGTGTTGAAGAACTTTCTGCTCACGCGGCGGCCAGTAAAAAGCTATCGCGCGTCGAACGGGCGCGCCCGGATGCCCGGCAATTTCGGAGCAAACACGGCAGCGTTCGGCAACCTGTTTATCAGAGTCTCGGAGTCCGTGACGCCCGCGGCGCTTAAGGCCCAAATGCTCGAAATCTGCCGTACGCGCGAGAAACCCTATGGCATCATCGTGCGAAAGCTTGATTTCCCGTCATCCGCTTCATTTGACGAGGCACGGCGTATTTTGGGCCAGGCAACCGGCTCCTCGCAGCCGCTTAGCCTGCCGCTGCTGGTTTATCGGGTGTATCCGGACGGACGCGAGGAACTGGTGCGGGGAACGCGTTTCAAAGGGCTGAACGCGCGGTCTCTCAAGGATATTCTGGCCGCGTCTAACGAGAGCTATTTGTTTGAATTTCTCGACAATCCGGCCCCGTTTGCGATCATGGGGGCTGGATCGAGCATATCGGAAACCGCCGTGATTGCCCCCTCGGTGCTGATCGACGATCTGGAACTGCAGAAGATCGAGCAGGAATATCCGAAACTTCCGATTGTACCTGCCCCCGTTCTCGAGCCTTCGCGCGCGGCGCGCTGAAATCTTGTTGGCTTTTGATGTCGATTCTGCACCGCTACATTTTCCGCGAAATATTGTCGAGCTCGGTGCTCGGCGCGGTGCTCGCCACCTTTGTCATTTTCCTTCAGGGCATTGACTGGCTTTTCGAATTGATCGTCAAGAGCTCGCTTCCGCCAAAGACGGTGGCGTACCTCTTTGCGCTTGCGATCTCGCCGGTGCTGCCGTTTTCCCTGCCCTTCGGCGTGCTTGTCGGGATTCTGGTCGGTCTTGGCCGCATGTCGGCCGATGGAGAGATCACCGCCATGCGCGCGGCAGGCGTGTCCAGCCGCAAAGTCGTTATGCCCGTGTTGGCTTTCGCGGTATTCGCCACGTCCGTGACCGCGGCGGCGTCGATTTACCTCACGCCTTTCGCGGTTCGGGAGCGCTTCCGCATCGCGAACAAACTCGCCGCGGCCGAGCTGACTTCCGACATCCAGCCGCGGGTCTTTCAGGAACAGTTTCCGAACAAAATCTTGTACGTGGGGGAGGTGAGGAGGTCTACTGGACCTGTTTCGGTGTGGGAGAACGTGTTCATGGCGGACCTGACGCCGCCGGAGCAACGGAACGACGGACTGAAGGATAGAGGCGACGGACCGCGCATCACCGTGGCGCGAGAAGCGATTGCCGTGGCCGACGCGGCGCGGAACCGCATCCAGCTTTCCTTCCGCGACGCGAGTTCGCATGAAATCGGGAAGGACGCCGTTGGGTATCACAGCTCGTTTCCGCGGGGAGACCAGGCGCTTGACGCGCGCGCTCCGGTCGAGAGGCACGCGCGCGCGTTCCGCGAGATGGGAACGCGCGAACTGTTCCCGCATACGCGAGCGAAGGAAAGCGGCCAGGACGGCGGCGTTGAAGCGCGCATCGAGCTCCATCAACGGCTTGCGCTCCCGCTCGCGTGTATCATGCTCGCCCTTGTGGGCATTCCTCTCGGCGCATCCTCGCGTAAAGGCGGCAAGTCGGCGGGATACGTCATGGGCATTTTTCTGGCGTTCTTCTGCTATTACCTTGGGTTCATGAGCCTGACCGGACTTGCCCGCCAGGGGAAACTTCCGGTTGAGGCTGCGGCATGGCTGCCGAACGCCGCGTTCGCGATCGTGGGCCTCGTCCTTCTGGCCCGGCTCGAAATCCCGGGAGATCGCGACCTGATGGGATCCATCCGCGCGTTCTCTGCTGAAACCTACGCCAGATTCAAGGCGCGCTTTTCCGACGCCACGCCCGTGCTTGGAGTCGGAAGGAGACCTTTCGGAGCGCTGTCTTCTTTTCCCCAGATCATCGACGCTTACGTTCTCAGCCGCTTTCTGTCCTATTTCCTTCTTCTCCTCACGGCGTTCGTGCTGATGACGGAAATATTTACCTTTTTCGACCTGCTGAGCGACATCATCAAGAACAACATCGCGCTTTCGCGCGTGTTTACGTACCTCTTTTTCCTCACTCCCAAGCTGATTTACGATATCGCTCCCATCAGCGTCCTGGTGGCGGTCCTTGTAACTTTCGGCGTGCTCACGAAGCACAACGAAGTGATCGCGCTCAAAGCATCGGGGGTGAGTCTCTATCGCATTACTCTACCGGTCCTCCTGGTGAGCGTGCTGTTCAGCGCGGGCCTGTTCGCCTTCGATCATTTCTACGTGCCCGAGGCCAATCGCAAGCAGGACGCCATCCGAGACGAGATCAAGGGCCGTCCTGTACAGACCTACTTGCGTCCCGACCGCAAATGGATTTTCGGCAGCGGTTCTAGGATTTACTTCTACCGGTATTTCGATACCGAGCAGAACGTCATGGTGGGCGTGAGCGTCTACGAACTGGAGCCGCGGACCTTCCATCTCCGCCGCCACATCTCGGCCGAACGCGCCTATTGGCGGCCCACCATGAAGACCTGGATTTTCGAAAACGGCTGGACGCGCGACATTAACGGCATCAACGAGAAGAACTTCCGTAACTTCCAGGTGGACACGTTCCCGGAGCTCGACGAGCCGCCCGATTACTTCCTGAAAGAACTGGTACAGGCGAAACAGATGAATTACCGTCAACTGGAGACGTACATCGAGGATTTGGCGCGGAGCGGCTTCGACACGGTACGGCTGCGAGTTCAGTATCACAAGAAGTTCTCGGTGCCGCTTTTCGCCCTGATCATGGCGATGCTTTCCGTCCCTTTCGGGTTTCTTGTGGGAAACCGCGGCGCGATGGCGGGAATTGGCGTCAGTTTGGGCGTCGCCATCGCGTATTGGGGCGTAAATCATCTGTTTGAGCAGATTGGGAATGTGAATCAGTTACCTCCCGCCCTTGCGGCCTGGTCGCCCGACGCTCTGTTTTCGCTCGCCGGGTTGTATATGCTCTTGCGAATGCGAACCTAAACCAGCATCCCGGCGAGACTTGCTATTCCCCCCGCCGTCTTCCTCCACACCCGCCTGTTATCCGCCCCGTACCCGTACGTCTCCCCAGCCGCCCCCTTCAGCCGATTCGACACGTCGTACGTCATAGTCCCCGTCACTCCCGGCATCTGCGTCATTTCCCGTTCGCATCATACCCAAACCGCGCACCCACAATCCGGTTGTTCCCATCGTAGTCCAAGTACGACGTCGCCGCCGCCGCCCCCTTCGTCACCGCCTGTGACGTCCGCTTCCCAAACCTGTCATATCATACGTAATGTCGAAACCCCAGAAAGCCCGTAGAACGGCGAGATCGGACCTGGGCGCAGCCGTCCCCTAATGGGAGATCAGCCTGAATGCTATTCGATCGGTACGCGCCGCAGAAGCGTCCAGCGCTTTTGCCGCCAGAGAAAGTAATACGTGTATGAAGGGGGACGTCCTGATTGGCTTGGAGTGGCGCGAAGTATCATGAGGTTGCTGTTGAGCCTGAACTGCACTTCTGGATTTCTCGGGTAGAAGCCGATGGAAGGCAGTGTAAGCAATGGCAAATCGAAGTTGCGAGTGCCTACACCAATGTGCGAGATCGGAGGGTAGTAAATCTCGCCAGTCCGCGAATTTACTATCGCCATTCTCATACAGGGCGCACCGCATCCCCATTGGATAACGATGAGATCCCCGGCAAAGTTGGGACCCTTTTGGTGTTCGCTGTCACGGAGTACACCGTACCCGTTCTCCACACCTTCTCTGATTTCAGTCGAGTAGCGCCGCGCATCTGGCGTCACCAGCCTCGGTGCGACGGGAACGCCGGTGAAGATCTCACGCACAGGGTAATCTTCAAATCGTGGCAGCTTGGAAGAACGGTCCCAGGCCCAAACACTGCCCGTCAGAAGCAAGAGCAGCGGAGCAGTCCGCACCACAGCCATTCGCGAATGCGCCCAGGTCTTCATTGCAGTTCGTAGCGAACGGGCGGAACGGGAACTGGTTTCGGAATCTGCCAGCGGATCGGTGTTTCACTCACGTAGGAGACGGGCACGCCGTAGAACGTATTCGCGTCGCCAAAACTTCCAGCTCTTCGCTCGTAAGGTGACGACGGACGCGCGGGCCTAAATGAGTTGAAGCCCGTCAGAATCAACCCGTTGCATATCCAAAGCGGATTTCCATCGTTTCGGGATCCCCACATTCCGAACCCCAATGTGAGAGCGTACGCAAGGTCTTTACAAACGGAACTAATTGCATTTGAGCCGAGGGCATTGTTGAGGTTCTTTTGAGCGCTCGGAGTCAGGGTAATTCTCCGCACTCGGCGGTCCCCCATTAACACTCAAATACCTCCCCACGCCGCTCCAGTAATACCGCTGATCCGCATAATCCAGCCCTACTCAGGCTGTCCCGAGTGGTCGACAACAGGTTCACCTGTCGTTACTGTGGCAATGTTTGGGGGCCGAAAGGAGAACTGACTCGAACACGGCAGGTTACACAGACCGTCGATCCGGAATTCGTATATCAAAACTGCCGTCTTGTTGACATTTGGGCGAAACCGCCACTTCTTGGCGTTAGAAACGCAGTCTGGTACCAAACGTTTGGCACCCGAGATCGCCATGGACGAGACTACGTTTCCCTTGTCGTCCAGTATCACTCGCACAACTACGGCTCCCTGAATACGCATAAGTCGTGCAGCAAGCGGATAGGTAAGAGTTTCAAAATACAGAGGCTTAATCTCGGAATCGAATACTGTTCCATCCTGCTGTGCCGCTAGACAACTGCCGATACAGATCAGCAACAGCTGTGTGACGAACAGTCTTCGTAAAATGACATCGCTCATCGCAGGTTCCCGATTAACTTTCTGCAGCTCTTGTCGACCAATTTGTCGTTGGCTATCCCCGCGTCCTTCTTGCCAAAATCTGACTGAAAACCTTTGGCACCAACGATGTGCGCTAATTCATGAATCGGAATCGCCGCTTGGGCACCAAGCCCGCCTCCAACATACTCGCGTGCGCCAACTCGAAACTTGTTAGAGAAGAATGCACCGTTATCGTTCACCGTGAAGCTAGCAGTAACAGGAACGCCGGTTGGCGTTCCATCCGCGTTCCTGCTGCCCGCGATAGCAGCCGTAGCATTATCATTAAAGACGCCGTGCCCGAATGTGTTCTCCTCAAGTAAGGCCCCAATTAGATCAGACCCGCCTGTTAACCAGTTCGCACAATTGTTATACGCAGCGAGTTCACCCTTAATTTTAGAAAGCACACTTCGAATATCGTTCTGCTTGCCGCCCGTATTTGAAAACGAGGTGACTCTTATCGGGCTAGTCGTTGACCCGGCTGTGTTAACCTCGTTTATACACACGCCTTGGTACCTGAGTTATGCACGTGCTGCCCACTTGAGCGCCTAGCGGCGTGAGCCGTGGCATCCCACCTCCGACGAGAGATCCTTGCAACTTGTTGAAAATACAGGGCAGGCTGTGCATAGAAGTTTATGCACGGCCTTTTCACTTAAATGTTAGTAACTGAAATGACTGGTTTTATTGGGTCTCGGAGTAATCCTTCACAATCACCGTAAAGCGGGCTCTCTGTGCGTGGTGCGATTTCTTGCTACCACCGGTAGGGTGGTTCTACGCATTC
>SHUI01000001.1 GCA_009697455.1 Bryobacterales bacterium
TTTTCATCGCCCGCTCCAAAGCTCGGGCCGGATATAACGGCATCCATTTCTAACCTCACAGTTCGGATGAGACGTTACTTCGACCCTGCCCTTCAGACCGGACATTTCATTTGCTACAGCCACCGGACAAATCATGTGCTTCCGACAGCCGGAAGATTTAGCGTTGACAAGGGATTCTGCTTACAAGTAAAGTCGCCGCGATTTTATCTATTCACGCCTCAACCAGTTCAACACCTCATCAATCGGTGGACTTAAGGGAATTATGGAAGGAAAGGTCGCGCTCGAAGAGCATTTCGCAACCCCGGATACCATTAATCCCGCGCACGACGCGAGGTACGCGAGCTGGTTTCCCGCATGGCCCGACATCAAGCGGCGACTCCTCGATCTGCAGGAACTGCGTTTACCGGAAATGGACAAGCACGGAATCGAAATGGTGATTCTCGGACTTCATAATCCCGCGGTGCAGGGCATAACGGACCCCAAACAGGCCGCCGAGGTTGCGCGCAGGGCTAACGACACCGTGGCGGAGTTCATTGCAAAGCATCCCACTCGTTTCGCCGGCTTTGCCGCGGTACCGATGCAGGATCCCGACGCAGCGATTACGGAACTGACGCGCTGTATAAAGGACCTCGGTTTCAAGGGCACCATGGTGAATGGTTTCTCGCAGGTTGGCGATCCGAACAATGTCGTGTATCTCGACGATCCTCGCTACGAGGCGTTCTGGGCAAAGCTGGAACAACTCGACTATCCGCTGTATCTGCATCCCCGCGATCCGCTTCTCAGCCGCGAGCCGATACTTGAAGGCCATTCGTGGCTTTGGGGTTCGGCCTGGGCGTTCGGCATTGAAACGGCAACTCACGCGTTGCGTCTCATGGCGAGCGGACTGTTTGATCGCCATCCGAAGCTCAATGTCGTCCTTGGTCACCTTGGCGAGGGTTTGCCTTTCATGATCTGGCGCATCGACCACCGGATCAGCCAGACACCGCGAAACATTCCGGCAAAGCGAAAGATGGCCGACTACCTCGGCGACAATTTCTATCTCACGGTCAGCGGCAATTTCCGAACACCGACGCTCATCGACGCGATCATGGAAGTGGGAACCGACCGGATCATGTTTTCTGTCGATTACCCGTTTGAAAAAACAGAGGAAGCCTGCACATGGTTTGATGAGCTGCACATCTCCGAAAGGGACCGTCACAAAATGGGACGTACCAACGCAATGTCTCTATTCAAGTTGGGCAGCACCAGGTCCGCTTCCCGCTAGCGATGAGCTGGCAGGGCCTCTCAGAAATCGCCCCGAGACTGTCGGAAACCGAAGTTCAGTTTGAAAAACGGAAGCGGCTGATCGGACTGTGGCTCGGACCGCTTCTGTTTCTCGCGGCCCTGCTCGTTCCTGCCTTACAAAATGTCACCCCGGTGGGGATGCGTACCCTCGGAATCTTTCTCTGGACCGTAACGTGGTGGGTTACCGAACCCATCCCGATTCCCGCGACTTCTCTTGCCTCCATGGCCATGCTCGTCCTCTGCGGAGTTCTTTCGGTCGAGGCCGCTTTCAGTCCGTGGTCCAACTGGGTTTGCATATTCCTGCTCGGCGCCTGCATCCTCGGCCATGCGATGAACGTTCATGGCCTGACGCGCCGGCTCGCCTTCCGCATGGCATCCTCCCGGTTCGTTGGTGGAAATCCATGGCGGTTGCTGGTAGCGTTCGGCCTCGCAGCGGCGGTCATGAGCTCCATGATGTCCCACGTGGTCACCACAATGATCTTCGTGGCCATTGCTACCGGATTAGCCAAAACACTCGGTTTTAAGCAGGGCAGCCGGTACGCCGAAGCCTTGTTTCTCGCCATTGCGTGGGGATCCAATATGGGTGTTGTGACTCCCGTCGCCGCGCCCACGAACCTGATCGCCATCGGGATCGCCCAGACGGCCGGTTACAGGATCGGATTTCTTCAGTGGATCATTATTTGTCTGCCGGTCTTCACGATTATGCTCGCCGCAATGTTTCTGGTTCTGCGCTACGTCATTCGACCGGAAATGCCGGAATGGGGCGGGAACCATGCATTCCTCGGTGAGGAAATGAAAAAGCTGGGCCCGATGAGCCGTGGCGAAAAGATTTCGGGCAGTGTTTTCGCTGTCGCCATGGCGCTGTGGATTCTGCCGGATCTGCTTTCCCTGTTTCTGCCCGGCGGCCGGCGAAATCCCCTGAGCCTCTGGGTGACCCAGCACCTTGACTGGTCCGTTACGGCGGTGCTGATGGCAACAGCACTGTTTCTGATCCCGCTCAATTGGAAGGAACGCAAATTTGCGATGACGTGGGACGAGGCAGTAAAGGGCGTGGAGTGGGGAACATTAAGCTTGATCGCCGCCGCGCTCGGCCTGGGCAATGCCGTCGCTCACAAGACGCTGGGACTGGGAGGATTTTTCGAACAGACGGCCGCTGCAATTGTCGCCTCTTCAGGCCAGTTCATGTTCGTGCTCGCGGTGATCGCCTTTACGGTCATCGTCGGCAGCCTGGTGTCGAACATCGCGATCATCGGCATGGTCGGGGCGCTCATTCCGGCCGTTGCGCCTGCCGCCGGTGTTAATCCTGCCGCACTGCTGGTCGCGGCTGCCATTGCGGCCAACATGGATTTCGCTCTGCCCATTGGGACGCCACCGAGCGCCATGGTCTTCGCCAGCGGGTACGTCCGGATCGGCAGCATGGTCAAGGGCGGAACGATTCTGGCGCTGTTGAGCATTCCTCTTGTCGCTACGCTTGGTTTTTATGTGGCGTCCTGGGTTCTTCGGTAAGGATCACGATATTCCCCTCCTGGGACAGGAGGGGTGGCTGCGCGATCAAGAAATGCCGCGAAGCCTCATTTAACGCGCAGACGGGGTGGTCCGTCTCGAAAATTATTCGTGAATGACCACCCCGTCCGCGTCTTTCTAACGGTTGCTGACGCGTCCACCCCTCCTGTTCCAGGAGTGCTCCAACCGGCTCGCCGGTGCAATTACAGTAAGGAAGTAGGCGCATATCGCTTTTTGGTGAAAATTCGTGCAAGCCGCTGACTTTAAGTCGCTTATTGAGATAATGCTGCGCCTACTTCCTTGAGAGGGGAATAACACAACCTCACCTCACCTCACCTCACCTCACCTCACCTCACCTCACCTCACCTCACCTCACTGCATAACAGCTCTAATTGCCTAAATACAGAATCACTCCGGCGGATATCCGAAAATTGTTCTGATTTGCTCCGAGGGCGTTGGCCCGAAGGTATTCCGCCTGGACAACGCGAATCCCGGCGTTGTTCGAAAACTTAAGGTCCAGCCCGCCGCCCGCCGCTGTTGCAAACGAAGTGCCGGAAGCACGCGGCCCGGTCGGGGTCACCTTTACATTCATGTGCGCCACGCCCAGCAGGACATGGGCGAAAGGAGTCAGGAAAGAGATTCTGGGGAAGGAAAACCGCGGGCCATACATGATCGAGTACATCCGCTCGCGGTTCGTCGTTCCGGATACCACCGGCTTTGCGTAGTGTCCTCGGAAATCCAGCGTGCCGCCGAGCCACCGATTGACATTCTCCGTCACAGAAAAATCAAAGCCGTTGAGCTTCAGGTTCTGGTTCCGAAACGTATAGATGATCGGCGTCGATTTGAAATACTCCCGCACATTCGATTTCTGATACGAATAACCGCCGAAGACCTCCCATTTGGGAATGGTCTGCGCGAAACAAGGTGACGCCAAAAAGAGAACCAACAGGAAGAGCCGCAATGTTCTAATCAACAGTCACAACCTCTTCGAAAAGTTTTGGGTCGATCGGCAGACCCAGCACGCGAAGGCGCTCCAGGAACCGCGGCGACGCATCCGTGCCTCGAAATCGTCCGAGCACCCGGCCGTTCTCTCCGACGCCGGTCTGCTCGAAAACGAAAATATCCTGCACTTCGATATTCAAATCGTTCAAGCCCACCACTTCGGAAATGTGCGTTATCTTCCGTGTGCCGTCACTGAGCCGCGCCGTCTGCACGAGCAACTGAATAACGGACGCCATCTGCTGGCGGATAAACCGGCTCGGCAAATCGAGCTTTGCCATCATCACCATCGTTTCCAGCCGGCTGAACGCATCGGCGGGGGAGTTCGCATGCACCGTGGTCATCGATCCTTCCACGCCCGTTCCCATCGCCTGCAACATGTCCAGCGCTTCGCCGCCGCGCACTTCGCCCAGCAGTATCCGGTCCGGACGCAGGCGCAGCGCTGTATTCAGCAACTGCCGCTGCGTGATCGCGCCCTTGCCTTCGATGTTGGGCGGACGCGTTTCCATGCGGACGACGTCTTCAATTTGAATCTGCAGCTCGGCCGTGTCCTCGATCGTGATCACGCGCTCGTGTTCCGGGATGAATCGCGAAAGGCAATTCAGAAAGGTTGTCTTACCCGAGCCGGTGCCGCCGGAGATCACAATGTTGAGCCGCGCCTGCACGCAGGCCATGAGAAAGGTCATCACCGGCTGCGTCATGGTCTTGTTCTGCAGCAGTTCTTCGTTGGTCAGGACCTTCCGTCCGAAACGGCGAATCGACAGCGACGGCCCGTCCACTGCCAGCGGCGGGATGATCGCATTCACGCGTGAGCCGTCCGGCAGGCGCGCATCGACCAGCGGAACGGACTCGTCAATGCGCCGGCCCACACTCGAGACGATCTTTTCGATGATGTGTTGAAGATGGCGATCGTTCTGGAAGCGAATGCCCGTCTCGATCAGCTTTCCGTGCCGCTCGATGTAGACGTTCTTGTAAGTGTTCACGAGAATGTCCGAGATCGTCGGGTCTTTCAGCAGCGGTTCGAGCGGCCCCAGGCCGAAGACCTCGTCGAGAATCTCTTCGGCGAGCCGGTTGCGCTCCGTCATGCTGAGGGGAAGATGATCCTCGCGAAGGATTTTCTCCAGCGCGTTCTGCACTTCGCGACGCAGTTCCTGCCGGCTTTCCGCCTTGACCGCATCCATGTTCAGGATGTTGAGAAGCTTCTGGTGGACGCGCACCTTCAGGTCGGCGCGCCGGTCCTGCGTCTGGGCGGTGGAGGGAGATCCGGCGGCTGGCCTGCGAATCGGGATTGGCTTCCTGCTCATATTGCTAATTTCGGAATTGAGGGACGCAGGAATTGAGGGACGGAGACCGAATTCTCAAGGTTGAATTAAAGAATTCGGTCTCCGTCCCTCAATTCCTATTGGACCGGAATCGTAACACGATTGCTTGAAAACCCTCCGATCGTCAGGCTCACCGGAATGTTGGTGGCCGGCGAAACCAGCGCGGGAACGCGCACCGTCACCTGATAACGTCCTGCGACTCCCGGAACAAGACCGCTGAAGAGCACCTCGGCCTGGTAACTGTCGAAGAAAACCCGCGGACTTCGGACCGTGCGGATGAGCGGTTCCGCCACCGCGCCCGGCTGACCTGCCGCAATCGGAGGATTCACCGCGCCAAGACCCGCCGCATAGAACGTCACCCGCGTTCCCCGGTCTGCGGGGTTCGCCGCCGACACCACCGAACCGTCATCCTTAATAAAGATTCCTGCGCCGCGTCCGTTCTCGCTCACCGTGAAAATTCCCGGCGCAAAAGCCGCCACCGAGATCTGGATCTCGTTGCTGCGGCGCGACGCCACTTCGACGCGGAGTCTGTACGTTCCCGGCGCGACATCGAAAGGCAGCATTGCTTTCACGAGGAGTGGAGACACGGACAGGAGGGGCAGCACGACCTCGCCTGCCGGCATCGCCAGCACGACCTGCGTGGTATGGAGTCCGGACGGCAGCAATGCAGGTGCGGCTGCGAGAGCCGTCTCTGCAAGATTCTGACCCGCAATGGCAAGAATGCTTCCCGGTCCGAGCGGCGTGTACGCGTTGAACGTCACTCCATCCACGACGGAATTCGCAAGCAGCGCCGGATGCGTCACCGCCGTCGCGGTAAAGGTGGCGGAAAGATCCCTACTCGTCGCAACCACCCGGACCGTACCGGTCGTCGCAGGCAATCTCAACACGGTGGCGGCCACCCCGACGGTATTGGTGTGAGCGGTCTGGGCGCTCAGCGATCCACCTCCGCTTGCGATTGCAAAATTCACGGTGATGCCCGGCAGCGGAACCTGGCTGGCGTCGGACAGCAGCACCTGGAACGACGGTAATGCGGAACCCGCCACCCCAGTCACATTACTCGGGCCGACGATTCTCATTTGAGCCGGCGATGGCGTCACGTGCGCCTCGACCAGAATGTTCTGCACATAAGGACCCGAGACCAGTTCAAGCCGTCCGAGGTAAACACCGACCTGCAGCCCCGCAGCGGAAACACGGAACACGGCCTGTGTGGAAGTCCCCGGCTGCAGCGTTCCATTCTGCGCAGGAAGGCTGATCCAGGAATCGAGCGAATTCAGCCGCCAGGAATTCGTCGCGGTCGTCGAGGCATTCGTCAATGTAACGCCTGTGGTCACGCTCGCTCCCTGCATGAGAGTCACATCCATCGACAGCCGGGTCGCAACGACACCCGCTGCGAGTCCAGCCGTCGAGGTCGAGTAAATCCCGCGTCCAAATGTTGCAGCGGCCAATATGTTTCCCGGTTGCCGCAAGGACAGGTCGGTCACAGGAGCCCGCGGCAGGTTCGAGCTGATTTCCGTCCACTGCGTTCCCGCATTGAAGCTTGCAAACACGCCGTCGTCGGTTCCCACATAGAGTGTCTGGGCAGGCTGGTTGAAAGCCACGAACCCTGGAACACCCGGCACTCCTGGAACGCCGGGCACACCCGGCACGCCCGGATTACCGGGTGTGGGCTGCGCGGGCAGGGAAGCCGGATCAATCACGATGGTGTTTACTGGTGCATCCGGCAGATTTCCGCGAACCGATGCCCACAGGGCTCCGCCGTTCGTGGATCGCAACAGATCGCCCGGAAGAAGGCCGGCCGAAATACTCGGACCGGCGGGGAACGCTCCGACCGCCGCATACACGGTATTGGTCTGCCGCGGATCCACCGCCAGCCGGTTCACCAATCCAGTCACGGGACTGAGCTGAGTCCAGGTCGTTCCCGAATTTGCGGAACGCCAGATCCGCGATGCCGGGGAGCAGGAGGTCAGCGCCACTTCGGGAAGACAGGCTGTCGCTGCGTACAGTGTCGTCCGCTGAGCCGGCGCCATCGCCAATGCGATGACCACGTGAGTGAGATCCGGATCCACCACAGCCAGGTCCGTCCAGGTGCTGCCGCTATTCGTCGTGTGATACAGCCGCCTTCCAGCCACATACGCGGACAGCGTGTTGACAGGATCCAGAACAAGCGGAGGAAACGGCGCCCGCAGCTCGCCATCGGCGATGACGAGATCCGCGGAGAATTGCGCACCTCCGTTCGTGGATCCGTAGATTCGAGTGTTGCCCGCTGCAAAAATGTTCGTCGAGCCCGTCGCTGCGGCTGCCACCCTGCCAACGGCGCCAATCCCGGTCACGCGGGTGCCGTTGACGCTGGACAGCGGCCCAAAGAGGCCTCCCTCTCCAGCGGCCCAGATCGCGTTCACCGAATCGAGGCTTACTCCAAGAAATTGGCCGAGGGGCAACGGCGAAATTTCGAGAACCGGCGTTCTCGATACCAGAGCTACGGGCGTTAATCCTTTTTCGCCGCCCAACAAGAGCATCCCTCCGGTCAAAGCCGCAGCGTGAAACCCGCTCGTTGTGGTAGCAATCGTGTACCAGCCGGCTCCCTGGTCGACAGAAGCCAGCAAACGGTTTCCTGCAATGTACAGGCTGCCGGTGTCCGGACTCGCGAGCATGGCTACAGGCGGGCGTGCCTGTCCGGCTGCGGCGGGCACAGACCACGTGCTGCCGCCATCGGCGCTGCGATAAAAATCCATCGACGATAACGGCGCCTGGGCGGACGACGGACTTGTTCCCGGGACCCGCGAATTGAGCTGATAGGAAACGATCGTGTTGACGGTGCTGCCCTCAATGAATACGCCAACCCAGTTCGTCACGGCTTCCGGTACGTTGAGGTTCGGAGGCAATGTGAGGTTGGCCCAGGTCAGGCCGCCATCGGAGGAACGGGTGAGAATATCTTTACGCGTTCCCGCCGCGTCTTCGCCGAGCATTCCGGCATAGACGATGCCCTGGGCATCAAGCGCAACGGATGTAACCGGTGAATCCAGAACCCTCGTCCACGTGGAGCCGGTGTTGGAAGAGAGAAATAATCCTTCCTGCGAGCCCGCGAGGAGTCGCGCGGGATTCGCCGGATCCACCGCGAGCGCACAGACCGGCTGGTCCGTAAACCGCGCGAGGGCCGTCCAGGTTTTTCCGCCGTCCGCCGATCGCTCAACGCCCTGCCCGGCGCGGGGACTTTGATCGTCTCCCGTCCCGGCATAGAGCACGTCCGGAAAATGCGGATCGAGGATCAGGGAGCAAACCTGCAGCGAGGGACCTTCATCAAGCAGAGGAACCCATCTCACGCCGCCATCCTGGGTTTTCCAAAGGCCTCCTCCCGGCGCGGCGAGATACAGGACAGAATCGCTTCGCGGATCCACGGCCAGCGCGAGAATGCGCGCGGGGGCGGCGAGAGGGCCCGCGTAATTCCAGGTCTGAGCGAATGCGGGCTGGGCAAATGTGAGAGCGATCCAGGCACAGCAAACCGCAAGAGAGAAAAAACGTATTTCCCTCCTTGGAAAGGAGGGGTGGCGGCGCGACCCGGAAATTATTGCGAAGCCACTTTTGACCGCGCAGACGGGGTGGTCCGTCTCGAAAGGTTTTTCCAGAATGACCACCCCGTCTGCGCTTTCAGAGGTGGCTTCGCGGCCTTTTCTTGTTGCGCATCCACCCCTCCTCTTTGAGGAGGGGAATACTGCGGTTGCTGATTTCAAATCCGCAAACACCTTAATGGATTGACGCGAGTGGAGCATTGGTGACCGTACTGGACGTCCCTCCCACGGTGACCACCACCGGCAGGTCATCCCCTTGCGCACGGCTTCCGGGAACGTAGATGTTGATCTGATAAATACCGACGTTATCCGGCGCCAGTCCGGCCCACGTCACGAGATACGGCACACCTCCGATCGAGACTCCGACCGGTTGAATCACCGCGGAAGGCGGACTCGATGATCCTGCCTGGCCTGCGCCCACTGCCGGCGTGACCGGGCCCAAACCCGTGGCATAGAGAAGCAGCGTCTCATCCCGGCGTGCCGGATAGTCCGGTATGACCAGCGCTCCATCTTCGGAATGCACGAGTGCGGCGCGCTGCTGGCCGCTCACATCCAGTGCAAACACCCCGGGACCCACTGCAGCGACCTGGATTGCGGAGCCTGCGCTCGACAGGCCAAGACGCGTGGACCGCACCGTCAGCGTAAAACGGCCCGTTCCCAGGTCGGGTGGCAGCTGCGCCTGGATCTGCGTCGGAGAAGTGCTGAACAGGGGAATCGCAATCTCGTTCGCGGTCACACAAACTCCAGCCAGTGTTCGCGGCCAGGGAGTGGCCGCCACCGTGGCGGCATCCGCGAGGTTGACGCCATTGATCGTGATAAGGGAACCGGGAGACAGAGCCCCCGTGCGGCTGGCGCCATTCACAACACCGCTCAACAGAGGCGACCGGCCCACAGGCGACGTCAACGACACCACGCTGAGACCCGAAAACGTCAGAACATATGCAGTGTTGTTGTTGACCGCAATCCCGCGGCGCAGAAGCTGCGTCTGGTTGTTCACTCCAAGTTCAAGCGCGGTTGCGCGAGGCGGCCACTGACGTGTTCCGTTCGCGGTTCCAACCAGCGCGGGGCTGATGTCCAGCACCTGCTCCGGCAGGGAGACCTGAAGGTCGGACTGCAGCGTGAGAAGGTTGTAACGCCACAGACTTTGCAAGGGCGATTGGGGGGTCCCCGCCTGCACTCGGATCGCGGTATTGCCGGTGGCCGTCACGCCGAACGCGAGCGTTGCGTTGGCGGTTTGCGCGGGAAGTCCGACGGCGGAAGGCGCGATCGCACCATGCGCGCCCAGCACGGAATTGAAGACCAGGTTATCGACGACGTAGAAGCTTCCGTCGGACGCTGCGGACACCGTGCCCCGTAACCCCGGCACGGCTCCAACACGCGTGACAGTGAACGTGTCGGCGATCGGGTCATACATTCTCAGGGTTCCATTTCCTTCAACCGTCACAATCGCGCTGCCATCCGCAGGCGCGATCAGCATGTTGCGGCCCTGGATCACATTCAATGCACCGAGTCCGAGGTTCCGCCGCGGGACCGCGCTGTGAGTGATCCGGCTCAACTGCCAGATCTGGCCATTGCCGCGCGCCAGGCCTGCGGCTGCCAGCGGCGCAGCCGAAAACAAAACCGCATTCGATGAAGCGGCGATGGAAAGAGGAAACAGCGGCGCAGCGTTGAGCGGTATTGGTCCCATCGAGATCTGTTCGACCTCCTGCATCGCTTCGAGGTCCACGACCGACACGCCTTCCGCGCCATTGTTCGCAACTACAAGCGTATCGGCATCCACCATTGCCATCGAAAACGGACGATTCCCGACGCGGATCGGCGGAAGGAACGTCTGCGTCGCCAGAGAGAAAACTTCGATCTGATCCTGCGTGTAGTTCGCGATGTACAGCCGCTGGCGCGCGGCGTCCATCTGCAGATCCACACCGACACCGGTCATCGGGACGATCGCGCCTCGGTCGCTCACGTCGCGGAAGTTGAGGTTCGCGAGGATCGCCGGCTCGATATTCACGGCTTCCGGAGATAGAAGCATGACGGCATACTGCAGCGTGCCGCGCGTCGTGACGCTGCGCGGATCGAAGCTGATGGTCAGCGTTGCAGGTGCGACCCCGGACCCGCGATCCAAAATCACCGGAGCGTTCAGGTTGGTGCTGTTCACGACAGCCGCAAACGTCATCCGTCCGCCGCCCACGTTACGCACCTGCACCGTGGCAGTCGCGATGAGCCGGTTGCAGATGTCCACCGATAGCACCACGTTGGTCGTGCTGACATCGAGCACCGGAAGATTGTTCAGTTGCCCAATGGGAATCACCTGCAATCCGGTGGCGGAATTCGCGAACAGGTATTGCCCATCCGCCGACGAAATGATCTTCGAAGTAATCGCTTCCGCCAGCCGCAGGCCAAGCTGCGGCGTCAGGCTTGAAGAACGCATGATCTGCAACACCGCTCTCGTTACCTGGGCACTGGGATTCTGTCCGGCGATGGCGCCGGGAACAACCGCACCACCCGGGTTCTGGGGATTGTTCGTGTTCAGCGGATTGATCGCGGGCTGCGTGGAAAACGTCGCATATACCGCGTTGCCGTCCACCGAGAATGCGCTCCCTCCGGTGAGCGTCGCGGCGACAGTGCCGGCGCGCCCGAGGATCGTCAGCGTCTGCGTGTCAAACAGGAACGGACCGGCCATGAACCGTGAACCGTCCGTTGACGCCGAAAGAATGGCGCGGAGACCCGTGACGTTGCGGCTGCGCAGGACCGTTCCGGAAGCCACCTCGTATACGAAGAGCCGGTTCGTCGAGAGTCCGATGATCAGATTTCCCGATGCCGTTGTCACCAAACCAGCCAGGAATCCTGCGGGCGTGGGGCTGGCCCCGATGTTCACTCCCACCGGTGGCGTTGCCGGCGGCGAGATCGGAACAGGGGAGACCAAGCCGGTTACGGGATCCAGGCGCAGCAGACCCGCGGTGCCGAGAATTACAATCTTGCCGTCGCTTCCGACGGCAATTGCATCCGGACGAGAACCGATCGAGTAGTCGCTAACGCGCTGCCGGGAAACCAGGTTGATCACGCTGACCGTGAGCGAGCCGACGTTGGCGGCGTACAGCGTGTTCCCGTCGGGGCTGAGCGCGAGGCTTGCGGGCTGAAGTCCGGTGAGAATGCTTCCGGTCAGCTGGCCGCCGTCGACGGAGTAAATCTCGACCTGGTTCCGGGAAGAGTTTGCAAGGTACACCACGTTGCGTGGGGCGTCGTAAATCAAATCCGCGACGGTGCCGACCACGGGAACAAGAGTTCCGATGTTGGCCGCGAAAGCGGTCGACGCGAAGAGACACAGCAACAACACGAGTACACAGTTTCGCCGGGCGTTGAGGTATTCCATAGGCGGGGCGGATTGTATGCCAACGCCGTATCTCCCGCAACGCCGTATTTGACTGCTTTTACTTAATTTTACATTGGGAGGAACCTGATTTTAGGTATAACATCCCGCGACATTTAGATAAGGGGATCAGGGCGATGGAAGTGGCCGGGCCATTTGTGGTTCATAACCGTACTCGGGGGGCAACCCTGGCGGCCAACGTGCGCCTGGCAGACACACCCCGTTCCCGCCGGATCGGTTTGCTGAAGCATGAATCACTTACGCCTGGCGAAGGCCTGTGGATCTATCCCACTCAGGCGATTCATACATTCGGCATGCGCTTCCCGATCGATGTCGCATTCCTGGATCGCAGCCTCCGCGTGAAGCGCGTGTATCACGGCCTCGCGCCGTTTCGGTTGACGTCGCTGGTCTGGGGAGCCCAAAGCGTCCTGGAACTGGCTTCCGGATCCCTCGCCAGCACCGGCACCGCGGTCGGCGACGAACTCCAATTCTCTCCTTTAGCAAGGTGCACAATAGCAAGGTGCACAATGAAAAGCGCGACGCTGCTGATGATTCTGATGCTCGCCTCCGGCTGCGTGCGCAGCACCATCACTCACGACTTCGGCCTTCCCGCATCGCAACGGAAAATCCAGCAAGCCCCGGCGTCTCCCGACGCGTTATTACGCTCCATCTTCCAACAGCAAACGGTAGGCGCCTTCAACCCCGTCACCGGCGACCGGCGCATCCAAACCCTGGAGACACGTTTGGCCCTCATGCCGCAGGATGCCGCCGCCCGCCTGGACCTCGCCGGAATCTACGAAAACTACGGCCTGCGCGACGACGCATTCGAGCAATACACAGCGGCCCTGAAGGTCCATCCATCCGAACCCGCCGCCCTCGGCGTCGCCCGCTCCGCGCGCGCAACCGGCCGCTCCGTCGAAGCCATTCCGCTGATCGAGGCGTATATCCAACTCCACCCCTCGGCGAACTCGTGGAATGAACTTGGCCTGTTGTATGGTGCGTCCGGAAATCTCAAGGCAGGAGAAAGCGCGCTTCGGGAGGCAGTGACGCACGACGCGGAATCCGACCGGATGCATAACAATCTCGGATACAACCTTCTTCTCCAGAACAACGCGGCGGCCGCTGAAATCGAGTTCCGCCGGGCCCTGGAGTTGAATCCGAAATCAGCCACGACCCGCAATAACCTCGGCGGCGTGCTGGCGCGCCGTGGAGACCTGGCGGGCGCCCTGGAGCAATTCCAGTCCGCTTCCGATGCCGCGACGGCTCATAACAATCTCGCAGTCGTCCTGCTCGAAGCCGGCCAGTACGAACAAAGCCGCCAGGAGCTGGTAAAGGCCCTGGCGATCCGGCACTACTTCGCTCCCGCGCTGGCGAATTTCAAGCTGGTGCAGGAACGGATCCGCGTGGTGGTGGCATCGCAGAAGGCGAGCGGCCCCCTAAGCGCTGAATAGAAATAAAGATCTTGAGGAAGCCTGAGGAAGCCTGAGGAAGAACGATGAAAAATTTTTGGATTAACTTTTGGAAAGAAACAGAAGGTCAGGACCTGGTCGAATACGCTCTGATCACGGCTGCGGTCGCGTTGGGAATGATCGCTGCGGTTCGAGGAGTCGTCACCGCACTCAACAGCCTCTACGAAAGTATTACAGCCGGACTGGCTCTGACCCCGTAGGCGCCTTCCCATGAGCGGCTATCCGCAAACGATTCGTGCATTGGATTCGACGCCCCGCGTCGAGTTTGCCTCCTGGCTCCTGCCGGGGTTCTGCACGGTCGTGTTCGCGGTGGCGCTGCTGCATGTTTTGTTTCTCTCGCAGGGCGCCCAGGGCCTGTTCCGCGATAGCGACACCGGCTGGCACGTCCTGAACGGGGAAACCATTCTGAATGCCGGCGCTCTCCCTCACGCCGACAGTTTCTCGTACACCCACGCCGGCCAGCCGTGGTTTGCCTGGGAATGGATGTCGGATGTTCTGCTCGGCGGCGCGCATCGGATTGCGGGGTTATCGGGAGTCGCCCTGGTTGCCGCTTTTGCCATTGCGTTGACCGCCTGGGCTGTCGCCCGTTTCTCGCTTTCCCTCGGCGGCAACCTGTTTTTAATCGCCGGCGCGAGCGTATTGCTTCTCGGCGTCACCAGCATTCACTGGCTCGCCCGTCCCCACGTTTTTTCGTGGCTCTTCGCCCTGGTGTTTCTCGCCTGCGCGGAACACAAGCGGTTTTTATACGTACTGCCCCTGGCCGCCTGCCTCTGGGCCAACATGCACGGCAGCTTCCTGCTCGGTCCCGCCATCCTCTTTATCTATGGTTTTGCCGGCGCCTCCCTCGCGTCGCTGCTTGCTACCTTTATTAATCCCTACGGATGGCGCCTTCACGAACACGTCTTCACATATCTGCAAAACGATTACCTAATGGACCACATCGCGGAATTCCGCAGTTTCAGTTTCCATTCGGCGGGCGCGCTGTACGTCGAACTGTTTCTGTTCATCGCAGTGCTCGGAACCATTGCTCTCCTGAAGCAGCGACGATTTGGTCCGGCGCTCCTCGCGTTTGCGATGCTGCACATATCGCTCTACTCCGCGCGCCATATTCCAACCGCAGCCGTGTTGCTGCTCCCGCTGTGTGTTGCCGCACTGACTCGTGAGGCAAGAGCGTGGCCCGGCCTGCGGCCCCTGCTCGACTATTCGGATCGCCTGCGCCTCATCGATCAAAAAATCTGGGGCGTCGTTCCGATGATTCTCGTGCTGGCCGGCGCCCTCGCCGCCCGCGATCAAAGCGTCGGATTCGATCCCGCGAAGTTCCCGGTCCGTGCCGCGAACTTCCTTCCCGCCGGCCCTGCCGGCCGGGTGTTCACGAAGGACCAGTGGGGCGGCTACCTCATTTACCATTCTGCCGGCCGCACGAAGGTTTTCATCGACGGCCGCAGCGATTTCTACGGCCAGAATTTTATCGAGACCTACGCCCAGGTTGCCGACGTCAAGCCCGGCTGGCAAGCCGTGCTGAAGCAGTACGACGTCCGCGTCGTGCTGATCCCGCCGGACCACGCGCTGGCATCCGCGCTTCAACTCAGCCCCGGCTGGAAACGTGTCTACACCGATTCCGTCGCCGTTGTCTTCGAAAGAGTGGGCTGATGGAGATTGTCTTGATTGCCATGGTGACCGCCGCCGCGTGGACCGATCTCCGCAATCGACGGATCCCGAACTGGATCCCGGTGTCCGGCGCCGTCCTGGGTTTGGTATTGCACGCCTGGTCCGGCGGCTTCTACGGAGCGATGACATCGCTCGCCGGCGCCGCGCTTGGACTTGGAATTTTTATCGCGTTATACATCGCCGGAGGAATGGGCGCCGGCGACGTGAAGTTGTTCAGCGCCGTCGGCGCGCTCGTTGGCCCGCAGGCACTGATCATTGTGTTTATATGGACCGGTCTGCTGGGCGGAGTCGCTGCCCTGGCCCTTTCCATGTTTCGCGGACGGCTCCGCGAAACGCTGGGGAAAACCCGGGCGCTGGCGCTCGGCATTAACACGGCGCCGGCTGCGGATTCTTTGAGGTTGCCCTACGGCGCCGTAATCGCCGGCGGAGCGTTGTTGTCGTTGATGGTTTCCTGGTTAAGAACGACGTGATGAATACGAATTTTTGGATGTGTTTGAAGTTGTTGTATTCCCCTCCTGGAACAGGAGGGGTGGCTGCGCATCAAGAAAGAACTGCGAAGCAACCTTTGATAGCGCAGACGGGGTGGTCATTCTGGAACAATTATTCAAGACGGACCACCCCGTCTGCGCCATCAGCGGTTGCTTCGCAGCTTTTTCTTGATCGCGCATCCACCCCTCCTCTGGGAGGAGGGGCTTAACTATGCAACGTCATCGAGTACTGATCGCTTTCGGAATCGCCTGGCTGACCGCCCTCGGCCTGAGCTGGTGGGTCTACCGCTCCAGCTCGGCTCCGGAGAAGCGCGACACCGTCTCGATCGTCGCCGCCGCAAAGGACCTCCCCATCGGAAAGCGCGTCGAAACCGCCGACGTCAAGCTGATCACGCTCGACCGCAAGGATCTTCCCAAAGGCGCGTTCCTGAAAGCCGCCGACATTGTCGACCGCGCGGTTTCCGTCCAGGTCACCACCAACGAGCCTATCCTCGCCGGCAAAATCGCCGCGAAGGGAAGTGGCGAAGGCCTCACCTCGCTGATCGAGCCCGGGACCCGCGCGATCTCCGTCCAGGTCAACGAAATCTCCGGCGTCTCCGGCTTCATCCAGCCGGGAACAAGAGTCGACGTCCTCTTCACCCGCGTCTTTTCCAACGGCGACGCGGCAACGGTTACGATTCTTCAGAACGTGAAAGTCATCGCCTACGGCAAGCAGCTCGAAGCCGCAGCCCGGGTCGACCCGCGCGATACGTCGAAGCCAACCGTCGCGACGTTACTCGTAACCCAGGACGAAGCCGAAAAACTCGTGCTCGCCATGCAGCGCGGACGCATCCAGTTGGTGCTGCGCAATGCATTGGATGAAGAAGTCAACGAAGACGTTATTCCCACGCAATCCGTGGATCTCGGAATCGAGGAGCCGCGCAGACCCGTCGCCGCGGTGCTCCGGCCCGGCATCCGGCCCGAACCCCGGAAAGTGATCCGCATCTACCGCGGCGACAAACTTACGGAGCAAATGGTCGAATGAGCGGCTGCGAATGCAAGCCCGACAGGGCGCAGCCATCAAGTAAATGATGAGAATCGCTACAATCCTGATCAGTCTGCTCCTGACCGCGCAGGGCCCGGCGCAGGGCCCGGCCACTCCGCTGGCCCCGGCGTCCATGACGCTCACCGTCGGCCGCGGCCAGTTGCTGCAGTTCCCGGATGAAGCCTCGCGCGTTTCCGTTTCCGATCCGTTGATCGCCGATGCCGTCGTCGTGTCACCGCACGATGTGGTCCTGAACGGCAAGTCGCCCGGCAATACAACCATCATGATCTGGCACGGCGACAACGTTTCCCCGTATGAAATTTCAGTGGAGCCCGATCTCACCGAAATCCAGAAGCAACTGCGCGCGTCCTTCCCGGCCGAGCAGATCGACGTTTCGAGCAGCAGGGACGCGATCCTTCTCACCGGCGTCGTTACCGACGCGGAAATCTCGAAGCAGGCTGCCGCAATCGCCGCCGTGCATGCGAAGTCCGTCGTGAACCTTCTTCAGTCGCCGCCCGCGGACAACCGTCAGGTGATGCTGCAGGTGAAGTTCGCGTCCGTGGATCGCACGAGCCTCAGCCAGTTCGGACTCAACCTCTTCAGCACGAACGGCAGGTTGGTGGGCTCCGCCACCACGCAGCAGTTCTCGTTTCCGCGCCTGGGCCAATTGCAGCTCTCGAACGGTCCCGACGGCCAGCCGCAGCTTGGCAACCAGTCGGTCAGCGTTACGGATCTTCTGAACCTGTTCGCGTTCCGGCCGGACATCAACGTCGGCGCGACGCTGCGCCTGCTGCAGGCCAACAACCTTCTGGAGATTCTTGCGGAACCGAATCTCGTAACGGTCAGCGGCCACGAGGCGAGTTTCCTCGCGGGCGGGGAATTTCCATTCCCGGTTATCAGCAGCACCGGCAGCGGCGCGTCGGCCGCGCCCGTGGTCACGATTCAATTCCGTGAATTCGGCGTCCGCCTCTATTTCACGCCAACCGTGGACCCGACCGGGATGATTCACCTGAAGGTGCGCCCGGAAGTCAGCTCGCTGGATTTTGCGAATGCCCTCACGATCCAGGGATTCCTGATCCCCGCCATCAGCACCCGTAAGGCGGAAACCGAAGTCGATCTCCGCGAAGGCGAAAGCTTCGCCATCGCCGGCCTGATCGATAACCGCACGACACAGATCGTCAGCAAAATTCCGGGCATCGGCGACCTGCCGATCATCGGGCGCCTGTTTCGCACTCGCGGTACCCAAAGGGCCAACACCGAATTGCTGGTGCTGGTCACACCGACCTTCGTGAAGCCCTTCGCGGCCGGCCAGACGCCGCCACAGATCCAGTTCCCCGAATCGTTCCTCGGATCCGAGCCGCCGCCCGCTCCGGGAAACTCACCGGCATTCGTCGGCCCGCGAGGGAACCAGTGAATACGCAGTCCATGATTCACCAGCGCGGGGCGGCCACTGTTTATTTCGTGCTGTTCACGCTGGTGGTTTTGGGACTTCTTGTGTTGGCGACGGACGTCGGACGCATGTATCTGATCCAGGGAGAACTGCAGACCGCGGCCGACGCCGCAGCGCTGGCTTCGGCGATGCAACTCGTGGGGACCACCAATGCTCTCATTCACGCGGAGGACCAGGTAACGGCATCCTTTGATTCCACCACTGGCAACGACAACCGATTCAATCTGCGCCAGAACTCGATCGCCATTTCCGCCGGCCTCGTGGCGACAACCGAGATGAGTTACTTCTCCACCCTCGAAGACGCGCTCGCAAATCTGAACAGCGGCCAGACCGGCGGCATCGACTGGAGCAGCGGCGCCTATCCGAAATACGTGCGCGTCCAGATCACGGCACAGGCGCCCGTGATTTTCGTGCCGCTGCTGAACAACCTCGTCAACACGCTGCCGACGGTCACCGCTTCGTCCGTCGCCGGAATCAGCTCTCCCATGTGCACGACATGCGGAATTGACGGCCTCGCCGTGGTGGATCCCAGCGCCGGTATCGATCCCATCAACTTCGGTTTCGTGCCGGGGGATTTCTACACGCTGTACCTGGACACAACGCAGCAGACGCCGAATGTACCGGTCGTGCAGGCCGTGCTTGCCGATACGGTCGCCGCCGTCCCGTACGCGATTCTGAATCACGTTCCGGGCGGACCTCCGGACCTCGACCTCGATGGCCTGATGTTCGAGATGGGCGCCGCAGGGATTTCCCGTGCGGAGAACGTCGTCGCTGAAACCGTCGAGGTGGCCTATCCCGATCTTGTGGATAATGTCGCAGCGGCGGTGGGTCAGGACGTTCTTTGCGGTCTGAACACGCGCTTCGGCGTCGATCCCTCTGAGAATGTGTGCGCCACTTTGAACAACGGCGAATTTGTGGAGCTTGCTCCGTTCTTCGGCGCCGATCCCGACCTCGGCGCGGAGACGTACGCGGCCGGCGTGGGCCTGCAGGATTTCGCGACGGAATATGACGGCACCGCTCGCCGTGTTCTCACGGTGCCGGTCATCGACCTCGTCGATTCCCTGAACGTTCTTGGATTTCGCCAATTCCTGCTCGAGATGTCGCCGACGGTGGCCCTGGGCCTCGACCCGTCGCTTGTCAGCGGCGCCTTCCGCGTCCAGTACATCGGCGGGCTGGTCCCGCTTCGCTGCGGCGGCATCGGCGGGGTTTGCACCACCTCCAACGGCGGTGTCGGAAGGGTGGTGCTGCATTGAGACGGCTTGGGAAGTCTGCGGAGGACTTTGGTAAGAAGTTTGAGGAAAACGTTGGTGAGAAATTTAGGGAAAGGTTTGAAAAAACCTTTAGGGGAAGCTTTGGAAAAAGCCTTAAGAAAAACCTGAGGAAGTTTGGAAAGAAGTTTGGAAAAAGGTATTCCCCTCCTCGGACAGGAGGGGTGGCTGCGCAACCAGAAAAAAGCTGCGAAGCCACCTTTGATAGCGCAGACGGGGTGGTCATAAAGGAAAATTCATTCTGGTCTGAACACCCCGTCTGCGCCCTTCAAAGGATGCCTTCGGCGCTATCTTCTGATGGCGCATCCACCCCTCCTTTCCAAGGAGGGGAATACCTTTCCTCCAACTTCCTCACCCTTCCCAGTTCCCTCAACTTCCCCAGTTCCTCCAGCTTCCCCTCCTCCCCCAACCTTCCCAATTCCCTTAACTCCCTCATCTCCCTCAACCATAAATTCCGGTCCCAGCGCGGACAGGCCGTCGTCGAGATCGCGTTCCAGATTCCGTTGATGATGGCGCTCCTCTTCGGTGGAGTGGGAATCGGGCGCGTCTTCTACACGTACCACTCCCTCCAGAAGGCCCTCCGCGGCGGCGCCGGCCTCGCGGCCAAATCGATCAACGTCAATTACTGCGACACCTCCGACCTGACCCTGGCCGACGTCCGCAACTTCGTCGTCTACGGGAACCTGCAGGGGGTGGGCAATCCCGTCGTCCCCGGCCTCACCACGGACATGGTCCAGATCCTCCCCGAGCGCGGCATCCCCGACTCGACCGGCCTCACCGAGTGCATCTGCACCACCGACGCCGACAGTTGCGACGTCGCCTCCACCGGCCGCGTTCCCGACTTCGTCGTCCTCAACTTCGGCCCGGACGGCTTCCCGTTACCCGTGCCATTCCCATTCGTCAACCTCGGCACCGTCAACCTGCGCGTCTCCGTGCGCATGCCGGTCACAGGGAGTTGAGATGATGATGATGATGAAGAAGAACCGCTCCGGACAGGCAACCGTCGAGATGGCCCTCGCCCTCGTCTTCGTCGTCCTCCCGCTGACGCTCGGCCTGCTCGCCTTCATCGAGATCGCCTGGACCTATCACGCGCTCACAACCCTCACCCGGCAGGGCGCGCGCTACGCCGCCAACCACTGCTGGCAGGACAGCTCCGGCTCCAACGTCGTCACCTGGATGCAGGGCAACTCCCCGTCCTTTCCCGATCGCCAGGAATTGATCAGCGGCGGTATCCAGGTCCAGGTGAACTACTGGCGCCACGATCCCGAAACCCACACGAGCGTCGCGTTCGAATGCGGCGGCGGTTGCGATCTCCAATGCGTGCCCGACTCGGTCACCGTCAGCATCACCGGATACTCGTTCAACCATTTCCTCCCGATGCTCGGCTTCCAGCCGCTCCAGGTCCCGCCGTTCTCCACGACGGTCGAGATGCAGAGCGCGGGAGCCAATCCCGAAACGGCGGTGTCGTTGCCATGATCCAGCTCATCGTCGCCAGCGCCGAACCCCGCTTTCTCGACTTCGTCCGCGAGACGAACGCCGAGGTCATCGGCACGCATGAGGACATGGGTCCGAATCTCGCACAGCGCATCCTCCACGATGTGAACGCAAGCCCGCAGTCCGCGGTTCTCCTCGATATTTCCCTGGATGTCGAGCAGGGCCTCCGAACACTCGAACAGATCAAGCAGTCCGGCCCGGATGTCTACGTGATCCTCTCCGATATGAACTGCACCCAGGACTTCCTGCTGCGGTCGATGCGTTCAGGCAGCGCCGATTTCCTCCAGCAGCCGCTGAAGCGCGCCGAATTCAGCGAAGCGATGACCCGCGTCGAACAGCACACGCAGCGCGTTCAGCGTCAGGACCGCCAGATCGGCCGCATGTACAGCTTCGTCGGCGTCAAAGGCGGCGTCGGAACCACCACCGCCGCGTTGAATTTCGCTGCCATCTGCGCGAAGCACGGCAAGTCCACGGTGCTCGTCGACCTCGACATGGATTCCGGCGACGCGGCCTCCTACCTTGGCCTGCGTCATCAATACTCGCTCGCCGATGTCGTCGACGGTCTCGATCAACTCGACCAGGCGATGCTCGAAGGCATCATGGTTCGCGATGCGCTCGGCTTCCAGGTGTTGTGCGCGCCCGAGGAAATCGAGCGATCGCGCCTGATCGGAGAAGAACATCTCCGCGAGATCGGCAGCTTCCTCATCGAGCGCTACGACGCCGTCATCGTCGATGGCTCCCGCGCCCTCGACGGCCTGCTGCTGAGTTGTCTTGAATTATCGGAGTCGATCTTCGTGGTGCTGACCGAAGAGTTTCCCGCGGTCCGCAACGCGCAACATTACTTGAGCGCGCTCGCCCGCGCCGGTTACGGAATGGAAGCGGTGAAGCTGGTGGTGAACCGTCATGAGAAGAAAGGTTCGCTCCACGTGAGTCTCGAGCAGCTGAAGCAGACGCTCGGCGCCTCGCCTTTCTGGGTTCTACCCAACAAGTACGAAGAAGCAATGACCGCGGTGCACGAAGCCCGCCCGGTCGTGATGAAGGGCAACGCCGAACTGGGCCGCTCCTATCGGGATTTTGCGAAGAAGCTTGGCATGAACGGCCAGCCGCCCTCGCCCGGGAAGAAGTAGGCGCGGACTTTACTTTGGTGTGGAGTGATTGTTGTATTGAGTTCCCCTCCTGGGACAGGAGGGGTGGCTGCGCAACCAGGAAAAAGCGGCGAAGCCACCTTTGATAGCGCAGACGGGGTGGTCATTCTGAAAAAATATTTCCAGAATGACCACCCCGTCTGCTCCAGCTTCGGAGGCTTCGCAGCTTTTGCTTGATCGTCGCATCCACCCCTCCTGTCCCAGGAGGGGAATATATGGGGATTATGGCATTTGTACCAACAATCCGGGCTGCGGCTTCTCACTCGGACCTCAAGACCAAGGTCCACCGCAGGCTGCTGCAGTCGCTGAACAGCGATACGCTGCGCCTTATCAGCAAGGAGCGCCTCCGCGGCGAAATCGGCCAGGCCGTCGAGAAACTCCTCCTCCAGGAAAACATCCCGATGACGCTCCCCGAGCGGGATCGCATTATCGAAGAAATTCTGGATGAGGTCTTCGGCTTCGGACCCCTCGAGCCCCTGATGAAGGACCCCACCATCACCGACATCCTCGTCAACAACTACAGCAAGGTCTACATCGAACGCCGCGGCGTCCTTCGCCGCGCCGACATCCAATTCAAGGACAACAAGCACCTCCTCCACATCATCGAGAAAATGGTCACCGCCGTCGGCCGCCGCATCGACGAAGCCAATCCCATCGTCGCCGCCCGCCTCGCCGACGGCTCGCGCGTCACCGCCGCGATCCCCCCGGTCACGCTCGACGGGCCCGCGTTATCCATACGCAGGTTTGGAGGACGCGTCCTCAGTAATGACGAGCTCCTCGCCAACGACACGCTCACCCCGGCCATGCTCCAACTCCTCGACGGCTGCGTTCGCGCCCGCCTGAACATGGTGATCTCCGGCGGCAGCGGCAGCGGCAAGACGACATTACTCAACGCCCTCTCCCGCTTCATCCCCGAGACCGAGCGCATCGTCACGATTGAAGACATCGCCGAGTTGATGCTCCAGCAGCGCCACGTCGTCCGTCTCGAAACCCGCGAAGCCAGCATCGAAGGCCAGGGTGCCGTCACCCCTCGCGACCTCATGATCAACTCCCTCCGCATGCGTCCCGACCGCATCATCGTCGGCGAGGCGCGCGGCCCTGAAGCGCTCGACATGCTCCAGGCCATGAACACCGGTCACGACGGCTCCATGACCACCATGCACGCCAACTCGCCTTCAGATTGTTTTCATCGGATTCAGACCATGGTACTTATGGCCAACGTCGGCCTGACCGAGCCGGTGATCCGTCAACAAGCCGCCTCCGCCATTCAGGTTGTCGTCCAGATGTCCCGCCTTCGCGACGGCACCCGCAAGGTCACCAGCATCGCGGAGGTCATCGGCTTCAATGACAAAGGCGTCGAGATCGGAGAAATTTTCCGTTACGAACGCACCGGCACGGACGCCTCCGGCCGCGTGGAGGGACGATTCGCCGCCACCGGCTATCGCCCCCAGTTCATGGATCGCCTGAAAGCCCGCGGCATCGAATTTCCCGAACTATGACGACGTTTCTCACCATGTTGATCTTCACCGCCGCCTTCGCGGCCGCGGCGGAGTTTGCCGTGTGGGGACCCCAGCGCCGCATCCGCTCTGAAATCGGCAACCGCCTCCGCGGCCTCCGCGTCGCAACCGGTCCACGAGCCGGCTCACTACTTCGCCAGCAGCATCAATTCGGCGTTTCCCGTCTGCAAATAATCAAAGGTCTCCAGGCCATCATCGACCAGGCCCGTCTCACGTACCGCGCCGGAAATGTCCTGACATTCAGCGCGCTGCTTCTCGCCGGCAGCTACCTCGCGGCGGACATCCTCCAGCTCTTCCCCTTCTTCATCCTTAAACTCTTCTTCGCAGCCGGCTGCTCCCTCCTGCCTTACTTCTACATCCGGACCAGGCGCAACAGCCGCATGCGCCAGATCGAGGAGGTGCTTCCCGACGCGATCGACCTCTTTACGCGCGCCATGCGCGCCGGCCACAACATTCATAGCGGCCTGTCGGTCCTCGCCGAAGAAACCCCCGAACCGCTCGGCGGTGAATTCAAGAAACTCGTTGAGGATCTCGCCCTCGGCTCCCAAGTCTCCGAAGCCCTGCACAGCCTCGGCGACCGCGTCCCGATCCTGGACCTTCGCTTCTTCTCCACCGGCGTGATCCTGCAGCGCGAAACCGGCGCCAACATCGTCACCGTGATGGAGAACCTGTCGGCGGTGATCCGCGAGCGCCTGCAACTGCGCGCAAAACTCCGCGCCCACACGGCGCAGCAGCGCTTTTCGGCCGCGCTGCTCTGCGGACTGCCCGTCGTGAGCGGCATCGCGTTCTACTTCCTGCGCTACGAATACATCTCGGTGCTCTGGCTGACGCCGCTCGGCTCGCGCTTCCTTATTTATGGAATCATTTCCGAAATTCTCGGCATCGTGGTCGTCCGCAAGGTTGCATCGGTGAGGCTCTGATATGCCGCTGAGTTTTCCCATAATGTTTCTCCTCATCACGCTCGCCGGCGCCACGTTGCTGGTCGCCGGGGTGAGCTACTACCTCCGCACGCGGCAGAACGCCCTGAGCCGCCGCATCGAGGAACTCCAGGAGCAATCCATGACCGGCAGCGGGCTCGTGCTGCTCGGCGGCGACTTCTGGGACACGCTGCTCCGGGCCACGTACGGCACGATCCTGGGAAAAAGTTGGTTCCGGCAAAAAGAGGTGGAGTTGATGCGTGCCGGATTCCGCGGCCCCCGCGTCGTGAAGATTTATGGAGTCGCGTCGCTGGTGTTTACCGTGACCCTGCTCGCCGCCGCCGTGATCGCGCTCCAGGGCCAGGACCTGTCGATGTGGCTGCTCGGGTTGGCCGGAGCGCTGGTGCTCGGCTACTTCATTCCCGAGCAGGTGCTGACCTCGCTGCGGAGCCGGCACCGGCTGAGCCTGATGGCCGCCCTTCCGGACACCACGGATATGCTGAGCATCGTATTGGGCGCCGGCCTGTCGCTGGACCAGGCGATCGCGCGCGTCGGCGAAGAGATCCGCTTTGTGTATCCGGAACTGGCGGATGAGTTCTACTGGATGACGCTGGAGGTCCAGGCCGGCCAGCAGCGCGCCGTGGCGTTTCAGCATATGGCCCAGCGCACTGGGTTGACGGATATCCGTTCCCTCGCGAGCATGATTGTTCAAGCCGAACGCTTCGGCACGGGCCTCTCGCAGGCCCTGCGCATTTACGCGGATTCGGTCCGCATGAAGCGCCGCCTCGAAATCGAAGCGAGCATCAACAAAGCCGCCGTGAAAATGGTTTTCCCGATTGTGCTGTTTATCCTGCCCGCGCTGTTTATTGTGATCCTCGCGCCGGGTATACTGTCTATCCTTCGCGACCTCGCAGGGTTAGGACAATGAGATTTACAGTAAGAAAGATAAAGATAGGAGGACGTTTATGCTTTTCGCTCTATGGCTGCTTCAGGAAGCCCCCGAAATCCCCGCCGCCGACAACACCAACACCGTTCGCATTATCGCCGGCGTGCTCGCACTGGTGTGCGTGGTCGTAATTGTCATGCGCCGGAAGAAGAAGGCCTCTAAAGAGGACTGGTCCTAGCGTCACTCTCTTAACAAATCGCCTGAACGAGAAAATTTCCGCGATCAGGATCAACGCTACCGCAGCGAGTGACAAACGCATGTTGCCGACCGTCGACCACCCGCGACTTTTTCACCAATTTCGCTGCCTTCGCAATCAAGCAAGTAGTCGCGGGCTTTTAGCCCGCGTTCGGACAGAATCGGTGAGAAATGCCGGCTAATGGAGGTCCAGCGATATTTTAAGCGCCTCTTCTATTTCTTCCATGGTGGTTTCCGAAACAGTTCCTCGCTTTTTTTTGATCCTGCTCTTATCGATCGTGACGATCTGCGCACACAGTGCGGCGCTATCAAGCGCGAGTCCGCCTTCGCCGGCATCAACTTTTACCAGCGTTGGATACATCTTTTTCACATTCTTCAGGTCAGTGAATGGAACCACAATCGTGGTTGGCGCATACTGATTTCCGACGTCGTTTTGAACGATCAGACAGGGCCTCGTGCCCTTTTGTTCCGAACCCACACGAGGATCCAAAATAACGTCCACTACGTCGCGTCGAAGATAAACCGCAGTCAATTGATTTAGTTCTCCCGCTCATCGTGATTTAGCGCGTCGGTGACCACATCTTCAAACGCGGCAGATGTTTTCATCAGTAGATCCGCGTTGGCCAGGTATCCTTCTCGAAGGGTAGCTTCCAATTGTTCGCGCTCGAGCCGTTCTACTTTTTCTTCAAGAGCAGCTCTAATCAACTTGCTCCGGTCCGTATGGAGAGAGTCTGCCAATGCTTCGGCCCGCTCAAGCAAAGTCGCAGGAAACTGAACAATTACCTTTTTGGTTGGGGTGCGGACCAGTCTCATCTTTCCTTCCCGTGCTCTTCTCATCATGGATAAAATGTATGGCTCATGAAGATATATCGTCAAGCTATATAATCTGGACGATTGCTTCTCAAATGTCGGCGATTTGACGATTACAAAACATCCTGCTTAAAAGGCATGTACCCTATATGGTACATTCCGATGACCGAAAGCGAATCGGAGAGGATATCAAGACGGTCGAATTCGGTTGGCCGATTGGAATGCCAGTTTGCCGTTCGCTGGGCAAGGGCCTTTATGAAGTACGTACTTACCTGATGAACAATCGGATTGCACGAGTTCTGTTCTATATCGATCGAAAGAATCGCATGGTTCTGTTGCACGGTTTCATCAAGAAAATCCGGAAGATTCCTGCTTTGGATTTGGGACTCGCTCAGAGAAACAAGGAAAAGTACGAAAGAGGACTAAATGAAAACACGAAGAAGGATCCTTAAGCGTACGGACCACAGCGGATCGACCTTCGACAGCTTCCTTGAAGAACAGGAAATTCGTGAGGACGTAGAAGCTGTGGCGACAAAGCGAGTGCTCGCGTGGCAGCTGGAGCAGGAAATGAAGAGACAGCAGAAAACGAAACAGGCGATGGCCCTGGAGCTTCACACGAGCCGGTCACAGCTGGACCGGCTGCTGGATCCGCAAAATACCGCCGTTTCTCTTGAAACGATCAGCCGCGCCGCCAGGGTTCTCGGAAAGAGGTTGATTCTCCGAATTGCCAGTCCAGGGACGACGCGCAGCGTTAAGAATTAATCCGGAAGGGCGAAATCCGCGTTTGGTGAAGCCATTTCTCCGAGGGGCGCAGTCCCGCATGGAGCGAGTGATCGACTCTCACGTCTTACGTGTCGACAACCAGCGTTCCAGTGATTTCCGGCTTTCTCCGCTTCGGCGTCCTGCAAGAAGGCCTTCCACGCCGACGTGTTCGTCAAGATCGGGCCATTCGATCGCGTAGCCGTTGCCAAGAAGAGTCCAATTCTGCCGTTCTTTGCGCCCGGCGTGTGCGAGACGTGGATACCATGCGAGGGGGACCACAAGAGTCCGGCCATCCACGAGATCGACAATCAGTTTCTCGTCGCGGATTGCGACTTTGAGCGCAGCCGGATCATTTTTGAGCGTCAAAAATAGTCATGCCAAGCCTCAATGAGGACTACCTCGTATTGCACCACGAGACGAGCAATGCGGTCCAGTTCATGCTGTCTAAAACCTTTGTTCTTTGCCAGCGACACGGGCTCGAGCCAGAATTTTGCGATCTGCCGATCGCGGGTCACGTGAATATGGACCGGTTCATCCCGAACCCCGGACCGTTTGCGATAACGTCGAAGTCGCTTAGATTGAGTTCTCGCGAATGTCGCGACTTGCCGAATCTGTATTGGAAATCGACCTTACTGATTCCAGCCGCACGACATCTTGCAGTGCACAGTATTTCTATAAAATGCCTTTCCAGGGCATTTACATACATATACTATGCACACATGAAAAAGAACCTGGGAGACTTGGAGGCGCAGTTCTTCGCTTACGTGCAGATGCGCGAGCAACGAGTCGTGCGATCGGGCGACCTCGTCAAATCCGTGCTGGGTCTCACTCAGGAGCAGGAGCGCAAGCTGCTCAGCCGCCTCTCTCGGGGCGGCCTCACAGCGAGAGTGCGCCAGGGATTGTATCTCGTTCCGCCGCAACTGCCGTTGGGTGGAGCGTGGACGCCGAGTGAAGCGCTCGCGTTGAATACGTTACTGGCCGACAAGCAAGGCCGCTATCAGATTTGCGGGCCTAATGCCTTCAATCGTTACGGATTCGACGAACAGGTTCCAGTCCGCGTGTATGCCTACAACAACAAAATATCCGGGGATCGAACCATCGGAGCAGTCAGGTTGACCTTGATCAAGGTGGCCGACGAGAGGTTGGGCGACACCGAAAACGTCAAGCTGCGTGACGGGCAGATTGAAGTGTATTCATCGCGGGTACGGACGCTTGTCGACGCTGTTTATGACTGGTCGCGATTTAACGGACTGCCGCGCGCTTACGAGTGGATCCGGCGTGAGCTGAGAACGAATCGCGTGAGCGCGGCGGAACTCGTGAAGTCCACGCTGAGGTTTGGCGACACGGGAACGATCCGGCGCCTGGGAGCGCTGCTCGAACACGAACGTGTGGATCCTGCTTTAGTTCGAAAGTTGGAAAGGAAGTTGAGGCCGACAACGAGCCTGATCCCTTTCGTACCGACCCGGCTGAAGCGAGGGACCGTCGATCGCCGCTGGGGTGTCGTATTCAATGAGTAAGCGTGAGTCAAACGTAATCCGTTTCCATGAAGACCCGGACTTCTTCCGCATGGCTGTCAATTTTACAGCGACGGTGACTGGCTTCGGTCCACGGCTCATCGAAAAGGACTATTTCTCTACTTTGATGCTGGATCACCTCGCGACGATCGGGAATAGCCTGGTCTTCAAGGGCGGAACGAGTCTGGCCAAAGTTCACGCCGGATTCTATCGGTTGAGCGAAGATTTGGATTTCATGATTTCGCTGCCAGTTGATGCGCTGCGTCTGGATCGGAGTAAACGTGCGAAACCCGTTAAGGACTTAGTGGCAGGTCTTGGACGAATGCTTCCCGTCTTTCGCCTGACTGACCCACTCAAGGGTCTGAATAGTTCCAGGCAGTACAACGGCGTTGTGGCGTACACGTCTCTGATAACCGGGCAGGAGGACACAATCAGGCTTGAAGTCGCCTTGCGCGAGCCGCTGCTGCAACCGGCCCTGGCGGGGCTGGCTAACACGATCTTACTGAACCCGACCACGGAGAAGCCGCTCGTCGCACCGGTTGACACACACTGCATTTCCAAAGACGAAGCTTTCTCGGAAAAGTTCCGGGCCGCCCTGACCCGCCGCGAAGTTGCCATTCGCGATTTCTTCGACATTGATTATGCCGTGCGCCATTTGGATCTCCGGCCGCGGGACCAAAACATGATAGAGCTGGTCCGGCAGAAGCTTGCTGTCCCCGGCAATGACGCAGCCGACGTTTCCGGCGAGCGCCTGGGCACTCTTCGCCGGCAGCTCGAACCGCAGCTTAAACCGGTGCTGCGCGAAAAAGACTTTGCCGAATTCGATCTGCAGCGCGCGTTCAAGATAGTTGTCGAAATGGCCGCGCGAGTGGCCTGATCCATCTATAATATCCGGCACTCGGAGGTCCCCCCATGAAACGCGCATTCCTGCTGCTTCTTCTTGGTCTCTTCGCGCCGGTCTATGTCGCCGCGCAGTCCGGTGTGGAGCGAGTGACGTCGGTTGAGGGTATTACGGAATATCGGCTGCCGAACGGGCTGCGCGTGCTGCTGTTCCCGGATCCTTCGAAGCCGACGATTACCGTCAACATCATCTACCTCGTCGGGTCGAAGCACGAGAACTACGGAGAGACCGGGATGGCGCATCTGCTGGAGCACCTGCTCTTCAAAGGGACGGCCAGGCACCCGAACGTTCCAAAGGAGCTTCAGGATCACGGATCGCGGCCGAATGGGACAACCTGGTACGACCGCACCAATTACTTCGAGACGTTTCAGGCGACGGATGCAAACCTCGAATGGGCGATCGATCTCGAAGCCGACCGCATGGTGAATTCCTTCGTTGCCAAAAAAGATCTCGACAGCGAGATGACCGTCGTCCGCAACGAGTTCGAGCGGGGCGAGAATTCTCCATTGAGTGTCCTGGAGGAGCGTGTCCTCTCGACGGCGTATCTCTGGCACAACTATGGCAAATCCACCATCGGCGCGCGCAGCGATATCGAAAGTGTGCCGATCGAACGCCTGCAGGCGTTTTACCGAAATCACTATCAGCCCGACAATGCTGTCTTGACGATTGCCGGAAAGATTGATGAGACGAAAACTCTCGATCTGATCACCAGGTTTTTCGGTCCCATTCCACGGCCCCAGCGCGCCCTCCAGACAACCTACACCGCAGAACCGGTACAGGATGGAGAGCGATCGATGACTCTACGGCGTGTCGGCGAAATTCAAGGCGTCACCGTTGCATATCACATCCCGGCGGGATCCCATGCGGATTTCGCGGCTGTGAATCTCGCTGCCGAGATTCTGGGAGACTCTCCGTCGGGCCGGCTCTACAAGGCCCTCGTCGAACCGAAAAAGGCCGCGCGCGTAAGCGGCAATACGTATCAACTGAAAGATCCGGGAGTCGCCCTCTTTTCAGCGGAGGTTCGCAGGGAATCTTCCATCGAAGAAGCACGGGATACGTTGCTTGCCACGATCGATGCCATTGGATCGACCCCCTTCACCACCGAGGAAGTGGAGAGGGCCCGGGCGAGGGTCTTGAAAAATATAGAACTGCTTCTGAACAATTCCGACCGCGTGGGCCTTCAATTCGCCGGGTGGGCAGGAATGGGGGACTGGCGGTTGCTCTTTCTGAATCGCGACCGCGTCAAGCAGGTCTCCGCGGCGGATGTCCAGCGCGTTGCGGCTTACTACTTCAAGCCTGCCAATCGAACGGTAGGCCTCTTCATTCCGACAGCTCAGCCCGACCGAACTGAAATTCCGGCTGCACCGGACGTCATTACGTTGTTGAAAGACTACAAGGGCAACGCGGCGGTTTCCGCCGGTGAGGCATTCGATCCGTCACCTGAAAACATCGACGCGCGAACGCAACGCGTCACGTTGCCCGGCGGGGTGAAGCTCTCGCTGATTCCGAAGGAAACCCGCGGAGATGTCGTGTCCGCAACGCTGCGTCTCAATTTCGGAGACGCGCAAAGCCTGATGGGGCAAAGAAACGTTGGCGCCTTAACAGCCCAAATGCTCATGCGTGGAACCACAAAACGGACGCGCCAGGAAATCCAGGACGAACTGGATCGGCTGAAAGCGCGATTGACCGTGAACGGCGGCGCCACCGGCGTGACCGCGACTATCGAATCCACTCGCGAGATTCTTCCCAAGGTTATGGAACTCGCCGCTGAAGTGCTCCGGCAGCCGGCGTTTCCTCCGGCCGAATTCGAAACGCTGCGCCAGACAGCGATCGCCGGAGTCGAAGTTCAGAGGACCGAACCTAATGCCATCGCGGGTCGAGCCTACCAACAGCACATGAATCCATATCCAAAGGGAGACATACGCTATGTACCGACGCCGGAGGAGGAAATTGCAGAACTTCGCGCAATCACCGTCGATCAGCTAAAGAAGTTTCACACGGATTTCTATGGTGCATCCAACGCGGAGCTGACTGCCGTGGGCGATTTTGATCCTGAGGATGCGCCGAAAGTTGCGAATGCCCAGTTCGGCACGTGGAAGAGCCCGAAGCCGTACGCGCAGGTGAGGAATCCTTATCGGACGATTGAGCCGGTGAACCAGTCCTTCGAAACGCCGGATAAGGCGAATGCTTATTTCCTGGCCGGCATGCGTATCAACATCACGGACGAACATCCGGATTACCCCGCGCTTCTCTTCAGCAATTACATCATCGGCCAGGGCATCAACTCGCGGCTGTTCCAGCGTATTCGGGGGAAGGAAGGTCTCAGCTACGGAATCGGGTCGACGTTCTCTGTGGCGCCGGGGGAGGACAACGCATCATTCCAGGCAAACGCGATCTCGGCTCCGGAAAATACGCCGAAGGTCGAGGCGTCGTTCCGCGATGAGATGGGGAAGATTCTCCGGGAAGGTTTCACCGACGCCGAAGTGACCGCCGCCAAGGCGAGCTGGCTGCAGGCACAGCAGGTGAGCCGTGCGCAGGACCGCGAGCTGGTCGGCCGCATCCAGTCGCAAACTCATTACGGGCGGACGATGGCCTGGGACGCCGAGCTTCAGAAGAAGGTCCAGGCAATGTCGCCACAACAAATCGTCGAAGCTCTCCGCCGCCATATCGACCTGTCGAAGATGACCTTTATGAAGGGTGGCGATTTCAAGAAAGTGAATTGAGGGATGAATTGAGGGACGGAGACCGAATTCACCCCTCAGAAGTTCGGAACCTTGATCCGGCCTTCCCAGAGGCTCTTGTTATTTTCCTCGCAGGAGTACTCCATGATTTCCCAGTCGGGACGCAGGGTGAAGGTGCGCGTGTTCGTCCATGGCTTCGTGAACGTTTTGGGATCGTCGATCGTGACTTCATACGAAATGTGACCGCGATCGGGGCGCGAGAATCGCTGGATGACGTGCAACTGATCGCTGTGCGGATGGCCCACGGTATCGAGCCGCGTTTTGCCGTTGAAGTTGACGGTATCGATGACGAGCGTGTCGCCTTCCCAGTGACCCACCGAGTCCCCGAACCAGGTGGCGATGCCTTTGCGGTGCTCGCGGCCGTCGATGGGAACCACGGTGAACCAGGAGTTCTGCTCGAACAGGAACGCGAAGTACGTGTCGCTCTGCATGATCTGCATCGGTTCAGGCGTGTTGACGGAGCGAGTCATGCCGAACGGCAGGCAGGCGCCGGTATAGTCCCCTTCCGCCGCGTCGTACTTCTTCCACTCGGCTTCGCCCCATGCGGTGAAGGGAAGAGTGGCCATGCCCTTCTGGTTTGGGCCGTCTTTTGTCATGTCCGGAACGTAGGCCTTGGCCCAGACTCCGCTGAGGTCCACTTTGCCGGAGGGAGTTCGGGGCGTTGGACCCGCAGGCGGTTGGTACGCCTGAAGGACAAAGAGAACCATCATGGCAATCGTGGTCATGGCGTCACCTCTTATTGACGGGCGGGCGGGGCGTCGCCGGCGGAGGTCCCGGCGAAGACGCTCCGGCCATCCGGAAGTTTTACGGAGCGGGCGTTGCAGGTTTTCGATCCGTCTTTGGCCAGATAGCCGTCGATCGTAACCTGGTCGCCCGGCTTCAGGGAGTCTTTGGTCCAGCCGTTGCGCGTCAGGGTATTGGGAGCACCGCCTTCGCACTGCCACCGCTGCACGTTGCCCTGGCCGTCCTTGACGTCGAGGTAAACCCAGATGTGTGGATTCGCCCACTCCATCCTGGTGACGGAGCCTTTCAGCAGCACGGTCTTACTCTGGTCGAATTCGGCTGCGAAAGAGTGATGTACGAATGCCGCAATCACGAATAACGCCGTAATCATTGGAGCCTTCCTCCTGATTCATACTGTAGCGGCGGTCATAGAGCGCCGCTACAGTGGGGTGCTAGTTTGATCGCGTCAGCTTCCCGCAGTCAAGCATCCGCAGCTTCTGGTAGTGTATTCCCCTCCTCAAAGAGGAGGGGTGGCTGCGCATCAAGAGAATGCTGCGAAGCTTCCTGTGAAAGCGCAGACGGGGTGGTCCGTCTCGAAAACGATCCGAAAATGACCACCCCGTCCGCGCCTTTCAATGTATGCCTTCAGCAATATTTCCTGAGGGCGCGTCCACCCCTCCTGTTCCAGGAGGGGAACACCACTACCCAGCTTCTACGGCTTGCTCTGCAGGAGACGGAAGGTGCATAGTCTCCACGTGCGAACCCGTCGCACATAAGGAGGCCAAAGTGAAGCGCCTGTTTTTTGCCGTGGTTATGGCTGCAGCTTTAGGAATCGTCATGTTTGGCGCCCAGAACCAGAACGCCCCACCGGCGCCGGCCGGGGCGACGCAGTTCCCACTGGCCGCTCCTGCCGGCAAGGACAGCAATGCCAGGCAGGTTCCGCCGTCCGGCGCCGTCAATCAGGGTCCGTTCGACCCTTCCACGTGGAAGTACGGGCCTGCGTTCAACGCGCCGGCGGGCGCAAAGATTTGGAATCCGGTGAAGCTGAAGATGATGCAGGGGGGCAAGGTGACCGGCGGCACGCTCTTCAGCTCGACCGATCCGGCCACCTATTGCGCCATGGCCAATGCCGGGTACGACTTCATCTGGACGGAGATGCAGCATGATGCGCGCGATTGGGAGGCGCTTGCGCGCATGTGGCGCACTTGTCCTAATGCCAAAGCCGTGCCGGGTGTGCGCATCGCGTACACCGATGAGCGCGAGATCCAGCATGCCGCCGATGCCGGCGCGCTGGTCATTGTCGTGCCGACCGTGGATACGGCCGCTGAGGCGATCGCCGCGCGCGACTGGGTTTACTTCCCTCCGCTCGGGCGGCGCAGCGCCGGCGGCGGCCAGGCCTTCGACGCCAATATGTGGGGTGGCGTCCCCGGTGGTTATCGCAGCACGATCAACGACAACATTGTCCTGATTCTGATGATCGAGACGCTTGATGGCCTGAAGAACGCTGACGAGATCGCGAAGGTCCCCGGCGTGACCGCCATCTTCGCGGCGAGCGGAGACCTGGGCAACTTCTCGGGCTACGCGCAGGGCTCGCCAGACTACGAGCGGGCGATCAACATTGTGCATGACGCCGCAATCAAGGCGGGTAAGCGGTTGTGCGGTCCTTTCGCGTGGCGCGACCGGCCGGACTTCACGTGCTTCCAGAATGGGAGCGAGACGGCAGCGATCGCCCGCGGCGTGGCAGCCGAACTCGGCCCGCTGGCCAATACGCAGGCTAAACCTGAGGTTGGACCGTTCGCTGCCCCGAAGCCTTGAGGGCGAAAACCCTCTCCCAGAGGGCTTTTTGTGCAAAGCCAAACCGGGTAGTGGGCTACTTTCAATTTCAGCAACCAGGCAAACAATAAATCCCTCTCCCCCTGGGAGAGGGTTGGGTGAGGGTCGAAATCCTCCCGCCAATTCGACCCTCACCCGACGCTTCGCGTCGGCCTCTCCCAGAGGGAGAGGCGTTTTGGGCCCACCATTCCGCAGCGGTCTTAACATCTGGTAAGGTAGTGGCCGAATTATGAGTAAGTCACTACTTGCATTCCTCTTACTGTTAGTGAGTGTCAGCGCACAACCCGCGATGGCACAGGGTAACGACGGGCCTACCGAAAAGTATCGTTACCGGGCCACACGTGTGGACACTCCGCCCACGGTGGACGGCGACCTCTCCGATCCGGCCTGGGAGAAGGCGGACGTCATCGACCAGCTGATTCAGCAGGAACCCAACGTTGGCGCGCCGTCCACGGAGAAGACGGAGATCCGGCTGGTCTACGACTCGGAGGCGGTCTACATCAGCGTGTATTGCTACGACTCCGACCCGAAGGGTGTGGTCCGAAACACGCTGCGTTTTCGGGATGACTCGGTCTGGTCGAAGGACGATGTCGTGCGCATTGCCCTGGACACGTTTCACGATCACCGGCGAGCTTTCATATTCTCCATAAATCCGCTTGGGACCAAGCAGGATACGCAGACCGACAACAACGTGTGGAATCCAAGCTGGGATGAAGTGTGGGACGTCCGAACCCGCGTGATGGACAACGGCTGGAGCATCGAGTTGCGTCTGCCGTTTCGCATTCTGCGGTTTCCTGCCGATGGCGGTGGCACCTGGGGTTTCAATGTCATCCGGCAGATCAAACGGAAGAACGAATCCGCCAGCTGGGCGCCATTCCCCGCCAGTTTTTCCATGACGCGGGCGGAGTTTTACGGCCACATTGACGGAATCACCGGAATCGAATCGCACCGCAACGTGCAGGTCGTTCCGTACGGATTGCTCGGAGCGGCGCGATCGAACGGAACCGCCGGCACAGACTCCTCGCTCGAAGGAGGAGGGGACTTGAAACTGTCCGTTGGCTCGTCTCTCTCCCTCGACCTGACGTACAACACGAACTTCGCCCAGGTGGAGGCGGACGACCAGCAGATCAACCTCACGCGCTTTTCGCTGTTCTTCCCGGAAAAGCGCGAGTTCTTTCTGGAGAACGCGGCGCTCTTCAATTTCGGGATCGTCCAGGACACGCAGCTTTTCTTCAGCCGCCGCATCGGGCTGGTCGGCGGGCAACCCGTGCCGATCGTGGGCGGGGCACGTCTGACGGGGAAGGCCGGAGGTTTCGACCTCGGGCTGCTCACCACGCAGACGGAACGCAGTCCAGGAGCGCCCAGCACGAATCTGAGCACGGCGCGCATCCGCCGGAACTTCGGGCAGCGGTCCTATGTTGGTGGGATCGTGACCGATACCTATTCCAAAACGCAGGCCAACCGTGCATTCGGAATGGACTCCCTTTATTGGCTGGGAAGAAATCTTCGTTCGGATGCGTTCGTGGCCGTTGTCGACGATCGAAAAATTCCGGGCCGGCCGGTCTCCTTCTCCGGCGCGTTGGCCTACAACCAGGACCTGTGGGAGGCGGGCATCCGCACGCTTTCGGTGGAGGAGGGCTTCGATCCCGCGATGGGATATGTGCGCCGCGACGACATTCGGCGGCACACGGCGAACCTGCGAAGAAGCTGGCGATTAAATCGCGAATGGTCGCGCAAGCTGAATTTCTCTTCGAACCTGACTTACCTGACGAACCAGGACAATCTGCTGGATACGCGTCAGTGGGTGTTTGAAGCGAACGATGAACTGAACACCGGGGACACGATTCGTTTCCAGGCATCGCGCAACTTCGAGCGCATTCTCGCGACCGATGATCCGTTCGTGCTCAATCCGCGGAAGTATATCGTCGTTCCGCCCGGAGACTACGGCTTCAACCGGTGGACGGTGGAATACCAGAGTTTCGATGGCCGCGCGATCGTGCCGGGAGTCAAGCTCGAGCGGGGAGAGTTCTACGGAGGAAATCGCACCAGCGTGGCCCTTTCGGGAATCTGGCGGCCGTCGCCACACCTGGTGCTTCAGGGAGACTACGAGTACAACGATATTTCGCTGCCGCAGGGAGCCTTCGCTGCGCATCTGTGGCGGACGCGGTTTACGGTGCCGATCACGGCGCGGGCCTCCGTGGATGCGTTCTTCCAGCTGAACGGCCTGAACCAGCAGGGCGATCCGGAGCTGAATACACAGATTCGGTTGCATCTCATCTTCGCGCGCGACAGCAACCTCTACATTGTGTTTTCCGACCAGCGGCGCGATCGCGGCGCGGGCGTGACCGCGCTGGATCAAGCGGTCCAGATGAAGATGACGTACCGGTTGTACTGGTAACCGAACGCGGGCTACAGGGCAACGTATTCCCCTCCTGGAACAGGAAGGGTGGCTGCGCATCAAGAAGATGGTGCGGAGCGACCTTTGAAAGCGCAGACGGGGTGGTCCGTCCTGAATGACCACCCTGTCCGCGCCTTTTCTAACGTTTGATGGCGTGGCCACCCCTCCTTTCCAAGGAGGGGAATACCTTTTGGCAACACGCCTAAAGGGCGCGTTTGCCTTGACCTGAATTCCGACCTGACATACCTTTCACGATCTGGAGGATAAGACGAATGAGAAGACTGCTTGCCGTTACGTGTCTCGTTTTGCTTTGGAGCTTGAATCTTACGGCCCAGGATCTTGTGATCACCAACGCGCACATCATTGATGGCAACGGCGGGGTGATCCCGCGAGGTACCGTCGTCGTGCGGAACGGGCGGATCGCGTCCGTTGCTCCCGGCGCGACAGCCGCGCCGGGCTTGATGGTGATCGACGCGAAGGGCATGACCGTCATGCCGGGGTTGATCGATGCGCACCGTCACATCATTCAGGGAAACGCGGACCAGTGGATGAAAGACCAGGCCGCGAAAAAGATGCAGGACTTTCTCGATGCCGGGTTCACGACGATATTGTCGGCCGGGGATGCTCTGAACCCGATCCTGGAACTTCGGAGAAAGCTCGCGTCGGGTGAAATCAAAGGGCCGCGGCTCATCGCTGCCGGCCGCGTCGAGACGACCGTGACGCCGGAGGCGGCAAGGGCGAGTGTGCGGATGATGAAGGCTGCCGGTGTGGATGTCATCAAGAGCAGGCTGGAACTCGCGCCGGACTTCAAGGAACGCACGCCGGCGGACAAAGCGAAGGTAAAGGAAACGATGGCGGCGATCGCGGACGAGGCCCGGAAGGCAGGGATACCGACGATCGTCCATGCGTCGACCGTGCCGGATATGCTGGCGTGCGTTGAGGCGCGCGTCACGCGGCTCGTCCATACGCCGCATGGGAGCTGGCTGTCTCCGGAAGATGCGAAAATTGTGGCGCAGTCCGGAATTCCAGTGACGTCGACCATCAGCTTCGGCGTTCCCGCATTTGGCGTATTTGGAGATCGTAGCGATAACGCGCCCCGCTTCCGCGATGGAAAGCCCTGGCCCGCGGGCGTCCCCGGCGGGACGGGCCGCGCGGCGGGGGAGAAGGCCGTGAATGGGCGGACGCTATTTGATGCAGGTGTCCTCTATGGCTACGGGACGGACACGGGTTTTCTGCCGGCGGACTCGCTCGCCCATGAACTGCGTCCGCTCTACCTCGTGTTCTCGGCGAAGGACATCATCACGATCATGACGAAGAACACGGCGGCGTGGCTGGATATGAGCAAGGATATTGGCACTCTTGAGGCGGGGAAGCAGGCGGATATCGTCATCATCGACGGTGATCCGCTGAATCAGATCTTCGACCTGTTGAAAGTGAAGACGGTAATCCAGAAGGGGAAAGTCGTCGTCGATAAGAAGTAACTTGGAAGAGTGTTGGTATTCCCCTCCTGGGACAGGAGGGGTGGCTACGCAGAAAGCGCAGACGGGGTGGTCATTCGAGACGGCCCGCCCCGTAAACCTACGGCGCGAGCTTGTACTTTTTAGCGCGTGCGAGAATTTCGGCCGAACGTTCCAGTTTTGCCGTGACGTCGTTGGGCAGCCTGTGGGAATTGAAAGTCTTCGGCATCATCCCCGTTGTCTTGAGCTCGGTGAGAGCCTGCAGATACGCCGCCAGGGCAATGTCCTGCACCATCGACGTATAGAACAACACGTGGACTCCGGCTTTGATCGCTTCAGAGACCGGCACATCGGGTCCCATCTGAGCAAATATCGTTTTGGAAATTGCAGCAATCGTCCGCCGGGTCGTTTCGAGCGGCTGAACGCCGGGGAACAAAATCGCATCCGCCCCCGCCTCGGCGTAAGCCTTACCTCGATCGATCGCCTCCTCCAGCGTCTTCCCCGCGGCGAGAGCATCTGTACGCCCGACGATGATCATCTCGGAGCGGGCATCCACCGCAGCCTTAATCCGGTCGACCATCTGTGCGGTTGAAATGACATCCGCCTTCTGCCCAATCCGTTCGACGCGAATCCTGTCCTCGAACAGGATCCCGGCCAGTCCCGCTCTTTCAAAGTCTTTCGTCGCGCGATACACCGATACCGGGTTTCCGCCGCCGTTGTCGCAATCGCCAATCACGGGGATATCGACGTTCCTGGTAAGGCGCGTGGCAAACTCCAGCAGTTCCACGGTACTCGTCAGTCCCCAGTCAGGGAGTCCGTGTTCCATGGCCATGAGCGAGCCGCCCGCGTAAATGGAATCGAAGCCGGCAAGCTCCACCAGCCGCGCCGAAGGGCTGTCGAACGCGGCGATGCAGTAGAAGGGCTCGGGTCGGCGAAGCAGTTGCCGGAGACGCGCGGCCTTTGAGGCCGTTGAATTCGCCGGCGCCTGCGGTACCACCACGCCTGCCGCCGCAATTCCTGCCGTGCCTAGAAACTCACGGCGACTCGTTTTGTTGGACATAACACTCTCCTCTATTCCGCTACTTCGCGCGGCCTTTGAAACCCATGGCCAGCACGGGGATTTTGAATATCGACTTGGCGTTGTTCCGGACACCCTCCGCGGTCTGAAATTCCTTACCGGCGATGATGGCTCCGGCGGACGTGACGTAGAGCGTCTTCTTGTCGGGTCCGGAGAAGGCGATGCTTGCAACGTCCCGCGGCGTTGGAATGACGCCAAGGTACTTTCCTTCCGGACTGAACACCTGAATCCCTTTGGCCTGGGATGTGACATAAAGACGTCCGGTCGAATCGACCGCCATGCCGTCGCCGTTGCCGCCGGCTTCGAGCTTCCCGAAGTCACGCAGGTTTTTCACTGAGCCGTCGGGCTGGACATCGAATGCAACAACCACCGGGCCGTTGGTGACATAGAGGGTCTTCTCGTCGGGGCTGAGCATGATCCCGTTGGTGCGGAGATCCTTGCCGATGAGGGTGACCTTGCCGTCAGGACTGACGCGGTAGGTCCCGCCCGAGTTGAAATACACGTTGCCGTTTTTGGCGGCAACGAGATCATTGGGCCGGCCGAACGTCTTGCCTTCAAAGCTGTCCGCCAGGATCTTGCGTGCCGGAGTGAGGAGAGCGACCGCCGTGGGTTCGGTGCATGGTGCGCTGATTCCCCGGCCGGCATTGCCCGGATCCGTACACGTCCTTAGCACGGCGACGATGCGGCCCTGGGAGTCCATCGAGAGAGAACCTGCTCCATGCGTGTCCTTGATGAGGATGGAATAGTGGTCGTCCTTGTCGACCTTGCCGACCTGGCTGGGTTGTTCCTGGGCAAACATCACGCCGCCGTCGGGCGTCCCGACGATACCGTCGGCGTTGTTGGCGCCGCCCCAGGCCAGCGTCCATTTCGCGCCGGCTGCGATGACGCCCGGAATTTCGGTAACCGTTACCTGTCTTACCCCGGCCGGCGGATCAAAGTTTTGCTGCTGTCCGGCGCCACGCTGCTGGCTCAGGGCGAGAGTGGACACAACGAGACACGATAGAACCACGAACAGTGTTTTTGATTTCATATGGTCATCCCCGCAAGAATTTTGTGTGCCCCATGATATTCGCGGAATGGCTGTGGAGGAATGATTTTTATTGCCGCCTGCCTAATACGCGAAAACGTAGACGGCGCCGGAATCTAAAGCCGAGTTGCCGGCCTGGTTGCCGTTGACGCCTTTGGCGGCGCCGTCCTCATACTGAGCGCCGACAACCATTGTTCTGCCGTCCCGGCTCAGGCTCAGGGAACTTCCGAATTCGTCGAAGGCCTCCGTGTTCGAGCCCTTGACGTACGCCTGCTGCGACCAGGTGGCGCCGGTGCGCGTGAAGAAATAAACGACGCCGGCTTCCGGGCCCGAGTCGTCGTCCTGCCTGCCATTGATGCCCTGGGCCGCGCTGTCTTCGATCTGGGCGCCCACGGCGAAGATGTTGCCGTCACCGCTCAGGGCCAGGCGCGCTCCGAACCAATCAAATTTTCCCGAATTGGACGCCTTGAAGACGGCCTGCTGCGTCCACGTCGTTCCGTTGCGAACGAAGACGAATGCCATGCCGCTCGAGACTCTCTCGGGACCGTCCTTGTCGCATCCCGGCGGATTGACACCGGTGAGGAGACAGTCTTCGTCCAGGGAGGACGACGCGAGCGTGTTGCCGTCGTCGCTCAGGGCCACGTTGGTTCCGAAGGAGTCCATCAATTCCGTGTTCGAGGCCTTGACGTAGGCCTGCTGAGACCAGCTGCCGCCGGCCCGTGTAAACACGTAAACGGCGCCGGGTCCATTGAGCCTGTCGTCCGGCGGGCCATTGATTTCCTTGGTGGCGCCGTCTTCCTCGGAGGCGCCCACCGCCAGCGTGTTCCCATCGGCGCTGAGAGAAACGGAGTGGCCGAAGATGTCGCCCGCTCCGATATTCGAGGACTTCACGTAAGCCTGCTGAGACCAGGCATTCCCGCTGCGCGCGAAGACATACACCGCGCCGGCCGACGCGGCCGAGTTGTCGTTCTGGTTGCCGTTGATTTCTTTCGCGGCACTGTCTTCGGCAATCGCTCCGGCGGCCAGAGTGTTGCCGTCGTCACTTAGAGAAATGGAGAAGCCGAACTGATCTCCGTCGACGTCCAGTTGATCTCCGACCGGGGCTTCGCCCGTGTTCGAAGCCTTCACATACGCCTGCTGCGACCAGGTGGTGCCGCTGCGCGTGAATATGTACACGGCGCCTGCCTGAGGGACCGAGTTGTCGTCCTGGTTACCGTTGATACCCTTCGCGCCGCTGCTTTCGAAGGGGGCGGAGACGGCCATGGTGTTGCCGTCCGCGCTCAAGCCGACGAAGTATCCGAACATGTCGCTCTGGCCGGGGTTCGACGCTTTCAGGTAAGCCTGCTGGGCGAAGCCATTGCCGCTGCGCGTGAAGATGTAGACGGCGCCGGACCTGTAGAGCGAGTTGTCGTTCTGGTTGCCATTGATGCCTTTCGCATTGCTGCTTTCGACGGGTGCGCCCACCGCGATGGTGTTGCCGTCACCGCTGATCGCAACGGCGTGGCCTTCGAGAGCACCGCCGGAACCGAAGCGGTCACCGGCTTCGGTGTTCGATGCCTTCAGGTAGGAGGTCTGCCGGAGTTGCCGCGATTGCGCATTGCTGGTGATCGCGCTGGCCGCGAGGAATACGAGTAATACAGCCGGGACGTTTCTGCCTTTCACGGCTGCGGCGCCACGAGTTCACCCTTGTCGTCGGTGCGAAAGAGTTCCTTGCCCGTGCCGGACATGACGATGATGGCGCGTTCGTTCATGCTCAGGTACGGCGAGCCGCTCTTCACTCGCCGGCCGGTGATCGTGATCTTGTCTCCCGGCTTCAATGTGGTTTTATTCCAGTGGAGTTCCCGCATCAGGGGGCTGGTTCCGTCCAACTCGGCTTGCCACCGGACGTCTTTGCCACTGTCGTTCACATCGAACACGATCATCGTGTGGGGATTCGTGAACTGAAGCTCGACTACGGTTCCTTTCAAAACGGTTACTTTGTCATCCCAACGGCCGGCGTCGCCGTGGTGAGCCAGCAGGAAAAACATCAGCAGTGCGCTCTTCATGACGGTAGACTCCTCTCGCTTTGTCGTGCGGTTTCCCGGAATCTCTCACCTCGGTTGTAGGTTGTCAATTTGAAATTGGGGTAATTCGGGGACAGACGACTAAATCCCCTAATTAGACCAAGTACCTTTGAACCTAATTAAGTGATTTAGTCGTCTGTCCCCGAATTACCCCCAACTAGAAATTGATGCGGGCGTTGAGGACGATGATGCGGTTTCCGCTGGCGCTGGTGATTCGCCCGAAATTGAGGGAATTGATGTTGGTTTTTCGAATTCCAGCGCTTCGTGGAAGCGGAAGCGCTGGAGCAGGTTCACATCGAAACAAGGCTATTCAAGGATGTTGTACAGGCGCTCATCGAACGGGCTGCCCAGTCCGGCCTGAAGCTTTTCTCGAAAACGCCTGGTGTGGTCGAGAGCCAGATGCGCGTCGAATGCCTGCCGGTTTTCCCAGACCTCCACAATCGAGAAGTGATTTACCCGGGCGACGTCGCGCATCACTTCGAAACGCACGGACCCGGGATCTTTGCGGCTGTCGGTTACGAACTGCTTGAGCTGGGTTGCCGCATCGGCTGCAAAGGCCGGGAACACGTCGATGTAGGTCACGACGTATAACCGCTTCGGCGCTTCCTGCCGGGCAAAAGCGATCGTCACCAACATGCAAAGGCCCAGCACCAGACCTAAAATGTTTTTCATAGTTGTCCTCGGGAAGTTCTAGTTGGTTTCATTATATTCCCCTCCTTGAAAAGGAGGGGTGGCTGCGCCATCAAATCGTTAGAACGGGCGCAGACGGGGTGGTCATTCTGGAAAAATCATTCTTGAATAACCACCCCGTCTGCGCTTTCAAAGGTGGCTTCGCAGCGTTTTCTTGATGCGCAGCCACCCCTCTTCTTTGAGGAGGGGAATACATTTCGCTCCGTCCAGGCTTATCGCGAGGAGCAGGGAGTGGGAGTCCAGGCCGCGGAGGCGTCGGGGACCTTCTTGAACTGAGTGGTCACGACATAAGGCTGCGCCAGGTACGTCGGGTCTTCAACCGTCGTGATCACCACGATCCAGGGCGTGCCGCCGGGTTCGATCATGCGGTGGTAGTACTCGGTCAGGACGGCGTTCTCGCTGTACGGGACGCCGTTCTTGCGGAGGTAGCCCGGCTTCATGCGTGTCGTGACAACTTTCAAATTGCCGCCGGGAGTGTTGCCCCCACGCAGGCCCGCGCGTTCCCATTGCGCCACGGAGTGCCCTTGCCAACTCGCTTCGGCGGGCGGCGGCGCATTTCCAAATCGAAACATCCGGGTCTGCGTGCCCGCCTCGGTATCGACCTTGAGTGTGTTGTCGTCTGCCCAGGTGATATGCAACTGTCCGGGAATTCGAATAATTCCCGCAGCGCCGTAAGCCTTGCACGGATTACCGGCCGCTTCATCCGCAGCGGGATCCCATGTCCCGGCGACGCGGCGGCCTTCCGGATTCACCGGTATGCTGTTGACGTCGCCCTTCGGTGGAGTGACCATGCGCCAGCGCCAGTCTTCCGTAACAACCGATACCCAGTACCCGGTGAGATCGACCGGCGCCACCGCCTTCGGTGTTGGGGGCGGCCCGGCAGGGCCGCGCTGCCCGCGCTGGGCGGGAAGCAGAAGTATTGCGGCCACCAGCAATTTCGAAATCATTGCGGCCTCCAGCTAATTGACAATTTCCCCCGGTTTCGTGCCCCAGCCGAGGCCGTCCTTGACGCGATGCAGCGTGTTCATCTTCGCCCGGTGCTCGCCGGAGGTGCGCGATGGATCGCCCGTGATGATGAGCTCGTCGCCGGTCTTGAACGTGTCGCGGTTGATGCCCTGGCTGGAGAGCTGCGCGGCTCCGCCCCACTCGATGGTCCAGCGCTGCATCTTGCCGCTCTCGTCCGGAACATCGATGTGAACGAAGACGTGAGGGTTACGGAACAGGAACAAGACCAGCTTGCCCTGGAGCTTGATTTCCTTCTTCGCGTCGTAGGTGGCTGTGACGGAATGGTGGGCGTATGCCGTGACCAGGCCGAGTACGAACACACCCACGAGAACCAGAAGAAGCAGTTTGGTTTTCATGTGTAGTCTCCTTATTTTTTCAGGCTGTTATAGACAGCCTCGACGAACATGTCGCCGGTCCATTCTTTCGTCGCGTAACGCCCATCGTAATCCATGGTCGCCTTTGCCGCCTTCACCTGTTCGAGCGTGCGGCCCTTCTTCATAAGGTCCTGAACGCGGTCGCGGATGATCGTGAGCATGTCGCGGTAGTAGGCCACGTCGGCGGAATCGCACAGACGTCCGTGGCCGGGAATAATCATCGTGCCGCCCTGGGACCTGTTTTCCGCCACCGACAGATCGAGAATCTGGTGCAGCGCATCGATCACGCCCTGGATGCTGCCGCCTTTCTTAGCGTCGAACATCGGATAGTTCGTGGTCGTAAAGATATCCCCGGTGCTGATCACGTCGGAGTAACGGAAGAATACGATGCTGTCGCCGTCCGAGATTGCCGATTCCGGGTGGAAAATCTGAATCCCTTCGCCGTTGATGAACTGGCTGAGCTTGTACAGAGGCCTGTTGTACACCTCGCCGGGCAGAGCCGCGGACGGTGCAGGCTTCCCGTTGGACGAGTCGCTCATCGCGATCAGAACATTCTCATGAGCGAACACGGGCGCTCTTTCATAAGCAGCGCCTGCCAGGATCTCCTGGACGATATCGCCGCCGGTGATCGCCCGGCCTGCCAGTGCGACCTTCTCGTTGCCGCCCACGTGCTCGGGCCGCGCGCTGGTATTAATAATGTAGCGGATCGGCTTTGCCGGGTCCGGCGAGGCCGTGATCGTGTTGAAGTAGGGACTCGCATTGCCGGCACAACCGAGGCAAGGCTTCGCCGGAGCAGGCGCCGCGGTCACGTTTTTGAGAAGCTGCTGGACCGCCGCCACAAGCCGTTCGCTCTTCTGGCCGGCGCCGGTGTCGACCATCAACGCGCCGTCTCCGCCTATGGAAACCGTCGTGTTGCCGCCATCACCCGTAATCATGTAGATGTTCCCGCGCACCGGCGTGACGCGGACGTCCTGAGCGGAAGCGAGGCCGGCGAAGGCGCCCACCAGGATCAAGGCTGCAAGAATTTGTTTAGTCATTTCAGTTCCCCGAGTACGTCTTCAGCTTGGACTGGTACTTCGGATACATCGTTTCGGCGCCGTCATCGAGCGCCTTTGCCGGGATCTTGTACATGTCCGCAAACTCCGTGCGGTACGGGTTGTCCCAGGGCAGGTAGTGCGGAATGACGCCGCGGGCTTCCGGCGATTCGTCAATGACGATGCAGGGCGTGATCTGCATGTCCAGTTTCAGGTCGAGACGGTATTGCCCGCTGACAACGAACGGCTCTTCCAGATAGACCGGATCGTTAATCGACATCACCACGAACAGGTAGTTGTCGTGCCGGATCCATCGTTCGGTGATGGTTGTGCGGTCGCTGGACGGAATGCCGTTCATCCTTAGATAGCCTTCTTTAATGTGCGTTGTGGTTATCGTGAGCATGTCGCCGTCCCACTTGCCGGTGGAGAAGCCTCCCCAGGTGTGAGCCGCGTCTTCTGAAGGATGCGGACGCTCATCGAGGTAAATGAACTGGTCGAAATTCCGTTTTCGCTCGACGCGGAATGCCGTGGTTAGCCGGGTAACGGGATCCACCACCTTGGTGATTCGGGTTTCGCCGGTGCCGCGCCAGGAGAATGTCGCCGGGTGAGGACGGCACTGCCATTCCGGCACCGACCAGATGCCGACGTTGAGGGCATCGGCGCGCATGCGGCCCGCGGCGTTGAGCGGGACCCCGAGGCGGTCGCCTACTTCGGGGTTCGTGCTCGAATCCTCGTGTCGCAGCTGCGCCCACTCTCCGGAGAAATCGACCTGCGCAAAAGCGGGAATGCCTGCCAGCATCGACGCGGCAAGCAGAAGGAACGAAACGGCTTTCATTTTGGCCTCCGTTGTCTATGGGCAGCAGATTCTATCCTAAGGCGGGAGGATGACAAAGCTGTGTTGAGGGCGGGTGCGTTCCCACTGTAGCGGCGGTCTATGACCGCCGACAATCTCGCAATTTCAACATTCCTACTTCTTGTCGAAGACTCGGACGTTACCCGGCTGTGTGACGGTCAACGTCTTACCGCCATTGGAGACTTCTTCCTGGCCGACGGTGATTTCTCCGTTCCTTCTGGTCGTTCTTTCGATCGTGGTTGGATTGAGCCGTTTGTAGGAAATTTCCCGGGGATCGCCTCCCTCGGTCTGGTGAAACTTCCCATCGAAGTTGTAGTGGTGGACTTCGACGCTCGTTCCGTTTTCGTTAATCGAAGCACGAGTGCTCTTGAATGCGCCATCCTGGGCTACGTTGACGATCGTCTGGCTTTTCGGCACCGCCCCGCGAGTAATTTTGGATTTGGCGAGACTGAGTTCCCAGATACCGAGAAACGGTTCGTTCTGAGCCATAAGAACTGCGCTGAACGCGACGATTGCCACAAGCGCGGCAAAAGGTTTCCACGTCATGTCGTCCTCCGTTACCTGCGTTAAGCTTTGAATTGGAAATGCCGGAGGGGGGACTTGAACCCCCACGATACTAAGTACCGGCAGATTTTGAGTCTGCTGCGTATGCCAATTTCGCCACTCCGGCGGGAACGAGCGAGAACTGAATGTAACCCTTGACGGATGAATCAGTCAACGGCGCTTCGACGTTCAGGTTTTCAGCGTCCGAATTTCCACTCTCGGTGCAATTGGGTAAAGAATTGGGTAAAGATTTTTTCGCGAGTGCGCTTTCGAGCTGACGAACGGCCTCGCTCAAATTGTTCGGGGCCAGGTGCGCGTAATACTTTTCGGTTAGCGTCACGCTGTGACGCCCGAGCAGGTCGCGGATTACAAAGTCTTTGCTTGCCGTATTTGGCGATGAAGGCAGTACGGACCGGTTTCCACGTGTCATCAGCCGGGCGGGCTATGTAAACGGTTGCTGGCGCGCCGTCGCCAGTCGGGCAAATAGGCAGGCATGCCGCTGCGCTTCCACAGGCAGGCTGTATAATGGCTTCAGGTTTTCATTACCACCATGGCTAAGCTCATCGATCGACCGTTGATCAAGAACGTCGCCCCAGTGGCGCCAGAGCATCTCGTCGGAGATTTGATTCAGTCCGGGCATCCGTTGTTCGGGCTCGTCTGGATCAATCCCGAACGCGTCAGCGGTGCGCCTTGTTTCTACGGGACGCGTGTTCCAATCAAAACCTTGTTTGATTCGCTGGCGGCCGGTCAAACGCTGGAAGAGTTCCTTGACGACTTCGAAGGGGTTTCGCGTGAGCAGGCCGAAGCACTACTGGAATTGGCTGGATCTCACCTGTTTGAAGATCTTCCGAAACCGTGAAGATTTTGTTCGATCATAATCTGCCTCGCAGATTACGCGAACACCTACCTGGACAGGAAATCCGCACAACACGAGAGATGAAGTGGGAACAACTTCGGAATGGCGCCTTGATGTCTGTCGCCGTTGAAGCGGGTTTCGAAGTGCTAGTCACGATCGACAAACAAATCGAGCATCAACAGAACCTCGCCGCCCTTGCACTGCCTGTAGTCGTCGTGGATGCGAAATCGAACGCGCTGCCGGCGCTGCTGCGTTTCACCCGATTCTTACGCGACCTGTTTGCTTCTTCGCTCGAACGCGCCCTTTACATCGTTGAGGAAGGCGGAAATGTGCTGCAGCTAAGGGAGCCTCGCAGCCGCTGATCATTGGGTAAAGGATTGGGTAAAGATCGCTTCAAAAACCCTCGAAATGCTCAAAAATGCCTGCAAACGGCGTGAGTGCGTCAACGACACTTCGTCTTCGCCGCTTTGGATACCCGAAAATGGTGCAAAATCCATTTTGGGTAACGTTTTGGATAACACCCACACGCGTCATATGACAACGGACATTAGTGTTGAACTGGCATTCGATCGGATCGACGGCACACAGCCCAAGCGGGCCATTGCTTTCTTGCACGGCATCCTCGGGCGCGGGAACAACCTGCGGACGATCGCGAGGCGTTTCGTCGAGGCGCGGCCGGGCTGGACGGCATGGCTCGTTGACCTGCGCGGTCACGGACGATCGCCGAAGGGGACACCCGCCCCATCACTCGAATCTGCAGCTCGCGATGTCGTGGACTTTGCAGGACGGCTCGCGCCGCCGCTGGGCGCGATCGTAGGCCACAGTTTCGGCGGAAAGGTCGCGCTGGAGGCCGCGCGGATCGGCGCGATTTCGTTACTCGAGCATGTCATCGTAATCGACAGCGTTCCCGGCGTCCGAGATCCGCTCCGCGGGGAGGATAGCGCGCTTGCGGTTATGGACGCGATCGAGTCGCTGCCGCGGACACTCGCGTCCAGGTCGGATTTCATCGAGGCGCTCGTCGCTGCCGGCAAGACGCGTCCGCTTGCGCAGTGGCTCGCAGGGTCGGTGGAGAGGGAGGGGGACCACGTGCGCTTCATGCTCGATCTCAACGAGGTCCGGGCGCTGATCCTCGACTACTTCGCACGTGATCTCTGGCCAGTAGTGGAGCACCCCCCCGGCGCTGCGCGAATGCACCTGGTGATCGGCGATCATTCCGGCTCGTACTCGCCGGCCGATCGGGAGCGCGCAGCACGGATCGCGGCGTCGAGCGAGCGGGTTACGGTTGACGTACTGGCTGCCGGGCACTGGGTGCACGTCGATAATCCCGATGGCTTACTCCGCAAGCTGCTCGATCACATCGGCGGGTGACGCTGGCCATCGAAGCGCGATGGTGCGCGCTGATACGTGGAGCTCGTGCATGCGGACTGGAGTAAGATGATTTTTTCGGATGTTCAAATAACATGGGGAGGCCCTGGCGGTGATGAACCGGCGCCAATTCGTTACCGCAACCGCAGGTGCTGCGATCTTCACCCGCGCGACCAACGTGTTTGCCGCGCAGGGGGAGTTCGACCTGATCATCATAGGCGGGCGCGTCATCGATCCCTCATCGCGGCTGGACGCGGTTCGCGACGTGGCGATCTCGGGCCGGCGCATTGCCGCAGTCGAAGCCAACATCACGGCGAGAGCGGCGGAAACCATCGATGCGCGCGGCAAGATCGTCACCGCGGGTCTCATTGACATCCACGCCCATTGCGGCTGTGAAGGCCGGGGCCCGGGGATGGTTCTGCAGGACGGCGTGACGGGCTGGATCGATGCGGGATCGCAAGGCGCCGATCACATCGCCGACGTGGTCGCGGTCGCAAAGACGGCGCCGCAGCAGGGCCGCTGCCTGATCAATATCGGTCGTGCCGGCATCCTGCCCGAAGGCGACACCATGGATATCAACCGCGCCGATGTCGGCGCGGTACGAGATGCGATTGCGAAGAACCGCGACTTCGTCGTCAAGGCGCGACTGTCCCGGGATGTGGCCGGGCCCAGGGATGTTGAGGTGCTCAGGCGGGCGCAGGAAGTGGCGACCTCCTTCAACCTGCCGGTGATGATCCATATGGGCCAGACGGTTTCGCCGCTGCCGCTGCTGTTCAATCAACTGAAGGAGGGCGACGTCGTCACTCACATGTTCGCGCCGCCGCGGCGTGTGGTTCGACGTCGGCAATGGACAAACCGGTCATATGAGGTGGGACACCGTCGAGGCCATCATGAAGACGGGTTTCTGGCCGGATACATTCTCCACCGACTGGAACGTCAATTCCCGCACTACCGGGGTCATCGACTTCCCGAACTGCATGTCGAAGCTCTTGAGCTTCGGCATGACGGTGCCGCAGGCGATCGCCCGGGCAACGACGAACGCCGCGCGCACCTTCGCGGTGTTCCGCGAGCGCGGCACGCTGAATGTGGGGGCGGTGGCGGATGTTGCGCTGCTCGAGCTACGCGACGGAGATTTCGAATTCCTCGACAACTACAACAACAAACGGACCGGCAACCAGAGGCTCTTCCCGAGCGGGACCATTCTGAACGGCAAGCAGGTTCAGCGCTCTTAGAAGCTGGCCCGTCGTGCCGGCAGCTATTCGGCAATGCGGGTCAAACCGGAAACGCTGTCGAAACCGGAGTCGAAGCTCAATCTCCGCTGACATAACTTGCCCTGCCTTGATTTTGATCGGAATCGTATACCTGTTGGCTTCGCGGGAGGAAACATAAAAAGGACGCGCTTCCTCACAGCCATCGCACGGCCGGATGCCCGATCGCCGTGTTGATCGCCTCGAGCGGATTGCCGTGCGCGAAGTAGGTCGCCACCATCTGCGGATGACCGCTCTTCACGATCTTCACGTTCGCCGCGCCGAGCGCATCGCGCTGCCTGGCGATCGGCTTCTCGAGCTCCTGCGCAGTCCCGCCCCACATGACAAAGGCGACGGGGCGCGACTTCGCCTCCTCGACGAGGATGCGCAGCACGCGCGAAGTGAACGGCGCCCACAGATTCTTGTGCGCCGCGCGTTCGGGATCCTTGAACACGGAGAACGTGAGCGCGCGGTTGAGCCATAGCACGCCCTGCTTCGCCCACCCGGGCCAGACGCCGGGCGGGGCGGGGAGGACGATTTCACCCTTCTCGATCTTCCGCGCGATCTCGGTCCGCGGCACGGAGGGGAACTTCGTGAGCACCGCCGCCTGCAGGATGCTCCGGAGGCTGGGGCTGACGCGCCTCGTGCGGATCTGCGTCTTCCAGTCGGCGATGTCGCCCTGCTCGAACGATCGCCCGGTCGCCTGCTCAACCTTTGTATAAGGATCGTTGCCGAAGATGACGGCGCGGACGTGCGCTGGATCGAGATCGTGTAATGCGCGGAAGACGTTCGACGGCCAGATCGCGCTGCCTGGCAGCGGCGGAATCGCGTCGAACCGGAGCTCGACCCCGTCGAACCGCGAGCGCCATTCCGCGGGGAGCGTCGAGCGCCACGACCCGAGCAACGTTTCCAGATCGCTACGCAGTGTGGACAGGGCGCTCTCCTTTCAGGAACAGGCAGGTATTTGCGTCGTACATGTCCGCCCTGTAATATGCGACCCGCAATAAGAAGAGGTGTTTATATGAAGCAAGCTTTTGTTTTTCTTCTCCTGGTTCTGCCCGGCGCCAGTATGGCACATGCACAAGTGGTGGGAGGCGGGACGGTTATGCCGGCGCCTGTCCCGGTTTATGGTCCTTCGATGTCGATCATCGATCACAATGGCAATCTGCTGATCTTCGACGTGAACTACAATTATCCAACTCCGCATGCCGGGCACCCCGAGGATACTGACCAGAATTCCGGCATCCAAGACGCGTCTAACCGTCGTCAGGAAAAACGGAGACAAGGACCTCCCCAAGGAATTCGAAGGTACCATCCAGGTTCTCGGCGCCGGATATTACGCGGTGTACGTGATTCTGAGCTCAAACACGATAACCAGGGCGAGCGGTAGTACCGCGGGGGTCACCATCACGGCGAAACGGCAACTGATGGCAATTAATCTCGACTCGACGGCGCGGCCGGCCCCACTCGATGTGCCTATGCGCGCCGACGTCAGGTTGTCGGCCGCTGCTGACGCTCCGCACCTGGACGCACTTTCATTTGTCGACCCTCCGGGCAATCCAATGATCCTTGCACCAGCGCGAGAAGCACCCACTTCGCCAGCTATCCAGCGCTTCGCCCAGCTGATTACTTGCAATGGAACGGCATTCAATTCAACCCAGCCAATCCCTCTGCCATTATTTCGGGTGAATTATTCCCCTCCTCAAAGAGGAGAGGTGGATGCGCATCAAGAAGATGCTGCGAAGCAACCTTTGGAAGCGCAGACGGGGTGGTCCGTCCAGAATGACCACCCCGTCCGCGTCTTTCTAACGTTTGATGACGCGGCCACCCCTCCTGTGCCAGGAGGGGAAAATACGCTATCCAACCATTGATCCATCTACGGATGTGTTCCAACGACGAGCAGGACATTGTTCGGATTGGCCTTCGGATCGAAATTGCCCTCAACCGTTAGTCCCGCTGCGCGAAGGGCCTGAAACAGTTCATTGGCTTCAGCCGGCGGCGGATTTGTCCCCACAAAAATCAGCAGGCCGGCAACGCTGTCTGAAAATTCGGACTGGCGAATCCTGCCAACCTGCCAACCGCCGGCACCGATGGACTGACGCAGCGCGGTTGCGTACTGGAGCGCTTCCTGGTCCCCGATGACAACGCTCGCCGACATGCGTCGTGCCGGCCGCGCCGCCAACGCGCTGGAAATGGCCGCCGCCTGCGCTTCAGAAAGGGTGCGTGGCCTTCGCCTGTCGACTGCGCGCTTCAGTTCTTCCAGAACGTCCCGCGATCCGGCAAAAATCTCTTCGGCAGGGCGGCGGTATTGAAGCATGGAATCGTAAATGGATGCTTCCGTGGAGAGGTTCATGCTCAACCCGGCAAGGTACTGAAGCCTCAAATTGCGATCGCGATTGATTTCGATACCCGCCAGCCAGGGGGCCAGGTCCGAGGCTCGGCCATCCTGCGTGGCGAGTAACTCGATCGCCGATCCGAAACCGGCTTCCTGCAACGCGCGCATGACGTTGACATGATTCCGGCGGTTCAGCTTCTCCTGGATTTCGCCGGCGTTTATCGCAATAGCGGAATCGCCGCCGAGAACGACCAGTTCGTACCCTTTGCCGCCAACATCGTTGCTCCAGAGACTTCCGCCGGGGAATACGTCAAAGAATGTCGCCAACGCGTTCTTAACGCTCTCCACGCTGTTCTGATGAAGGGGAACCGACTGGGAAACAATGCCGCCCGGATTCAAGTGCCGCCTCACAACTTCGAAATACTCGCGCGTGAAGAGTCCGGCAGCGCCCTGAGCCCATGGGTGAATCGGCTCGGACGTGATGACGTCGAATTTCTCTTCGGTAGTAAGAAGGTAATGGCGCGCGTCGTCATAAACGATCTCCACGCGGGGATCCTCGATGACGTTGCTGTTCTGCCGGGCGAAAAACGAAACCATCCCGAATGTCCGCGGTTCGATTTCGCAGATGACAATTCTTTCCACCGTGGGATGGTTGGCCAGGCTCCCGGCCGTTAAGGCCGCGCCGAGCCCGGCGATCAGTACGGAGCGCGGCCGCGCGTGGAGCAGCCCCGGCAGATCTCCAAGCATTCGCTGCAGGCGCATGTCCTGCCGCGCCGTCGCCGCTTCAATCGTGCCGTTGATGTGAAAGTTGCGAATTCCGGTCGATGTCTCGGATACGGCAATGGAAGCGTGCATTCCCTCGCTGGCCGCGAGAATCCTGGGAACGAAGTAATCCTGAGTCGCGGAATCCGTGTTCGACAATTTCCACGCCAACGACCGGCCATACGCGATGACTCCCAGGGGTGCAGGAGCGACTGTAAACAGGAGCGCCGTTCCGGCGAGAACCGCGCACAGGATGGTGACGCGTCTGGAAAACGATGCAAGAGCGAGCAGCGCGGCCGCGACCGAAAGTCCGATCAGCGCCTGTTGCGCGATCCCTGTTCCGAACCAGGGAATCAACAACATGCTGAAGGCGGCTGCGCCGATGCTGGCGCCCAGCATATTGGCCGGATAGATGCCGGAACGCCTGCCCGCCGCCAGCGCCAGCGGGAGACTCGCTCCCCAGAAGCATGCAGCCGGCAGGACCACCCACGCCGAGCGGAACAGGTCCAGTTGGAAGCCGAACCACGCGCTTCGCGTCAACCTCGGATCGATGGGCCAGTAGGGAAGAGCTTCAGTCAGCATGTAGGCGGACCACGCCACGCACGCTGCCGCAAGCATCAGGCAAATTGCCAGATCACGGCGTGGATGCGCGCTCCGGCGCGCGAGCGCCGAGCCTGCGCCTGAACCAATTCCCAATCCCAGAAGGAATACGAAAAGAACGAGTGGGAAAGTATAAACAGACGTCCCGAGAACAAGTGGCAGCAGGCGCATCCAAACGACGTGCGTTCCCAGCGCCGCGCAACCCGACAATGCGACCGACATATGGACGGCCTGAACTCCAGGCACAGACGGGACCGCGGGGTTCGGCATCGCATACGGCTGAACATGAGGTGTTTTCCGAGACAGCAGGAAGGCGATCGCGGCGGTACCGAGGTTGACCGTGGCGGCGGCGCCGGTCGCGACGGCCACGTCGTGGAGGCGCAGCAGATAGAAGCCCGCAAGCAAACATCCGAACGCGCCGCCGGCGAAGGCGCTTGCGTAGAAAAATCCCAGCGGCGAGATGCCACGCGGGCTTGCTTCGATCCATCGCGTGATGGCTTCGAAGGTTGCGCCCATCAAGACGGACGGCGTCAGGAGGATGACACCCGAGAGGATTGCGCGTAACAGAATGCCGTGAAAGCCGTCGACGTAAGGCACGCCAAACAACACCAGGATGGCGCTGAACGCAATTCCAAATTCCAGGATCGCGAAAACCTTCAAAGGATGATGACGCGGCGAGACAACGCGGGGCAGCATCGCGGCTCCAAGGGACATTCCTCCCGTGAGCACTCCCAGCGATATGCCCAGCGCGATGGGCCCCGATCCGATGGCGAGTTGCAGCAACTGCGACCACACCATCAGGTGGGTCAGGGCGGCCGCGGCGAACAACACCATCAGCAGGCTCATCGGCCCTGCCGCGCTTCGATGTCCTCACGGAGGACCGCAATCAATCGTGGAGAACCTGCAAAGAGATTTTCCGGAAATCGGAGGCCGGACGAGATCATCCGGTCATAGATGACATCGGACAGAAAGAGATTCAAACCCCTTCCCGCCAGGTATTGCAGGCGCATGTTGGCGTCGCGATTGATCGCGGCGTCCTTGAGCCACGACGCGAGATCGGAACGCTGTCCCGCGTACGTGCCAAGCAAATCGAGCGCCGAAGCGATATTGACCTCGCGCAACGACTGCGCAGCGCGCGCGTACTGCGGGCTGCGGAGGCGCTCTTCAATTCTGTCGACATTGATCGGCGCCGGTTCGGCCTGCCCGAGCAGGACCAAGTCATATCCCAGCGTGCCGAGGGTATTCGCGAAAATGGCGCCATCGGGGAATACCTCGAAGAATGTCGCGACTTCGCTTTTGATCGCTTCCTCGGTGCTCTCGTAGAGTTGCACGAATACGGTCACCACCCCGCCGGGTTTCAGATGCGCCTTTGCCAGTTCGAAAAACTCGCGTGTATAGAGGGCGGCGGCGCCTTTGACCCACGGGTCCAACGGATCAGAGGTGATGCCGTCGAACTTTTCGCCGGTCGTCAGCAGGTAGTGACGTCCGTCGTCGATGTGCACGGTGACCTTCGGGTTTCGAACGACGTCGTAATTCTGTTCACCGAAGTACCTCGCGGCCACTTCCGGAACGAGAGGCTCGATTTCGGCGATGACGATCCGCTCCGCCTCCGGGTTGATGCTTACAGCCCCCGCGGTGACGCCGGCGCCGCAGCCGATCACCAGAAAGGACCGGGGGGTTTCCGGCAGCAGCGTCGTCAGGTGCCCGAGCATCCGTTGAAGGCGCATATCCTGGGGATAGCTGGATGCCTGGATTTTGCCGGCATTGTGATAACTCAACATTCCGTTGGGATCTCGCGTCACCGCCACCGAAGCGGTAAGACCCTCGCCCGCATAAACAACTTCAGCCGTTCCAGTCAGCGACGGAAGAAAACGGCCGAAGGCGATGAATTCACCCGAAACCCGGGGGACGCTCCAGGCAAGCAAAAGGGCGCAGAAGACCGCCACGGCCATCACGACAAGATGGCGTCGCCCCCACATCAGGGTGCCCGCAATGGCGGAAATGACGATCAGCAACTGCTGCACATGCCCGGTGCCCATCCAGGAGACGAAAATGAGGCTCGCGCCGAGAGCTCCGGCAATTGCGCCGATGGTGTTGGCCGCAAGCACACCGCCGACGAGCCGTCCCGGATCCTCGCCGCGCGAGGCCACGGCGGCCAGCGCCAGTGGAAAGCTGGCTCCCCAGAGGCAGGCGGCCGGCAGCACGGCCCAGATCGAACGGAACAGGTCCAGTTGAAAGTTGAGCCACGGGTTCCGCGTTATCGATGGATCGACCGGCCAGTAAGGCAGGGACTCCGTTACCGTCCAGGCGGCCCAGGCGATGGTTACACACAGAAGAAACTGGCAAAGCCCTAAAACCCATCGTGCGCTGTCCAGCCGCCGCGCGATGGCGGCGCCGGCACAACTGCCGATGCCCAGGCCCATCAGAAACACGGCCAGTATGAGTGAAAACGTGTAGACCGTGGCTCCAAACAGGAGCGACAGATGACGCGTCCAAATGACTTCGGCCGCAAGGGCCGTCATGCCGGAAAGCGCAATCGTTACGTATACGGGCCATGTACGGGCAGGTATCCGTCTCGCGTCGTCGATGGAAGGGAAGGTTGCGGCGGAACCGGATTGCTTATACGGCGCCGAGCGTGCGATGAGAAAACCCGCGGCCGCCACCGCCACATTGATGACCACGCCGACGAAGGTTGCGACGGTGACGTCGTAGAAACGAAGCAGATAGAAACCAGCCAGCATGCTTCCGGCGACAGCGCCGGCGATGTTGCCGCCGTAAAAGAATCCCATCCAGGAGACGCCGTTCGGCGTTGCTTCGACCCATCGCGCGATTGCCGGCAGAGTGGCTCCCATCAACACAGTTGGAGGCAAAAGGCAGACGGCGGCGACCACGCTGCGCAGAACGATACCTGGCCATCCCGGTCCGGCCCAGGAGCTATACACTCCCCCGATGAGCGGCATGACGTAGAGAATCGCCAATGCGATACCGGCTGTGCCGATCTCCAGGACGGCATACACACGGAGCGGATGGCGGATTGGAGAGATAACTCTCGGGAGCGCCAGGCTGCCCAGACCCATCCCTCCCATGAACGTTCCCAGTAAGACTCCCAGGGAGACCGAAGACGATCCGATGACGAGTCCGAGGATCTGGAACCACACGACTTCGTAGATCAGCGCCGCACAACCACTGCCGATAAACAACAGAACCAGGGCTCTATGCACAGGCCCGATTATGATCGCGTCGGACAGGGTCCGGGAAAGGAAAACGTATTCCCCTCCTCGCAGAGGGGGGTGGATGCGCATCAAGAAAATGCTGCGAAGCGGCCTTTGAATGCGCAGACGGGGTGGTCATTCAAGATTCATTTTTACCAAGCTTCTTCCGGATCTCCTCCAACACGCCGTCGAGGTCCCGGTACACCTTCTTGTTTTCAAATCGAACTACATGGATTCCTCGCTCCTCCAGATACTTCGTCCGCAGGGTGTCGTACTCACCAGCCGCCGGACCGAAGTGCGGCGCCCCGTCCAATTCGACAACGACGCGACTTTGCGGACAAAAAAGTCGACAATGTACGGACCTATGCTCGACTGCCGGCGAAATTTTTTCCCGTCAAGTTGGCGATTTTTCAGATGTGTCCACAGGACAGCCTCAGCTGCAGTTGAGGAATTGCGGAGTTCCTTCCGGTGTTCTCCCTTGCTTGTAACGTTGTAGATCCCGCGCTTGTGCTCAGTCACGAAAGACCCTGAGCAAGCTGGTCGCCAGAATGACCACCCCGTCTGCGCTCTCAAAGGTGGCTTCGCAGCATTTTTCTTGATGCGCAGCCACCCCTCCTCTTCGAGGAGGGGAATAATGGATTGACTCTCTTAATCGCTGAAGCTTAGTATCGTCAACAATTGGAGTAACTATAAGAAAAATTGGAATGTTGGAGGAGAAATGAAACGCATTTTGACGGTTTTGTTCATCGCATTCATGGGCACGGTGGTGACCGCCACCGACGGCCTGGCGCAGGCAACCGCACAGATCAGCGGCGCCGCCCGGGATCAGAGCGGCGCGGTATTGCCGGGCGTGGAAGTGACTGTAACGCAAACCAGCACCGGCGTGATCCGCACGACGGTGTCGAATGAAACCGGAGCCTATGCGCTGCCGAATCTGGCGCTGGGTCCTTATCGGTTGGAGGCAAGCCTGCCGGGTTTCCGCGCGTTTGTGCAGACGGGAATTGTTCTGCAGGTGAGCAGTAACCCGGTGATCAACGTGACTCTGGAGGTCGGGCAGGTCACCGAACAGGTCGAGGTCCAGGCCAACGCCTCCCTGGTCGAGACGCGGAGCGTGAGCGTCGGTCAGGTTATGGAGACTGAACGCATCATGGAACTGCCGCTCAACGGACGCAACGTTCAAGAGTTGCTGGTGCTGTCCGGCGGGGCCGTCCAGGTTACCCCGGGAGCCGGCGGCCGGAGTTTTCCAGGCAGGATGGTGATCTCGAGCGCCGGCGGCCTGGGGTTTGCCACCGACTACAACCTGGACGGGATGCGCCACGTGAGTTCGTATGACGGCTGGCCTCTTCCGCTTCCTTTCCCGGATGCGCTTGCGGAGTTCACGGTGGAGACCGGCGGGTTATCGGCCCAGAAGGGGCGGGCATCCTCGGTCGGCGCGGTGACGAAGTCCGGAACGAACGCCTATCACGGCGATCTGTTCGAATTTGTTCGTAACGATCTGTTCAATGCACGGAACTACTTTGCGATCAAAGGGAGCACGCTGAAACGCAATCAGTACGGCGGCACCATCGGCGGACCGATTCTTAAGAACAAGCTCTTTTTCTTTGCCGGTTACCAGGGCACGACCCTTCGCCAGGATCCAAACGATGTGACGGCTTTCGTTCCCACCGCCGCGATGCTCGCAGGCGACTTTACGACCTTTGCGTCTCCGAGTTGCAACGCGGGACGGCAGATTACATTGAGGGCGCCCTTCGTCAACGACCGGGTTGATCCTGCGCAGTTCAGTCCGGCGGCGCTGAATCTCACCAGCCGCCTTCCGAAGGCGACCGATGATTGCGCCCAGATCGTCTACGGCACGAAAAGCGTTTCCGACGAGGGGCAGCTTGTGGCGAAGATGGACTATCAGAAGAGCGACAAGCATTCCCTGTTCGGGCGTATGGTGTACGGCTTCTCCAACACCCCGTCCCCGTTCGATTTCACGCCGGACAACGTGTTGAACGCGTCGCAGGATTCGCGGGCCAAAGCCTATATGTTCACTTTCGGCAGCACCTATCTGATCAGCCCCACGATGATCAACGCGTTTCGTCTGGGGTTCAATGCGACAGACAACACCGAGGGAAACCCGGCATTCTTCGACGGCAGTGACATCGGCGTGAAGAATTTCTACAGCTATCAAAAAGGAATGATCAACCTCAGTGTGAGCAATGGGTTTGCAGTCTCTGGCAACCCGCGCATCTCAAGAGGTTTCGATTACCAACTCAACGATGACGTGAGCGTCAGCCGGGGTACGCATCAATTGGGCTTCGGCATGTTCGCCGCACACCACCGATCCAATTCAGTTGCCAATGTCCGGTCCTCGGGCAACTTTACGTTCAATGGCCAGACGACCGGGGCGGGACTGGCGGATTTCCTGCTGGGGCGGCTGAGTGACTTCAACCAGGGCGATGCCAATTTCCACAATGCCCGGGTGAATTACATTTCGGCGTACGGGGCGGACGTGTGGCAGGTGAAACCACGGCTGACGTTGAATTATGGCCTGCGCTGGTCTCCCGTACTCCCAATCATGGATTATCGCCGGCCGATTCCCGCCGCACTCAACTTCGATATCGACCGTTACCGGCGCGGCATCAGGAGTTCGACTTTTGTTAATGCGCCGCCGGGCATGCTGTACATCGGCGACCAGGGATTTTTGAACAAGAACAATGGGCCGGATGCCGCCAAGCCGCAGGTGGAGGTCTTCAATGCCTATTGGTTCCGTTTTGCGCCGCGGCTCGGTCTGGCCTGGGATGTAGACGGCAAGGGCCGGACATCCGTCCGCGCGAACTACGCGCTCAGCTTTGTGGAGTACCCGACGTTTTTCCGCCAGGGGACGCAGATCGGACAGCAGCCCTGGGGAGCGAATGTCCGCATACTCTCCCCGGCGGGCGGTCTTGACGACCCGTGGCGTGGTGTTGCCGGCGGCAACCCATTCCCCATGCGGCTGGATAAGAACGCGCCTTTTGCGCCGCAGGGTGACTATATGGTCACCGAACCGGATCTGCCTCCCACTTACAGCCAGTCGTGGAACCTCAGCGTTCAGCACGAGGTTGTTCCGGGCACGCTGGTTTCGGCGAGTTATCTGGGCACTCTCGTTATCCACCTGCAGGCTTCCGAGTCGCTCAATCCGGCCGTTTTCGTCCCTGGCGTCGGCAACGCCAGCGGGAACTGCTTCCTCAACGGCAGCGCCGTGTACTACACAGTTACTCCGGGCGCTGCCTGTTCCACGCTCGCGAATACTCAGTCTCGGCGGAAGTTGAGCTTCGAGAACCCGGCATTCAGGACTGAGATCGGCAGGTTCGGGCACCTTGTGTTTGGTGGCACGCAGAACTACCACGGCATGCTTCTTTCCATCCAGCGCCGCCCCAGCCGCGGCATCACTGTCAATGGCAATTACACCTTGTCCCATTGCATTGGAGACTTTGCCGGAAGGAGCAATTCCGGAAACAGCCAGAATGTGCTGGACACTTACCAGGACATCAACGACCGCGATCGTGACCGCTCCAATTGCGATTCGGATCAGCGCCACGCTTTCAATTTGACCACCGTCGCGGAAACGCCGCGCTTTGCCAATCCCACGTTCCGCCTGCTGGCGACCGGATGGCGACTGTCGGGAATTTACAGAAGGTCCACCGGCGGAAATCTCGTTGGATCCACGGCGCAGAGCACACCCCGCACCGTGACCGCCGGTACAGCCACTTCCGGCGGATCCGGCTCTGTCGGTTCCGATATCTGCCTGTGCGACGTCGTCAGCCAGAGACCGAATCTGGCACTGCTGGATGTGTACAAGGACAGGTCCGGCCGTCCGATGAGCCAATGGTTGAACCCGCTGGCATTCGCGCAGCCGGCTGTAGGCACTCTCGGCACTCTTGGACGCAACACTCTCAGGCTGCCCACGGCGTGGCAGTTCGATGTTGCTCTCTCGCGAGTATTCAAGTTCCGCGAGACCCAGAGCATGGAGTTCAGGGCCGAGGCGTACAACCTGACGAACAGCTTCCGGCCGGGAGTGATTAACACCAATCTCAGCTCAGGCCAGTTCGGTCAACTCCGGACCTCTCTGGAGCCGAGGATCATGCAGTTTGCCTTGAAGTATATTTTCTAGTTGAAAAGGAGTATTCCCCTCCTGGAAAACAGGAGGGGAATACTCATGGGAACGAGGCCAACCGCAGCGGCGATTGCGTCCCGCAGTACCCGGAGTATGTTAAGCTTTGCCGAAAATGAACCACATCCTTTAAGGAGGACTATGACAAGGAAGACAACCCTCGTCTTTTTGATGTCCATCGCTGCGGTCACGTTTATCTCTACGGCAGCGGTCGCACAGGACCAGGTCACATTCACGAAGAATGTTGCTCCGATCCTCCAGGACCACTGTCAGGTCTGTCATCGTCCGGACACGATTGCGCCGATGTCGCTGATGACCTACGAACAGTCGCGGCCGTGGGCGAAGTCTATCAAAGCGAAGGTGCTCTCCCGGGAGATGCCACCCTGGTTCATCGAGAAGAATGTGGGCGTCCAACATTTCAATAACGACTTGTCGTTGACAGACGAGGAAATCGCGACCATCGCAAAGTGGGTCGACAGTGGCGCTCCCCAGGGAAATCCGGCCGACATGCCAAAGCCGCGGCAATTTCCGGATGAGCATGCGTGGCAGATTGGCCAGCCCGACGTCATTGTAAATCTTTCGAAGGATTTGATCGTGAAGGCCAAAGGGCCCGATATGTGGCCCGACATCACGATTGATCCCGGTCTCACCGAGAACCGCTTTATCCAGGCGATTCAGATTATTCCGACCAAGGGCTATCCGAATATCCACCACATCCGAACATCCATGGTGAAACCCGGTGACACCAGCAACCATGGCGGGGCCGTCGACGGAAACGTAGAGCTCGAGATGACACAGCAAGGCGTCTTTCTCAATGAGTATGCAATCGGAAAGGGTCCGGACGTATTCAGCGAGGGCGCCGGCCGGTACATCACGGCAGGAACGAAGATCAACTTCGAGCTCCATCTCCATTCGACTGGCACGGAGACTCCGGTCAACGTGGTGCTCGGGCTGAAATTCTATCCCAAGGGGTATTTGCCCAGGCACACGGTTACTTCATTGACTGTGGGGGCAAGCGGCATCGACATTCGGCCTGGCGAGGCGAACGTGCGGTCGGACGGTTATCTGGCGCTGATTAAGCCGACCCGGCTTCTGTCATTCCAGCCTCACATGCACACCCGGGGAAAGGCCGAGTGCCTCGAAGCGATTTATCCAACCGGAAAAACAGAAACCCTCAGCTGCGCGAAGTTCAATTTTAACTGGATGACGAACTACGTGTATGCCGACGATGCGGCGCCGCTGCTGCCGGCCGGGACTATCCTGCATTCGATCATGTGGCACGACAACACCCCTGGGAACAGGTTCAATTCCGATCCCGACGCACAGATTACATCAGGATTGAGAACTGTGGATGAAATGGGATCCGCATGGATCAGCTATTACTACATGTCGGACGAAGACTTCAAGGCGGAAACCGCAGCTCGCAAAGCGAAACAGACGCTCACGAGTCAGCGGTAATGGTGAAAAAAATTCTGGGTTGCGCGACGCTTGTTCTGTTCACCACAGGCCTCCTCAGCCTGCACGCTCAGCAGCCCTCGTTCACTTTTCCCGGAATCCACTTTCCCCGAGGACAAGATGTGAGTCCCACATTCGACGGCTGGGAGAGGAACCCCGACGGGACTCTCTCAATGTGGTTTGGCTACCTCAACAGAAACACCCAGGAAGAGGTTGATGTGCCGATCGGTCCTGAAAATACTGTCGATCTCGGGAACAGTGATCAGGGCCAGCCGACACACTTCTATCCGGGCCGAAGATGGTGGGTCTTTAAAGTGGTTGTCCCTAAGGAGTGGCCGGTCGACAAGCGGATCGTATGGACGCTCACCAACAGGGATAGAACGAATCAAGCCAAGGCCTGGCTGCTGCCAGAATGGGAAGCCGACAAACTGCTGATTTCCGCGGATGGCGCATCGGATCGTTTCCTGATGGTTCTGGGGCGGCCGATTGCGGAAGCCATCCACGAAGGCGATATCGCCCCCGTCCTCACGCCCATCCCTCCCCAGACCGTTACTTTGCCTGCCACGGCAAAATTAAGAATCACGGCCAATGATGACGGGCTTCCGAAACCGCGCGAGGGAGACCGCACCGCGGACGGCAACGTCAGGGGAGCGGTCGAAGGTGTGCGGATCCGATGGATCCTCTATCGAGGTCCCGGCAAGGTTAAGTTCGATCCGGAGGTGAGTCCCGCTGTTTATGGAAAACCACTCACGGCGGAGACGAACGTGACTTTCAGCATGCCCGGGAACTACCGGATCCGTGCGATTGCAAGTGACGCGGCGTTGTTTTCGACTTATGACGTCGACGTGAAAGTGAACCCGGGACGATAGATTTTTATCCACACTGTATTCCCCTCCTGGGACAGGAGGGGTGGCTGCGCATCAAGAAAAAGCTGCGAAGCCACATTTGAAAGCGCAGACGGGGTGGTCATTACCGTACGGACCACCCCGTCCGCTCCTATCATAAGGATGCCTTCGGCAATATTCTATTAAGGTCGCGTCCACCCCTCCTGTTCCAGGAGGGGAATACCTTTAGCTTTGACAGCAAAATCGCTGGTGAATATCATCGCCAACGTTTGAAAGCCTGGTGGGAATTTCGGCCGCCGTCGAAGGAGGATTGATGAAACGCACATTGATTGCTTTGTTCATTGGATTATTGGGATCGACTCTGGCGTGTGCCAGCGTGTGGGCTCAGGCGACAGCACAGATCAGTGGTGCAGTCAAAGATCAGAGCGGCGCGGTGCTGCCTGGCGTGGAAGTGACGGCAACGCGAACCGACACCGGCATCAGCCGCAATACCGTCACGAATGAAACCGGAGCCTACGTTCTGCCGAATCTGGCCGTTGGGCCCTATCGACTGGAAGCGGGCTTGCCTGGCTTTCGCACGTTTGTACAAACGGGAATTGTCCTGCAGGTCAACAGCAACGCGGTGATCAACCCGGTGCTCGAAGTTGGCCAGGTCACCGAGTCGGTCGAGGTTCAGGCCAATGTGGCGCAGGTGGAAACACGGAGCACCGCCGTGGGTCAGGTTATCGAGAACGAGCGGATTCTGGAACTGCCGCTGAACGGGCGGCAGGTGACCGACCTCATCACACTTTCCGGCGCTGCGGTCGAGACAGGCAAAAGCGGCAATCAAAGTATGCCGGGAGGTGCGAACATATCGATCGCCGGCGGATTGAGTTTTGGAGTGTCGTATGCCCTTGACGGGGCTATGCACAACGATCCGTATGCCGGCGCCAACCTGGTGATGCCATTTCCCGATGCGCTGCAGGAGTTCAGGGTGGAGGCTGCGGGGTTGTCCGCAAACAGCGGCATGAAATCGGGAGGCGCCGTTAACGCAGTCACCAAGTCCGGCACCAATGAGTTCCATGGCGACCTGTTTGAGTTTGTCCGCAACTACAAGTTCAACGCCCGCGATTATTTTGCGGTGAAGCGCGACTCGCTGAAACGCAACCAGTACGGCGGGACGATTGGCGGACCCATTGCGAGGAACAAGCTCTTCTTTTTCGGCGGTTTTCAAGGCACCAAAACGCGTTCGGATCCGGGCACGACGATCCGCTACGTTCCGACAGCGGCCATGCTGGCCGGCGACTTTAGAACGTTCGCCTCACCACTCTGCAACGCCGGGCGGCAGATCGCGTTGAGGGCGCCGTTCGTCAACAACCAGATCAATCCCGCGCTGTACAGTCCGGCCGCAGTGAAACTCGCGGCCAAACTTTCCAAGGGGCAGGATGAGTGCGGCAAGGTCACCTACGGGCTCGTGTCGAAAATAAATGAGATGCAGGCTGTGGGCAAAGTCGACTACCAGTGGAGTAACGCTCATTCGATCTTCGGGCGGTACATGGCAACGACGTACGACCAGCCGCCGCCGTTCACTTATTCCGACAACCTCCTGACCTCCACGGACGCCGGGTTTGACAACCTGGCGCAGTCCTACGCTGCGGGCAGCACCTATTTATTCAGTTCCAACACGATCAATGCTCTCCGGTTGACGGTGAATCGCACCGCCATCAAGCGGTATCACCCCGACATCGGTTTTTCCGCCCCCGACATAGGCGTGAACAGTTACAGCTTCCTGAAGGACTTCCTGGTTCTGAGTGTAACCGGCGGGTTCAATGTTGGTGGCGGCTCGGCGCAGTTGTCCACTTTCCGGACCACCTCCTATCAGCTTGCCGACGATGTGAGTCTGATTCGTGGAAACCATCAGATGTCGCTGGGCGTGAATCTGTCGCACTGGCGGACCAATCAGTACGCTCACATTCGCGATTCGGGGACATACATGTTCGATGGCTCGGCCACCGGTTTGGGACTTGCGGACTACATGACAGGACAGTTGACGAGCATGAGGCATGGTTCGACCGGAGCATGGGGAACTCGCCAGGACTATATCGCCATATATGCGGCGGACATCTGGAAAGCGACGCCAAGGCTCAGCCTTAGTTACGGCGTGCGATGGGAACCGTTCCTGCCGTTGAAGCAGAATCTGGGCGTTCCGTATGCCTTCAGTGAAAACAAGTTCCGGCAAGGCATCAAGAGCAAATCCTATCCAAACGCGCCGGCAGGTCTCTATTACCCGGGTGACGACGGCTTCCCAACATCGGGCTCGCCCATGGCCAACAGGAAAGCGCTGTTCAACCCCCGCGTCGGATTGGCCTGGGATATCCAGGGTGACGGGCGCACGTCGCTTCGCGCTTCCGGCGGCATAGCCACCGACTTAACAGTAACGAACCTGTTTGGAGGCGGAACCGCGGCGCCGCCATGGGGCTTTGATACCGAAGTTCGAGGCTCCAGTTTTGATGATCCCTGGCGGAACTACCCCGGCGGCAGCCCGGTCCCATACGCTCTGGGAGCCGGGGTCTTCACGCCGGCGGCAACGTTCGCTACTTTTGGGGATGGTATGAGGCCTCCCACCTCGCAGTCGTGGACCCTGAGTCTCCAGCGGCAGGTCACCTCGGACTGGATCGCATCAGCGAGCTATATGGGAAGCTCCATTATTCACACGTGGGCGCAGCTGGCACTCAATCGCTCCGTGTATTTTCCGGGGGCTCCCGTCAACGGCGCCTGTACAGCCGAAGGCTATGTGTTTCGGACGACCGGCGCCGCATGCTCGACGGCGGCGAACACCAACGATCGCCGAAAATTCAACCTGCTGAAACCAGCCGACGGACAATATCTCGGCATTGTGAATAGCCGGGACGATGGAGGCACCGGGAATTATCACGGCATGGTCGTTTCGGTTCAGCGCCGTGCTTCCACGGGCGTGAACGTCGGCGCCAATTACACCTGGTCCCACTGCATCGGTCTCTCGAATACCTTCAATACCAATGAAGACGGTGAATATCTGAAGCTCGACGACCGGGATTTTGACCGCGGCAACTGTGATTCGGACCGGCGCCAATTCTTCAATTTGACGGCGGTGGGATCAACCCCGACATTCAGCCGGCCCACGCTGCGCATGCTGGCCGGAGGATGGCGATTGTCGGGAATCTACAGGCTGTCCACGGGCAGCTGGATGACCATACTTGCAGGTGAGGATCGCGCGTTAATCGGGCAAGCCCGTACCGGTACGCAGCGGCCGAACCAGGTGCTCGGAAACCCCTACGGCGACCACAGCTCCCTTACCAGCTACCTGAATCCTGCTGCGTTTTCGCGGCCGGATGTGGGCGCGATTGGAAATATGCGGCCCACGAACGTCGAAGGTCCGGGAACCTGGCAGTTGGATATGGCGCTATCCAGAACGTTCTCGTTCGCAGAAGCTCAGAAGCTTGAATTCCGGGGGGAGGCATTCAATGTGACGAACAGCCTTCGTCCCCTGAATCCAACCAACAACTTCCGCAGCGGGACCTTTGGCCAGATCACGTCTGCAAGAGAAGCGAGAATCATGCAGTTCGTATTGAAGTACATCTTTTAGGAGATCGTTCATGAAGAAATCCGGGAAACAATCCATCAATCGCCGCGGTTTCCTGAAAGGCGCGGCTGTTGGCGCCGCATCTTTGGTTGCGCAGGTCACGCCGGCTAACGCGCAACTGCAACAGAATCGACCGAATCGCGTTAGGTGTCCCACAAAACACAAGACGGCAGGTCAAGAGGAAGCATGAAGCGAATTCTTTATTGGCTTATCGGCTATGTCGCTTTCTATTTTCGGCTTTGCAGTGGCTTGGGCAAAGACTAAAGTGGAGATCAGGGGCCCGCTGAACCAGTTCGGTTGAACGATTGCCGGCCCAATTATCAAGAAAAACTGTTTTTCCTTACTGGCTACCAGGGGAGGGATCGCAATGACCAGTGTCAATCAGCTCCGGCATCTTTACAGCAAAATTATTCTCGGTGTCGTAATTGGAGCCATCGTCTTCATTGTGTGTTTCCCGGAGAGTTTTGCTCAGCAATCTTCGCCCCAGCCTTCCGAAGCCATACGCACCGTGGACTACTATCGGGACGTTCAGTCGATTTTGACCGCCAACTGCGCAAAGTGCCATCAAGGTCCCACGGCCCCCGCCGAATTGCACGTAGATTCGGTCGCAGGGCTTATGAAGGGCGGGACGTCGGGACCGGCGATCATTCCAGGAAATGGCGAAAGCAGTCTTCTGGTGTCACGGATCGCGGACACCGGGACGAACAGGATGCCGCCGGGCGGTAACCTGAGCGCAACCGAGATAGCATTGATACGGGAATGGATCAATCAGGGGGCGAAGGCTGAAACACCAATTGACTTCGCCGTTCAGATCGAACCAATCTTCAGATCATCCT
>SHUI01000075.1 GCA_009697455.1 Bryobacterales bacterium
CCTCGCCTTTGAGGAGGATGGAGGTGGCGAGGAGACCATGGCGGTAAGCGTTCATAGCGGAACGCGCGATGCCGGCGGGAGTTTTTCGTCCCTTGGCAAGAGCGCCGTTAGCACGGGCGGCATTCAGTTTACGTTGCGAACTCATGTGAAGAATTACCTTCCGGGAACAGGGTACACCCAGGGTGGCGCGGGTCAGGGGGGATGTGCGTTGGTATCGGGTGGAGTTGGATGAGAGCGGGTGTGGTCGGAGAGGCGGTTTTTACGGGGGGCCGGAGGGGTGACCGGTTCCCGCGCGTGGGGCGGAATTATTTCTGAAAAGTTGTGACTGCGAGGCAGGCCATCGTTGCTTGTGGCCTGTCATTTGCGCGGAAGAAGGCAGGCGACAAGAAACGATAGTCTGCCCCACCGGCTGCGCATTGCAACACTTGCCGTGCCACTGTGGTGAATCTACGCGTTCGGAAAAATCATGCGAAGCAGGACAAACGAAATCCACGATATCGTGGCCGCGGCGGGAATTGTCAGCACCCACGCCCAGAGGATGCTTGTCGCGATTCCCCAGCGCACGGCCTTGAACCGGTTGATGGATCCCACGCCCGCGATCGCGCCCGCAATCGCATGCGTGGTCGAAACCGGCATGTGCAGTTCCGTCGCGAACAGCACGGAGATCGCGGCAGCCGTTTCCGCGCAGAATCCGCCCCGGGGCTTCAGACGCGTCAACTTGCTGCCCATGGTGTGGATGATGCGCCATCCGCCGCTCAGCGTGCCCAGGCCGATCGCGCCATGCGCCGCGAAAATGACCCAGGTCGGCACGATAAAATCCTTCAAATAGCCGGAGGTCACAAGCACGCCAGTGATGATTCCCATGGTCTTCTGTGCGTCGTTTGTTCCGTGCGCGTAGCTGAACAGCGCCGCCGAAACGAGCTGAAGCTTCCGGAAGTAGTAGTCCATTGTGCGGGGGCTTGAGTGCTGGAAGACCCAGTACACCATAATCATCAAGGCGTACGCGAGCAGCAGGCCGATCACGGGCGCGAGCACGATGAATAGCACGGTACCCATCACGCCGGTCGTCAGGTCCCCCATGCGCACCGCTTCCAGGCTGTGGCTGAAACCCTTTAAGGCGGTGACGCGGGCCATTGCGGCTCCGGCGTATCCGCCTAGCAGAGCGTGCGTGGAACTCGACGGCAGGCCGAGCCACCACGTGATCAGATTCCAGACGATCGCACCCATCAATCCCGCAAGAATGACATAGGGCGTAACGACGGACAGGTTCACGAACCCGCTACCCACCGTCTTGGCGACGCCGGTGCCGAAGCTGAACGCCGAAATAAAATTGAAGAACGCCGCCCAAAGCACGGCCTGAAACGGAGTCAGGACGCGCGTCGCGACGATTGTGGCCACTGAATTCGCGGCGTCATGAAAGCCGTTGATGTAATCGAAAACGAGCGCGACCCCGATGATCAGAACAACGAGCGTCAATTCCGGTGACATGCGTTCTCAGCTGTTTTTCAATACGACGTTTTGCAGCAGGTCGGCGACGTCCTCGCAACTGTCCGTGGTCGCCTCAAGAACTTCGTAGATTTCTTTCAGTTTGATGAGACGAATGGGATCCTTTTCGTTCTGGAAAAGCTCCGCGACCGCGGAACGCTCCACCCGGTCGGCTTCGTTCTCCAACCGGTTGATCTCGATGCAGGATTCGAGTACCTTTTCGTGCCTGTCGAGCGCCTGAAGCGCGCGCAGCAGATTGCTGGCGCAACCCTGGAGAATATTTGCCAGCTCCTTGATGGCGTCCGGAATCGGTTCCACCTGATAAGCGACGATCCGGAAGGACGCGTCCTCAATGCCGTCAAGCACGTCGTCCAGTGTCGAGGAGAGATGGTGAATGTCTTCGGGATCGATCGGCGTGATGAACGTCTGATTCAGCTTGGTAAAGATCTCGTGGATGATTTCGTCGCCGCGGTGTTCCAGGATCAGGATCTCGTCGGCGGCGTGCTTGAGCCGCGAATTGCCGGCGGTCACGCCCACGGCCAGCAAGTCCGCGGCCTTGGCGATCACTTCGGCCTGATTCAGCAGCATCGCAAAAAACTTTTCCTGTCGTGGCAGCAGTCTCATATTCGACCGGTAGGAAGATTCATTCGGAGAGAGACCATCTTCTCATCAGGCAGGTTTCAGGTCAACAAGGATCTTGTTACAGTTCGTTTACGATTGGAAACGGCTCAGCGAGTCCGGGGCGGAATGCGGGCGGGATTGACGGGCTGTCAAAATCGAGGTAACGGGTATCGAGCAGGCGGCTCGTGTCCACATTTCCCATTGCCGAGAGCATATTTTCCTTCAGATTCGGGTATTCTTTCTCCATTTCGGCGAAGATGTCCCGAAGCCCGCGGCGCACCGTTCCGGTACGCTGCGAGCACCCGCAGGGAACCACCGGCGCGCCGAGCGAGGCCGCGTACGCGCGCGTAATTTCCTCGGTTACGAAAACCAGCGGCCGGATAAGACGAAAGTTTTTGTCCCGTGAATGAGTTACGGCGGGCAAAGCGCTAAGTTTTCCAGTGAACATGGCGTTCCGAAGGAGGGACTCGCAGAAGTCGTCCGCCGTGTGTCCAAACGCGATGACGTTGGCGCCCAGGCCGCGCGCGATCTCATACACCGCCCGCCTTCGATAGCGGCTGCAAAGGTCGCATCCGTGATCCGGTTCCTCTTCGAGCAGGCGGAAAGACGGGCTGTCGCGGTAATAGGTCCAGGAGATGCCGCGCTGTTTGAGGTACTCGCCCATCGGCTCGATCGGCCTGAGGAATTTTCCCTGTTCGACAGTAAAGGCACACACGGTAAAATCGATAGGTGCGCGCTTCTCAAGAAGCAGCAGGGCTTCGAGCAGAGTTAACGAGTCCTTGCCGCCCGAAAGCGCCACGGCAACGCGGTCGCCTTCCCGGATCATCTTGAACCGGTGGATGGCCTCGCCCACCTTCCGCAACAAAGTCTTCTCTAGCTCCACCATCTCATTATAGGGGGGCTGGCGGATAAATAAGGGGGCGGGCGGCTAACGCCTATTTCCCGCCGGCCGGCTCGGCGAATTCGCAGAGAGGAGAACGCGCATCAGCATGGCAGACGGCCCGGGGGAATCTCGATCGGTCACGGACGCATTCTTTGCAGTGACCTGCCTTTCCTTCGACACGGCTGGAAATGGCGAAGGGGAGCGGAGTCTGACCCTTCAGAGAGGATGCCCCGCCGTGATTACGGGCCTTTCTCGCGGCCGCAGGTAGAACGAATTCCGCGATTCTCCCGGATGCGCGGGTCTTTCAGGTCGCCGTGGGCATCAACGACAAGGGCTCGCGAGGTGGACTTCAGCGTCACTGGGGCTTTCTCCAAGCGTGCGTCGTGATGGACCCCGCGGCGGGCCAAAGCTGCATTTGGCCGGCGACGGACACGCCGATTGCGAGACGGCCACGGCCGCGCGACGCGGGCACGAGGGGCACCAAGTCAATCCCGTCTATTTCCTGCCCGCCGCTTCCACCGAATTGGTAGGCGTCGCGCCCGTCCAACTGACGTCCGCCGTGGGGCCGTATATCGACGGAACCGGCTTGTCCAGCAATCGCAGATAGACCGAAAGCTGCGTTCTGTGATGCGCGCTGTGCAGCACGCGCCGCCAGAAGATCCAGATTCTGGAACGCTCCACGCCGAAGAACGGGACGGACTCGAGCCACCACTCCGGCGCCTGTGCGGCGAGATAATCGAGCCGCGGCAGGGCGAGTTCGACGAGACGCAGGCAGGCGGATTCGACAGTAATTTCGACAGGCAAAACCGTCGCGGGCGGAGATTCCGGCGAGGCCAGAAACTCTCCGAAAAACCGCCGCTCCGAGAGAAGCTGATGCTTGAAAAGCTCCAGGACCGAACTCGACTTCGCGTGCGGGCGGTAGGCCAGATCCGCGTCCGTCATCTGTCTCCAGACGGAAATGGTCTTGTTGGTCTCGCCTGCATAGATGTCGATGGCGTGCTGGTAGCCGGCTGCTCGCGCGGCGGGAATCTTCGCTTCCGGGATTGCGGAATCGGAGTAGGTCACGGTTTTTCCATCTTAACAGCGGAAACGCTTTCGGCCTCAATTGCCCACCGGGCAGAAAAAGGTCTCCCCAAGCCTGCCATCACGCCGTTGGTAAAGGCTTCTGAGATCACGCGAGAAGGGTATCGCCCGCGGGCCGCAGATTCCTGAATCGGCGAGAATTGGAGCGGGAAATCGCGGAACGCCGCGGCGCGGTTAGGTGGATGGCCTGCTGGATTGGCGCATTTCCGGATAGCGGATTTCTAATCGCCGCCGACAGAGGTCCGGCCCCGTTTTGGGCCGCCCGCGTTCGACATATGGGACGAACCCGAGCCAGGTTCCTCAGCAGCCTCGTTCGCCATGAAATCCCGCCGAAGGCACTTTACACCGAGCGGCAGGGTCGAAAAACCCAGGTGCCGTAACCGGCCGCGCTTCGCACGGCAGACCGACGGATTCCTTGCACATCGCCGCCGCGCATCTGCTCCGTGCCGGCGAATTCGTGACCTGCGAAAAACCAGCCAAGTCGATCTACCGGACATGCCGGGTCAAGGCCGTTTATCCGTTCCGAGCTTGACACGCCCGGAGGCCTGTCCTACCGTCAAGTTATGCGGGTGTTGCGCGTGTCGTTGCTTTTCGCGGCAGTTTCCCTGTTTGCCGCCCCCCAAAATTCAGATGGGAACCTCAGACCGAAAGACGTCCGCGAAATCGCCAAAGAGGGTTCCGCTGCGATGCCCAAGCTGCGGGCACTGCTCAAGAACCCCGAACTCGAGATACGCATCGAAGCCGTAAAAGCCATTGTCCAAACCGGGACACAGCACAGCCTCGACCCGCTCATTGAGGCGACGCGCGACGCCGATGCCGAGATACAGATCCGCGCGACCGACGGCCTGGTGAACTTCTATCAGCCGGGCTACGTGCAGTCCGGCTTGAGCGCGTCCTTCCGCCGCGCCGGGACGAGGATTGTCTCGCGGTTCTCGGATACGAACGACGCCGTCATTCCACCCTATATCCAGCCGCGGCCCGACGTCATCGACGCGCTCGGAAAGCTGGCGCGTGGAGGCGCGGGACAGGAATCGCGAGCGAATGCCGCCCGCGCCGTTGGCGTCCTACGAGGCGCATCCGCGATTCCCGACCTGATCGAGGGACTCCGTTCCAAGGATACGAATCTTATTTATGAGACTCTGATCGCGCTGCAGAAGATCCGCGAGCCGAAGGTTGCGTCGAATGTTGTTTTTCTGTTGCGTGATCTCGATCCCAAGGTTCAGATCGCCGCCATCGAGACCACCGGCATTCTGCGCAACAAGGACGCACTTCCGGATCTTGCCGACGTTCTGAATCGCACGCGTAACACGAAAGTCCGCCGCGCGGCGCTCACTTCGATCGCCATGCTGCCCGATCCGAAGAACCGGGAAATATTCGCCCGGTACCTTGAGGACAAGGACGAGGGAATGCGCGGGGCCGCGGCAGAAGGCTACGGGTGGTTGGCGGATACGTCCGCAGTTGCCGTCCTTGGGAAAGCCTTCGAGGAGGAGAAGAAGCTTTCGCCGCGACTCTCCCTGGCGTTCGCTCTGGTGATGCTGGGGAACGAAAAACTCTCGGAAGAAAGCCCGCTTCAGTACCTGATGAACGCGCTAAACTCCTCGGCGAGAAAAGGCGAGGCTTTCCCTCTCCTGGTGGAACTGACGCGGAAGCCGGCGGTTCGCGCCGCCATCTATCCGGCGCTACCGCAAGGGACGAAGGACGAGAAGATCCAGATTGCGCAGATCCTTGCCCGCAGCGGCGGGCCCGACTCCTCCGCGCCTCTCGAATCGCTGACACACGATGCGAATTCCGAAGTGGTGCAGGAGGCCGTGCGAGCCTTGCAAGCGCTGAAAGCCAGGATCTGAGAAAAGGCCTACTTCGCCTTCTTCTGTTTCTGCTGCCCGACGCGAATCTTGAATTGAAGGACCTTGGCTTCCTGGAAAGCCTTGTGATCGTGGCGCGCGACGGCGTCGGCCAGATAGCTGTTGACGTTGGCGTCCCTCGGCAGGACGGCCATCAGGGTGAAGCTCTCGTTGCAGGTGGTGCAGAACGGACGAAACCGCTTTACATTCGGAATTGCCATAACGTTTCTATCCTACCAGAGTCGCGCAGGACCATGGTCCATTCGCGGTCACAACTTTCGTAAATTTTTTTCTACCTTTGTTTTCAATCACTAAGGGGCTACGCAGGCCCGACACGCAACACAGCCGTCGTATCGTTTGTATGGAAGAGGGAGTCCGGTCCGCTCTGGATCCCACCAAGAAGACCATAACCTCTGCCCGATCGCCCACCCGCTCCGTTCGCGGAGCGTGCTGCCTAATAACCGGACTCCTTCTATCAACTCAAACAAACTGCGTCAAATTTCTACAGGACATCGCGATAGACTTCCATCAGCGCGCGCGTATCTTCGAGATCTTTCGGGCGCGTGTTCTCAAGAGGCGGACGCACCGGTCCTCCGGCCATTCCCAGCATCCCCATCGCATCCTTCATGACGGACACCTCGTAACCGCGGACGCGCTCCCGAATAGCGTAGAGCGGATGAACGTACTTTTTCATGAGGGCGTCGAGCTTCGGGAAGTCACGCGCCATGCCGGCCTCGGCAAGCGCTAGCGACAGCTTCGGCGCGATGTTCGAAATGCTCGATGTATAGGCCTGCACGCCGATCGCGAAGTAAGGCGGAACGCAATCGTCCCCGATGCCTCCGAACCACGCCAGACGGTCGCCCACTTCCTGCATGATGCGCTGATACTTGCGCGCGTCGCCCTGTCCGTCTTTCCAGCCCGCGAGGGTGGGCACGCGCGCGGCGAGCCGGGCTACTTGATTCGCGCTGAACACCGCCCAGTCCCGGCTGTAGAGCATGAGCGGCAATCCGCTCGCACTGCCGATCGCTTCATAGTAGGCGAACAGTCCTTCCTCCGGGGCGTTGATGTAGTACGGCGGCAGCGCGAGGATGCAGGCTGCCCCGGCCTTCTCGGCGCGCCGGGCGATTTCCGCGCCCATCGCGGCGTTGTAGCCAGTTCCGGCCACGACATCCATCTTTCCACCGGCGGCTTCCACCGTGACCCGCGTCACATCCGCGATCTCATCGACGCTCAGCGAATACAACTCCCCCGTGCCGCCCGCCGCCACCAGCGCGCAGAACGGGTGCTTCACCATTTCCGCCACGTTTCTGGCCAGGCCGTCCAGGTCGACCGTCAGGTCTTTCTTCATGGGCGTGATGGGAAATCCGAAAACGCCCTTCCAGTTCTTGCAGATGTTCGATGTGCTCATGAATTGTCGTTACCAGCGAGGCAATACTCTCTTCCAATCGGGGTCAACGTGTTTGCGCATCTCGGCCTCGTCGTCGCGCTTGCGCCAGGGAATCTTGTTGTACCGTTCACGGCCGCGGGCCAGCTGATCGTAGTCGAGGGATACACCGAGGCCTGGTTTCCCGGGAACGGGAACGCAACCGTTCACAAAACGGACGCGGCCGCCTTCGACGATTTCGTCTTTCTCCGTCTGCCAAGGGTAATGAGTGTCGCACGCGTAGAACAGATGCGGGGACGCCGCGGCGACGTGTGTCATGGCCATCAGGCTTACTCCCAGGTGGCTGTTCGAGTGCATCGACATTCCGAGACCGAGCACTTCGCAAAGATGCGAAAGCTGCTGCACCTGGCGCATGCCGCCCCAATAATGGGGGTCGCAGAGGACCACCTGTACGGCGTCGAGTCCGTGCGCCTTCGGCACGTCCGCGAAACAGGTAGTGGCGACGTTGCTCGCAAGCGGCGTCTGGTTTCCTTCCGCGAGCAGCCGCCGCCGCACTTCCGCCATTCCCTCAAGCTCCGCGCAAGGATCTTCGAGGTACCCGCCGCCCGAAAGCTCTTCCTTGAGCGCCCGGCCCACTTCAACCGACGTGTCGACCGACCACGCGCAATTCGGGTCGATCCGCAGCGGGTACTCCGCGCCGAACTCCTCGCGCAGACTCTTGATCGACGCGATCTCTTCGGCCGGATCGAGCACGCCGCCCTTCAACTTTATCTCGCGAAACCCGTAAGCCTCAATCATCTGGCGCGCCGAGCGCACGCAGGCCTTGGCGGAAAGAATCTCACCGTACTCGTCTTCGCGCGCGTCGCCGCCAACTCCGCCGCCGCCCGCGTGTTTGTAGAAAAGATAGGCGGAGAAAGAAACGGCGTCGCGAACCCGGCCGCCAATCACATCGCAGACCGGCTGGCCTACGGCTTTCCCGATGGCATCGAGGCAAGCGATCTCAATCGCGGCGAATGTGCGGGCGTGGCGGTCGAGTGGATTCTCACCCGGAACCATATAGGTTTGGCTGCGTCCGCCGGCGACGCTTCCAGTCTGGCTCGCGGCGTCCGCGTTGAATCTCGCCCACAGGCCGGCGAGCCGGAACGGATCCATGCCCTCCACCCACGGCCGCGCGGCTTCAAGAGCGGCGACAGGACCATCACCGCCGTAGGTTTCGCTGATGCCGGTAATTCCGCTGTCGGTTTTCAGTTCTACAACCGTGCGCAACGCGAACGGAGCGTGGAGCCCGTAGGAACTGCGCAGCGGCGGGTCGGCAATGGCGATCGGATGGAGAACCATCTCCCTGATGAGCATAGGTTTCCCTTGGCGGCCGCTAAAGGCCGGACGACTGGAGTTGAATTACTTACGGGAACCGCGTTGCGGGTTCTTCAAGCTGGACTGGCGAACCTTTCTCTTCAATCGCTTCGGCTTGCTGATCACGAACGTCCCGCTACCCAGATACTCGGCTTTGTACAATTTATCGTCGGCCAACAGATTTCTCCTGAAATACGCTATTTGAAACTTTGTCGAAGTCTTATTGTAACGCGCCCTATGCCGGGATGGGTGGCCCGCCGCCCGAATGCACGTTTCCCGCCCGCGCCGCGTCTAGTATTTGTATGCGCCTCGCCGCGGTCTTCCGCGATCCGCCTCCGTCGCTGGCGTTTGAAATCTCCAGCCGCGGAATCGCCATGGCCCGGCTGCACGCTCCTTCGGAATTCTCGGTACGCCCTCTTCCGCCGGGTGTACTGTCCATTTCACCCGTGCATGACAACGTCTTGCAGCCCGACGATCTGGCAGCCGCTGTCCGCGAACTGACCCCTCCCAACGGCGGCCGGAAACGGCGTGATGCCGCCTTGATTCTTCCCGACTACTGCGCGCGCGTCGCGGTGCTTGATTTTGACAGCTTTCCGAAGGACGCCGCCGAACAGTTGTCTCTGGTCCGGTTCCGCATGAAAAAGAGCGTTCCGTTCGACGTGGAATCGGCCGCATTGAGTTTTGCGCCGCAGGCCGCCGAAGGGAAACGGATTCATGTGGTGGTGGTGGTGGCGCCGGTTGAGATCGTGGCGCGCTACGAAGCGCCGTTTCGCGCAGCGGGCCTGAATCCGGGCCTCGTGACCATCTCCTCGCTCGCCGCCCTCGAACTTGTCGATGGGCAGGCGGTCACGGTGGTTGCGAAACTGACGGGCGAAGTTCTAACCGTACTGGTGGTCGAGAAAGGCCGCTTGAAGCTCGTCCGGTCGCTCGAACTTGCCGCGGCGTCGCTCGACGACATCGCCGCCGACCTTTACCCCACGTTCGTATACATTGAAGACAGCTTGGGCGTGAAGGCGGAAAGGCTTCTCCTGTGCGGATTCGGTCCGCTCGCGGAGGAGGCTGCCCGCCGGTTTCAGGCCGACCTCGGCGCCGAAGTCGAGCTTGTCCGCTCGCCGCTCGGCTCGCCGGGAGATGGAGACGCCGGCCTGCACGGGTATCTGAAATCGATTTCGTCCGGAGCGAACTAGACAGGGGCGCATGAGAATTCCGGTCAATCTCGCAAGTCAGCCGTTTCGCCGCGACAGAGCGATCCTGATTGCCTCGGCCGTAGTGGGCGCGATGATGATCGTGGTGCTGGCGATGCTGATATCACTGGCACTCAACGAGCGGGCGTTAATGGCCGGGAGCCTCGCCGAGACGGACCAGATCGAGCGGGAACTGCAAAGGCTCAGTGCCGAACAGAACCGTCTGACCGGTATTCTGCGGCAGCCCGAAAATGCCGAAGTGTTGGACCGCAGCCTGTTCCTGAACACGCTGATCTACCGGAAGGGCATCAGTTGGACGAGAATTTTCGCGGACCTCGAAAGCATGACGCCGCACAACGTTCGCATCATCTCCATTCGGCCGCAACTGGATCCCCAGAACCGCGTGTTTCTCGACATGTTCGTGGGCGCGGAAGGCACCGGACCCGTGCTCGACTTTCTGCGCAAGCTTGAAGGCTCGGAGCTATTCGGGGCGACGGCGGTTCAGAACAGCTTGGCACCCACACAGACGGAACCCTTGTTCCGGTACCGGATCAGCGTGAGTTATGCGCAGAAGCTCTAACGATGCGGAATTGAAAACATGCTGAATAGAAACGACATCGCCCGAAAGCTGAGGGCGTTCGATCCGCGCCTAGTCAAGGACCCGCGCGTGGCCGTTCGCGCCGGCATGGGCCTGTTGCTGCTTGCGAACGTGGGCGCGGCGCTGTTCGCGTTTCATCCGTGGGGCGGATCGGCGGAGGATGTGCTGCGCCGTCTCGAACAGTTGCGCGCGCAGAGCCTCGCGCAGCAGGCGGCGCTCAAGCGGTCGCAGGCGCTGGTCCTGAAGATAGAGAAAGGGCGTAAGGAAGGGGACCAGTTTCTCGCGCAATATACCCTGAGCCGGCGAATTTCGTTTTCGGCTATCGTGGGGGAATTGGATCGCGTCGCGATGGATGCAGGGATCAAACCCAAAGGCTATACATACACGATGGAGCCCGTGGAAGGCAGCGATACCCTGACGACCCTGCGGATTTCGGCCGATTTTGAATCGCCCTACCCGAATCTGACACGCTTCATGAATCTGCTCGACCGCAGCCCCAAGTTTCTGATCATCGAGAGCATGCAGGCGACGCCGCAGCAATCGGGGCCGATGCTCAACGTCAGTCTCAAGATGGACACGTTCCTCAGCGAGGAAGCGAGCGCAGGGCAATGAAACTAGGAGCGGAACCGAAGAAAATTGCGTTCCTCGCGGGCCTGTCGCTGGCGGGCGCATATCTCTTCTACGTGAATGTGCTTTCGCAACCGGGCGCGCCGGCGCCCGAGCCTCCGCGCAAAACCGCCACGAGCGCGCCCACCGCTGCTCCCACGGCGCCAGCTCCAAAGGCGCAATCCGCGCCGCGTACTGCGGTTTCCACCGCCAAACGAGATCCGAGCGGACGCCGGGGCGGCGGAATCCAGGAGTTCCGCCCGTCGCTCAAGCCGAAGCGCCCGGAAGACCGGCCGGACCCGACGACGATTGACCCTACATTGAGGCTCGATTTGCTCGCCAAAGTGCAGGGTATCGAGCACGCCGGCAGTTCGCGAAACCTTTTCCAGTTCTCAGCGCCGCCCGCTCCCCCGGCTCCGAAACTCCCTGACGTCAAGATCGTGCCCAAGACGCCAGCGCAGATTGCTCAGGAGAAGATTCAGGAGGCGGCGAAAACGTCCGCCGCAGCGGCGGTGAAGCCCCCTCCCGCGCCGATCAATCTGAAGTTCTATGGGTATTCAACGCTCCGCCGGGAAGGCAGAAAGCGAGCGTTCTTCCTGGACGGAGACGACATTCTGGTGGCCGAAGAGGGGGAGATCGTAAAGAAGCGGTATAAGGTCATCCGGATTGGTCTGAATTCGGTCGTCATGGAAGACGTCGACTCGAAAGTCCAACAAACCCTTGCGATGCTTGAGGAGGCGGGATGAAGTCCCGCGGGGAATCCGGCTTCGCGATGCTGCTGGTCTTCGCCCTGGCAGCGGCCGTGGCAATCACGCTCTACATCGAGACTCCCCGGATTCTGTTTGAAGCCCAACGGCAGAAGGAGCAATTGCTCATAGACCGGGGTGAAGAGTACAAACGCGCGATCCAGCTCTATTTTCGTAAGACTAAGCAGTATCCCCCTACGATTGACGCCCTCGAGAATACGAACAACGTGCGCTTTCTCCGCAAAAAGTACGAAGATCCGGTATCGGGCAAGAAGGAATGGCGGTTGATTCACGTGGGTCCAGGGGGAGTCTTCACGGACTCGCTAACCAACAAACCGAAAGACCAGGGTGAAAAGAAGGATCAAGCCTTCAACCCATACCTTGTGAACAGTAACATCCTGGGATCGGCACCGCCACCCGGCGCTGCGACTGCCGTTCCGCCGAGGCGGGCTAGTGAGGGTCAACAGTCCAAACCAGGAGAGACTACGCTAATAGGACTTGGGCAGCCGCAGCCTGGAGTGGCGTATCAACCGCAACCCCCACCGTTTCCTGGTCAATCCTATCCAGGGCAACCTTCTCCAGCGCCATTGTATCCGGGCCAGCAGGTTCCGGGACAGACGCCGTCCCCTGGTCAGCCATTTTTTGCTGGGCAACCCTATCAAAATCAACAAATTCCCGGGCAACAAGGAGCTAGTGCTCCGCCACCGCAGGCAGCGGGCGGTTTTGGATCTTTTTACCCCGCTGCACCCGTAAACTCTCAAACGGGAGGAGTTTCCCAGCAGCCGAACCCCTATCCCGGTCAAGGGAGTCCGTATCCAAATCAGCTGGGCGGGTCGAATGCGTTTCCGGTTCCCGGGCAAAACGACGCGACAAGGATGATAGGCCAACTGCTCACTAGCCCACGGCCAGGGGGACCGCCTCCCGGGATCGGCGCGCCACTCGGCGGCGGGGCGCAGATCGGCGCGGGGATCGCCGGCGTCGCGAGTTTGTCGGAGCAGACGGGGATCAAGATTTACAACGAGCGGGACAAGTACAATGAGTGGGAGTTCATCTACGATTTTAGTAAGGACAAGGCTATGGTGGGTGCCGCGGCGGGTGTTCCAGCGATTGGTACCCCTGCCGGTACAGCACCCTTTGGCACGCCGGCAGTGCCTGTTCAGCCAAGTCAAACGGGTGGAGGTTCAATGGGGTTTCAGCCGTTTCCCGGGAGCTTTGGTCAGCAGCCAACCGGCGGCGGCACTTTCCCTGGGCAATACCCTGGGCAGCAGTTCCCGCAGCCTGGGATCGGCGGGACCGGCTTTGTTCCGCGTCCAGGAGGACAGACCGGCCAGAACCCGGTTCCGCTTCCGAGCGCGGGAAGCTCAGGCGGCGGCTTCGGGGGTGGTTTCGGTTCCGGGTTTGGAGGCGGCTTCGGGGCACCGGCTACCGGGGCCGGGCAGCCGGGACAGCCTGGCGCGCAACCAGTACCACAACCGGGCGTCCCAGTGCGGCCACGAAACCAATAAACCTGGCCTGTGACTCCTGCCCTCAGACGGGGATGCTCAAGCCGAGGTAGCCATTGGCGTAAGTCGATAGCCTTGATCTTGAGCGACAGAGCTCAGACCGCGAGCGATGCTGTCTTCGGGGGCCGCACCAACAATGAAGTAGGATACTGGGTCCGTCGCGGAATGCGCTTTCCAGCGCGCCATCGATCGTGTGCCTCACTCGATCAGTGCCGCGATGGCGGGCGAGAGGCAAATCCCGTCCGACCGGATAGCTTCCCGGGGCCAGTTACGGCAGAATGGAAGCATGGCAAGTGAGACGATTGGGCTAGAGGTACACGCGGACGCTGGATTGGGGGTATTGCACCGCCTGACGGGTGTGATCGCGGAGCACAGGGGCGACATCACCTCCGTGGCGATTCTGGATTCGACGCCGCCACAGGCGCGAATCTATTTTGAAGTTGAGCTTCCGGGAGACCTGGATGCACTGTTGCTCGATCTTCGGGGACTCGAGATCGTCCGCGGCGCACAAGTTGTCGACAGCCTGGAGAAAATTTACGGGAAGCGCATCATCATCATGGGTGGGGGCGCGCAGGTAGGCCAGGTGGCGATTGGCGCGGTTTCGGAAGCCGACCGGCATAACATCCGCGGAGAGCGTATCTCCGTCGATACGATTCCGCTGGTTGGAGAAATTCCACTTGCCAGCGCGGTGCGGGCGGTCGCGCGACTGCCGCGAGTCAAGGCGCTGGTGCTCGCCGGCTCACTGATGGGAGGGGAGATCGAGACCGCGGTCAGGGAGGTGCGGCAAACGGGTCTTCTGGTGATCAGCCTCAACATGGCGGGCAGCGTGCCAGACGCCGCCGACCTCGTGGTGAGCGATCCGGTTCAAGCAGGCGTCATGGCGGTGATGGCAGTGGCCGACACCGCGAAGTTTACCGTTGAGCGGCTGAAACGAAGAGTGTTTTGAGTCCCGCGAGTATCATGCGGCGCGGGCCGAGCCTCGCCCGGAAGCAGGCGTGGGGGAATTTGGAAAGACTGGATGGACGCGCGCGGGGCGGAAGCATTTGAACGCGGCCGATTCGTCCGCTGCCGCTTCCCTGCAAGCCGAGCCGTGGCGCAAGAAGCGGCGGCATTTTAGGTTCTGGTTCTGATATGGCGGTGCGCGGACGGTGTGGCCTTCGAGAAACGGACGGATCGGCACAGGTGCTCGAAAAAGGACGACGGCTTCGGAGATCCTCAGGTGCGCGTTCGCGTGCCGGCCGACGCAGTCTTTGCGGCGCAAAGGAACTCGGCGGGGACGTTACCTGAAATTGAAAGGGATGTCCACCTCGCCATAGCTTCCGGGCGTGGCCGCATTGACGGCTTCAACGACGCGCTGAATGTGCGGCTGAAGTTGGGGCCATTGCTGCCGGCCGAGAACTAGGATCGCGATTTTGCGGCCCGAAAGATTCTGCTGATAGCGCATGTTTTTGTCCGTTGTCAGCAATATGTCGAACCCGGCCTCCTCCGCTGCTGTCAGCAAATCGCCATTCTTGAGCCTTTCCCAGCTTTGCTGTGCCGCTGTGCGGACGGTGTGGCCTTCGAGATACGCACGGATCGGCACGGGCGTTGCTTGATCGAAAAGAACAAACATCTACGGGGCGTAAGCAGGCGCTTTATCGAGACTACGAACGGCGAATTCGATAACGGCCTTGACCTGTTCGCGGTCGAGGCCGTCGAACCATTCCATGATGTCGTCGATATTGGCTCCGGCTTCGAGATTTTCGAAGATTGCCGACACCGGCATACGCGTTCCCCGCAGCACCCACGCGCCACTGACTTTGCCGGGGATGCTCTCCACGGCCGGGCATTGCGACCAATCCAGACTCGGCATGAACCGCGCTCCTTTCTTTCAGGGTACTTCACGCGGTGATGGCGGACGAGCTACGCCAGCTTCGTCTCACCCATCAGGAACTGGTCTACGCCGCGCGCCGCTTTCCGTCCCTCCGCAATTGCCCACACCACAAGCGACTGGCCGCGCCGCATGTCGCCCGCCGCGAATACGCCGGGCACCGACGTCATGTAGTTCGCGTCCGCCTGCACGTTCCCGCGCGCGTCGAGCTTTACGTCGAACGCCTCAAGCATGCCGTTGCGCACCGGACCGAGGAATCCCATTGCGAGCAGCACCAGGTCGGCTTCAAGCGTGAATTCGGTGCCCGGAATCGGGGCGAATCTCGACTCCGGCGGTCCCACCTCGCAGCCGTGCAGCCTCGTCACGTTCCCGTTCGCGTCGCCTTCGAACTTTGTCGTGGCCACGCTCCACCTCCGGATGCCGCCCTCTTCGTGCGAACTCTCCGTGCGCAGTTGCATTGGCCACAGGGGCCATGGCGTCGATGGCGAACGCTCGTCCGGCGGCTTCGGCATCAACTCAAACTGATGCACCGATCGCGCCTTCTGGCGGTGCGACGTCCCAAGACAATCCGCGCCTGTGTCGCCGCCTCCGATGATCACCACGCGTCTGTCAGTCGCCCGGATCTGGTCCGGCACCGTGTCGCCCTCGCAGACCTTGTTCTGCTGCGGTAGAAACTCCATCGCGAAATGAATACCCTTCAACTCGCGGCCGGGAACGGGAAGGTCACGGCCCCACTCCGAGCCGCCGGTGAGCAGAATCGCGTCGTATTCCCCGCGCAGAGATTCAACGGAAACGTTGACGCCCACGTGGGCGTTCGTCTCGAACTTCGTCCCCTCTTCCCGCATCTGGCGAAGTCTGCGGTCGATGAGATGCTTTTCCATCTTGAAGTTCGGGATGCCGTAGCGCAGCAGGCCGCCGATGCGGTCGTTCTTCTCGAATACTGTGACGGAATGTCCGGCGCGGGTCAGTTGCTGCGCGGCCGCAAGGCCCGAAGGCCCTGACCCGACAATCGCCACGCGCTTACCCGTCTGATACTCGGGCGGCTCCGCGACGATGTATCCTTCTTCAAACCCGCGGTCGACAATGGTTTTCTCGATCTGCTTGATCGCCACGGGCGGGTCGATAATGCCCAGCACGCACGCCGCTTCGCATGGCGCGGGGCAGATGCGCCCGGTAAATTCCGGGAAATTGTTGGTCGCATGGAGAACGCGAATCGCTTCTTTCCAGCGGCCGCGGTATACCAGGTCGTTCCAATCCGGAATGATGTTCGTAAGCGGGCAGCCGGTGTGGCAGAAAGGCACGCCGCAGTCCATGCAGCGCGCGCCCTGCGCCTTGATCTTCTCTTCCGGAAATGGATTGTAAATCTCGAAATAGTCGTTGATACGCAGTTCGGGAGGACGCCTCGAGGGCAATTCCCTGGCGAGTTCAAGGAATCCGGTAGTTTTACCCATGCACCACCTGCTTGGTCTCCATCTTGGAGCCGGGCATCGCCGCCGCGGACACCATCTGAGTCTTCCTGGCGATGCCCAGCACGCGCTTAAACTCGTGCGGGAAGATCTTGAGAAACTTCGGCAGCATCGTATCCCAGTTGTCGAGAATCCACCGGGCGCGCGGACTGGCCGTCAGTTCCGCATGCTTGAGAATCAGGTCTTGGAGCAGTTTCTGGTCGCGGGAGTCGGAAACGTCCTCAAGATCCACCATGGTGAGATTACAGCGCTTCTCGGCGAAGTCGCCCTTCTCGTCAAGAACGTAAGCGATGCCGCCGCTCATGCCGGCGGCGAAGTTGCGGCCACAGCGGCCAAGAACGACGACGAGTCCGCGGGTCATGTACTCGCACCCGTGATCGCCCAGGCCCTCGACTACCGCGGTCGCGCCCGAGTTGCGCACGGCGAACCGCTCGCCCGCCATTCCGTTGAAGAACGCCTCGCCGCCGGTCGCGCCGTAGAGCGCAACGTTACCGATGAGAATGTTTTCCTCGGGAAGGAACGTCGATGAGCGCGGCGGATAGATGACCATTTTTCCGCCGGACAGTCCTTTGCCGACATAATCGTTTGCGTCGCCTTCGAGCGTCAGTGTGACGCCGCTTGCGAGAAATGCTCCAAAACTCTGTCCGGCAGACCCGTTAAATTCGCAGCGGATCGTATCTTCCGGCAGTCCCGCGGATCCGTGTTTGCGGGCGATCTCGCCGCTCAGCATGGCGCCCACGGTCCGGTGCACGTTGCGAATGGGCAGCTTGATCTCGGCGGGCGTGAGGTTCTCGATGGAATCCTTCGCCAAGTCGATGAGCGTATAATCCAGCGCGTCCTTCAATCCGTGATCCTGCGCGTCCACGCAGCGGCGGGCAACGCGCAAGGGCATGGGCGGGTTGTAGAGAATCGACGAGAAATCGAGGCCGCGCGCCTTCCAGTGTTCGACGGCCGCGCGCATTTCAAGCAGGTCGACGCGACCGACCATTTCATTCATGCTACGGAAGCCGAGTTGCGCCATGTACTTCCGGACCTGTTCGGCGATGAAGAAGAAAAAGTTGATCACGTGCTCCGGAGCGCCGGTGAACTTCTTTCGCAGTACCGGGTCCTGGGTGGCCACGCCGACGGGACAAGTATTGAGGTGGCATTTGCGCATCATGATGCAGCCCATGCTGATGAGGGGCGCGGTAGAGAAACCGAACTCCTCGGCGCCTAGCAGCGCGGCGATGGTGACATCGCGGCCCGTTTGAAGCTTGCCATCGGTCTGGACTACGATACGGCCGCGCAGGTCGTTCATGACCAGCACCTGCTGCGTTTCCGCGAGGCCGAGTTCCCATGGCGCGCCTGCGTGCTTCAGGGACGACAGGGGGGAGGCGCCGGTGCCGCCTGTGTCGCCGCTAATCAGTACGACGTCGGCGTGGGCCTTCGATACGCCGGCCGCGACCGTGCCTACACCCACTTCGGCAACCAGTTTTACGGCGATGCGCGCGCGGGGGTTTGCGTTCTTCAAATCGAAGATCAACTGCGCCAGATCTTCAATCGAATAGATATCGTGATGCGGCGGCGGGGAGATCAGACCCACGCCGGGGATCGAATGGCGGACGCGGGCGATGGTTTCGTCCACCTTGTAGCCGGGCAATTGGCCGCCCTCGCCGGGTTTCGCGCCCTGCGCCATCTTGATCTGCAATTCGTCGGCGTTGACAAGATAATTCGTGGTCACGCCGAAGCGCGCCGAAGCTACCTGCTTAATGGCGCTGCGCCGCAGATCGCCGTTCGCGTCCCGTTTGAACCGCTCTTCGTCTTCTCCACCTTCGCCCGTATTCGACTTGCCGCCGATGCGGTTCATGGCAATGGCGAGCGTTTCGTGCGCCTCCTTGCTGATGGAGCCGTACGACATGGCGCCGGTACAGAAGCGCTTAACGATATCCTTTGCCGGTTCCACTTCGTCGAGCGGGACCGGGTTCGCGGATTTCTTGAACTCGAACAACCCTCGAAGCGTGGCGAGTTGCTTGCTCTGGTCGTCGATCAGATCCGTGTATTCCTGAAACGTGTTTGGGCTGTTCTGCCTCACCGCGT
>SHUI01000076.1 GCA_009697455.1 Bryobacterales bacterium
CATGTCCGCGTCTCCCAGCGAAATCTACGATCCGCTGACCGGCGCTGCAAATGGAACCGGCCGGGCACCCTTTGCCCAGAAGCAGGTGCCCGCCGCGCGCATGGATCCCGTGGCGCTGAAAATTCAGAGTCTCCTTCCGAACCCGACATTCGACAGTCTCACGGCGAATCTGTTCGCCTCGGGGGCTTACCGATTCAATTCGCAAAAGATGGATGCGAAGCTGAACTGGAACGCCAGCGAAAAGCTGACCATGTTCGCGCGCGGCGGATTGCAGGACCACAATTTCGAGAGCGGCCCCGTCCTCGGCGAACTTCTCGGCGTACCCTTCTACAGTCCTGCTTCCGTTGCCGGCCCTACCTACGGAACCACCGGAAGCATGGCGGTCGGCGCTACCTACGTGCTGTCTCCCGCGCTCATTCTCGACGGCAATTTCGGATTCACCGCCTACGACGCCAATTCGCAGGAGCTTTTCCTCGATAAGAAGATCGGCTCCGACGTGCTCGGCCTTCCGGGCACCAATGGAACGCGCGCCTTTGAAGGCGGATGGCCGCGATTCAGCGTTACGAACTATACGACCATGGGCGCGCAGGGGAATGGATCGCGCCCGTTCTACAACCGCGACCCGCGCTCGCAATACGTCGCCAACACTACCTGGACCAAAGGGGCCCACGCGATCCGCTTCGGCTTCGACAGTTCCTTCCAGCAGATCAACCACACGCAGGTTGAGTTTGTCGGCGCGTTGCACGGAGCGTCGGGTGGCTTTACTTTTACAGGTGGTCCCACCACGTTGTCCGGCGGACCGGCCTCGAACCAGTTCAACACCTGGGCTTCGTTTCTGCTCGGCGCGCCTACCGGAATCGGGCGGATCAAGCAGGTTCCCGATGAGTATAACGTCCGCACCTGGATGCACAGCCTCTACATTCGCGATCAATGGCAGGTGAGCCGCAAGCTCACCGTATCCTTGGGAACCCGCTGGGAGTACTTCCCCATGCCGCGGAGGGCGGACCGGGGAATGGAAAACTACAATCCCATCACCAACAAGATGGAGGTTTGCGGTGTGGGCAGCGTTCCGCTCGACTGCGGCGTTTCGCAGAGCAAGCGTTTGTTCGCGCCTCGCGTCGGAATTGCATGGCGGCCCAAGGAGGACTTCGTCATGAGAGTCGGCTACGGCATCAGCGTGGACCCCTACAGTTTGGCGCGGCCCATGCGCACCAATTATCCCATGCTGGTTGTGCTCAACATCAACGGCGTGAACGCATTTCAGCCCGCCGGACGGCTGCGCGACGGCATTCCGCTGATTGCGGAGCCGAGCCTCGGCAATGGAATCGTCGACATTAGCGGTTTGGTCGCAGCCAATTCCTTGGAGAAAAACTACCAGCGCGGATACGTCCAAAGCTGGAATTTTACACTGCAAAAGAAGCTCAAATGGAACTTCGTCGGGCAGGCCGGTTACGTCGCCACGCGCCAGATCAATCAGGTGGGTTTCCGCGAACTGAACTATGCGCCCATCAACGGCGGCAATAACGGACGGTTGCTGAATACGAAGTTCGGCCGCACCGCCGAAACGCGATTGGTGGCTCCGATTGGCAATTCCCAATACGATAGCCTTCAGGCGTCGCTCGAACGCCGCTTCAGCGCCGGATTGCACCTCGGCGTCTCCTACACATGGTCGAAGTCGATGGGCATCTGCTGCAGTGAAAACAGCGACGGTCTCGCCGCGATCCAAATCCCCGAGTATTACAAGCTGAACCGCTCGCGTACTAACATCGACAGCCCTCAGAATCTCACCATGAACGCGGTGTGGGAACTGCCCTTCGGCAAGGGGCGCCGCTTTAGTAAGAGCGGTCCCGCATCCTGGCTCCTCGGAGGCTGGCAGATCAACAGCATTTTCAGCGCCGTGAGCGGAACGCCGTTTTACGTGACTTCATCGGGCACGTCGCTAAACGCGCCAGGCAGCGCGCAGCGTGCTGACCAAATCAAACCGGGCGTAGCCATTCTGGGCGGGGCCGGACGAGGAATCTCTTACTTCGATCCCTTGGCCTACCGCGCCGTCACCGATGCCCGTTTCGGTACCGCCGGCTTCAACTCCCTGCGGGGCCCCGGAATCTTCAATGTGGACATGGGCCTGTTCCGCGATTTTAGCGTCACCGAGCGGCTGCATATCCAGTTCCGCGCCGAGGCTTTCAATTTCACCAACACGCCGCACTTCGGCACACCCGGTACTAACGTCTCGAATCTTCAATTGAATCCGGACGGGAGCGTGCGCGCGCTAGGCGGTTACACGGAAATCACCGGTGTTGCGAACACCGGACGCGATGGCATTGATGAGCGCGTGTTCCGCTTCGGATTGCGCGTGAGCTGGTAAGGCAAGCACCGTTGGGAAGGCGGGTCTTTATTTGCCGCCGGCCAATTTCGCAGCCCGTGGAGAATGCGTTGGGGCAGGCGCTCCGGCTGGTGTGTCGAGTAGTGATGTGCATTCAGGGGGTGAGAATCCCCTATGGACCGTCATGACCGGAACCATCCGTTTAAGCGAGGGCGCCCGCTCCCGCTATGGGCATCCAAGTACGTTCGGTGGTGTGAGAGGACGGGCCCGCGAGGCCCCTCCTACCCGGTCCTGCCGTGCGAAGCGAGGCCGGTTACGATGCGAGGGGTTTTCGACCCTGTCGCGCCGAATCCGCGTTTTGATTCGAGGACTATGAGAATCGTGACAAACGCCAGGTGCAGGCTCTGGGAAGTTTCTTGGTTGGTTGCGCAAGCCGCTCTTGGCCAGACGCTCGGGTCCATCGGCGGCGGCACCCGCGATTCCAGTGGCACCGCCATCGCCGGGCAACCGTAACGTTCACGAACACCGGGACGAACGGCACTCGTAACGTCACGTAAAACGACGTAGGTGGCTACTCGATCCCTTCACTGCCGCACGGGACCTAGTTGGCCCGAGTAGAAAAGGCGGGCCTCAAACAGGCGGCGAGCCGTCACCAGTTCTTCTCAGTTGCCGCCCGGCTACGGACATGCGGCTGCCCGAGAAGCGGAGGCTCTCATGGAGATACATGCGGGGGCACCTGAAATTTGACTCTCAAGCCCCCCTGTGCTAATCGTAGTTTCTCTTCCTCAATACTTAGGAGAAATGGAATGGCTGACGAGGAAATACCGGCTAGCGCTGCGCCCCCCGCGGGCGCACCCCCGAAGGTTGCCGCGCCCAAACCCGCCGCCGCGGCAGCCGCGGGCGCGCATGCGCCGCCGAAACCCCCTCCCGCGATGGCGGCCACTCCTTGGGACGGCCCTCTGACCGGCAGCCTGAAACAGGCTTTCGGCGACCAGATTTCGCAGTACTCCACGTACCTCGGCCAGAATTTCGTCGTGGCGAACGCCGAAGCGCTCGACTCGATTCTCGACTTCCTCAAGCTCGAAGCCGATTTCGATTACCTCGTCGACATTACGGCGGTCGACTATCCAAAAGCGGAGAAGCGTTTCGAACTCGTCTACATCCTCTACAGTTTCGCGTCGAATGAACGCCTGCGCATCAAGATCCACGTGGCCGATGGCGTAAAGGCGCCTTCCGCCGTCCACGTTCACGTAGGCGCGAACTGGCTGGAACGTGAAGTCTTCGATATGTTCGGCGTCGAATTTGAAGGGCACCCCAACATGCGCCGCATCCTCCTCCCTGAAGAGTGGACCGGCTTTCCGTTGCGCAAGGAATACTCAATCCTGAAGCAGGACGACCGCTGGGTAAAGGAGAATCTGGGCATCGAAAGCGGCCACTGAGGCTTATGCCGGAAAGCACATTCTTAGACGTAAATGAACTGGTCCTGAACATGGGGCCGCAGCATCCGTCGACGCACGGCGTGCTGCGCGTGATCCTCAAACTCGACGGCGAAACGGTCACCGGAACCGAGTGCGTGATCGGATATCTTCACCGCGGCGTGGAGAAAATCGCAGAAAACCGGACTTACATTCAGTTCGCGCCGTACGTGGACCGCATGGATTACGTGGCCGCCGTTTCGAACGGCCTGGGCTACTGTCTCGCCATCGAAAAGCTCCTTAATATCGAGGCGCCGCCGCGTGCGCAGGCCGTGCGCGTTATCCTGACTGAACTTAACCGGATCACGAGCCACCTGTTGTGGCTGGGCACGCACGCCCTCGACATCGGCGCGATCACGCCCGTGTTTTACTGCTTCCGCGACCGTGAAGAGGCGCTGAAGATTTTCGAAAACTACTGCGGCGCGCGCCTTACAACGCACGCGTTCCGCATCGGCGGCCTTCAGTATGAAGTCTACGACGGCTTCGAACAGGAAGTCCGCGCCTTCTGCGACATGTTCATCCCGAAAGTGGATGAGTACGAAGAATTGCTAACGAACAATCGCATTTGGGTCAACCGGCTGAAGGGCGTCGGGGTCCTGACCGGCGACGAATGCAAGGAGTACGGCGTTACCGGACCCGTGTTGCGGGCGGCCGGCGTGAAGTGGGATCTTCGCAAGGCGCAGCCGTATTCCGGTTATGAGCAGTATGACTTCGATATTCCGACCGCTCAGAACGGCGACACCTACGACCGGTACACGGTGCGCATGGAAGAAATGCGGCAATCGGTTCGGATCATGCGGCAGGCGATCGAGAAGATTCCTGCCGGCCCGATTATGGCGAAGGTGGGTAAGGTGGTGAAGCCTCCGGCGGGCGAAGCGTACGTTTCGATCGAAGCGCCGAAGGGCGAACTGGGTTATTACGTAGTGAGCGATAACTCGACGCAGCCTTATCGCGTGCGGGTGCGGCCGCCGTCGTTCGTGAATTTGCAGGCGCTCGACCGGATGGTACGCGGCGGGCTTATCGCCGACGTGGTTGCGATCATCGGAACGCTCGACATTGTGCTGGGCGAGGTGGACAGATAGATGGTTAGACTCCTGAAGACGATTTTCCTGTGGGACCTGCTGCAAGGGCTGTGGGTGACGTTCCGCAACCAGAATCCGAAATACATTTGTACCGAGCAGTACCCGTCCGAGCGTCCGAAGATTGCCGAGCGGTACCGGGGAGCGCCCCGTCTTAATATCAACCCGGACAACGGCGAGACGCTGTGCATCGCGTGCAATCTTTGCGCGCTCGCCTGCCCCGAAAACCTGATCGTCGTAGGCAGCGCGCGTAACGAAGAAACGCGCCGCAAGGAACTGTCTTACTTCACCTACGACACGTCGCGCTGCATGTTTTGCGGGCTTTGCGAGGATGCCTGCCCGGTGGACGCGCTTGAGCTGACGCAGGATTTTGAACTGGCAAGCTATACGCGCGACGGTGCGATCTGGGACCGGCAGATGCTCGAAGAGGGGCCGAAACCTTCGAAGTACCTTTCATAGAGATTTGCTTGGGTGAAGCAGAATGGAAACGTTTTCCTTTTACGCATTCGCGGTGTTGGTGCTGGGCGGCGCGATCCTGACCGTTACGCGGCGCAGCGCCGTGCATAGTGCGATCTCGCTGATCGTCTCGCTACTGGGCGTCGCCGGTCTCTACCTGTTGCAGAAAGCCGAGTTTCTCTTCGCCGTGCAAATCGTTCTTTATATCGGCGGCATCATGGTGCTGTTCCTGTTCGTCATCATGCTGGTGAATCTCGACGAAGCCGCCAAGGAACGCCAGTTCAACGGACAGTGGGCCATCGCCTTGGTCTGCTCCGCCATCGTCGGACTCCAGGCCGCCTGGTTCATGACCAAAGGCACGGGAGCGCTCAAACTCGCGCAGGCTCCAGTAGCCGCCCAGTCCGGCGGGTCCGTTAGTCCCGGAAACGTCGAAGCGATCGCCGATGTCCTGTTTTCCGAATACCTGTTGCCATTCGAGGTGGCATCCATACTGCTGCTGGTCGCGGTGGTTGGCTCCGTCATAATGGCGAAAAAGAGGATTTGACCGTGCAACCCGTTACCACCGTTCATTACCTCGCGCTCAGCCTTGCGCTGCTGCTGATCGGCACGGTAGGCGTTCTGACCCGGCGCAACATCGTCATCATTCTGATGTCGATCGAACTCATACTTAACGCCGTCAACATCAACCTGATCGCGTTCTCGAATCAATTGCAAAACGTCAACGGGCAGATTTTCGCGATCTTCGTGATCACCGACGCAGTGGCGGAAGCAGCCGTCGGACTAGGCATCCTGATCGCGCTGTTCCGCAACAAGGAAACGGTCCTCGCGGATGAGGTGAATTTGCTGAAATGGTGAACTTTCTCGATTCGATCTGGCTCATCCCTCTGTTTCCGCTGTTCGGCGCAGCTGCCATGCTGCTGCTTGGCAAGAAGTTCGATCCGCAGCCGAAATCCGGCGTGGCGGTTGCGCCTGGCGTGACCTATGTGGAAGAGGATCACGGACACTCGCACGGCGATTCTCATTCGCACGATCACGGGCATTCGCATGACCACTCGCACGATCATGGGCATGAGCACGGCCATACGCATGATCACTCGCATGACGACGCGCATGGTAAACACGGCCACGCGCACTCACCCTTAAGAGGTTTGGTATCGCTCCTCTGTCCGGGCATGGTTCTGCTTTCTTTCATCTTCTCCCTGGGCGCGGTCCTTCAACTCGCCGGGAAATCCGAGAAAATCCATGAGGTCATCCAATTCACCTGGCTTGCCGGCTTGCCGTTCCACATGGCCGACGGCCGCATGGCAACTTTCGGGGCGGACTGGGGATTCCTGCTCGATCCGTTAAGCTCCGTGATGATCCTGGTGGTCACGGGAATCGGCTTCCTGATTCACGTTTACGCCGTGGGTTACATGGGCCACGAAACGGGCTTCTACCGCTTCTTCGGCTATCTGAACCTGTTCGTCTTTTTCATGCTGATGCTGGTGCTGGCGAACAACTACGCGCTGCTCTTTGTCGGATGGGAAGGCGTGGGCCTTTGCAGCTACCTGTTGATCGGATTCTACTTCCACAAGAAGTCCGCTGGTGACGCGGGCAAGAAGGCGTTCGTCGTGAACCGCATCGGCGACGCGGGCTTCATCCTGGGTATTCTGCTGATGCTTGCCGTGACCGGGAGCGTGCGGTTCCTGGACGTCAATACAGCGCTACAGAGCGGTAATTTTCACGCCGAAACGGCGGGCTTCGGCATCCTGAGCCTGATGGCGCTGCTTTTGTTCGTTGGGGCCACCGGCAAATCGGCGCAGTTCCCCTTGTACGTCTGGCTGCCGGATGCGATGGAAGGACCCACGCCTGTATCGGCGCTGATCCACGCGGCGACCATGGTGACGGCGGGCGTGTACATGGTAGCTCGATCGAACGCGCTGTTCCAGTTGACTCCTTCGACGTCGCACATTGTGGCAATGGTCGGCGCGTTTACGGCAATTTTCGCTGCCTCCATCGGCCTGGTGCAGAACGATATCAAGCGCGTGCTTGCGTATTCCACCGTCAGCCAGCTTGGCTACATGTTCCTCGCGCTTGGCGTGGGCGCTTATTGGGTGGCGGTTTTCCATCTCTTCACGCACGCATTTTTCAAAGCCCTGCTCTTCCTCTGTTCCGGCAGCGTGATTCACGCCATGTCGGGCGAGCAGGATATGCGGCATATGGGCGCGTTGAAAGACAAGATCCCCATCACGCACTGGACCATGTTTGTCGGATCGGTCGCGATCGCCGGTATCCCCGGACTTGCGGGATTTTTCTCGAAGGACGAAATTCTCTGGCAGACCTGGAGTTCGCCGCTCGGCTCGCACACGTTGTACGTGGTTGGCCTTACCACGGCCGGCATGACGGCTTTCTACATGTGGCGGCTGATGAACATGACTTTCTACGGCAAGTCGCGGGTCTCCGAGGAAGCCGCGAAGCACCTGCATGAGTCCCCGGCCACGATGACGATCCCGCTCTCGGTGCTGGCCGTGGGAAGCGTGCTCGGCGGATGGATCGGCGTGCCGAAGCTGTGGAGCGCGTTTGGCGACGGGTTCCGCCTGTTCGAGACCTGGCTCGAACCCGTGTTCACAAGCCACGCGGCGCACGCCGCGGCGGAAGCCGCTCATGCGGCGGGCGAGGCGCATCACGATACCGGAATGGAATGGCTCCTGATGGGCGTCTCGGTCACGGTTGCCGTGACCGGCATTTCGATTGCCCGCTATATGTACCATGTGCGTCCGGAGCTTTCGGATTCGATGGAACGCTCGATGAAGCCGCTGCACACAGTGCTGCTCAACAAATGGTACGTCGATGAAATCTACAACGCAGTCTTTGTGAATGGTATCTGCAAGGGTGGCGGGTTGCTCATGGGAGCGTTCGATCGCGGCGTTGTGGACGGAACCGTGAACGGCGTGGGACGGCTGACGCGTTCAACGGCGAGCGCCTCCATGTGGTGGGATACGTGGATCGTCGATGGGGCGGTACGGTTTAGCGCCTTTATGGTGAAAGCGATGAGTTATCCGGTGCGCTTGATTCAGACCGGGCAGGTGCAGTCTTACGCGCTCTATGTTGTGGTGGGCGTGGCGCTGTTCTTTGGCTATTTCATGGCGGGCAAATAAGCGAGGGAGACCGGAATTGGACCAGCACTTACTCAGCATTATCTTATTTACGCCGCTGGCCGGGCTCGCCGTGCTGCTGTTCATTCCCGGATCGAGCAAGAACGCGATTCGTCTCTGGGCGAACGTGGTGGCCTTTGGCGGCTTCCTGGTTTCGCTTCCCCTCGTCACGCGCTTTGATAAGGGCGCAAGCGGTTTCCAGTTCGTCGAGCGCGCCGAGTGGATTCCCAGCCTCGGCGTGCAGTATCTCATCGGCGTCGATGGCATCAGCATGCTGCTCATCATGCTGACTACTGTATTCGGTTTCATCGCAGCGCTCTCCTCCTGGAACGCCGTCGATGACCGCGTCAAGGAATACTATGCCATGTTCATGCTGCTTCAAACCGGCATGATCGGAGTGTTTCTGTCGCTCGACTTCTTCCTGTTCTACGTGTTCTGGGAACTGGTGCTCGTGCCGATGTACTTCATCATCGGCGTTTGGGGCGGGCCGCGAAAACTTTACGCCGCGATCAAGTTCTTCCTTTATACGCTGGCTGGAAGCGTCCTGATGCTGCTCGGAATATTGACGCTCTACTTCCAGTATCACGCGCAGTTCGGCGCATACACTTTCGAGATCGCGAATCTAATGAAGGTTGTGCTCGAACCGGGTATGGAGCGCTGGGTTTTCTGGGCGTTCTTTGTCGGCTTCGCGATCAAAGTTCCGATGTTCCCGTTCCACACCTGGCTCCCGGACGCGCACGTCGAAGCGCCCACGGCAGGCTCCGTCATCCTGGCCGCGGTGCTGTTGAAGATGGGCACGTATGGGTTCCTGCGATTCTCTTTGCCTCTGCTGCCAAGGGCTTCGAACGATGCTGAGATCGTTCGCATCCTCGCCATCCTCTCGATTATCGGCATCATCTATGGCGCGCTGGTCTGCCTGATGCAGAAGGACTGGAAGAAACTGATCGCGTATTCGTCCGTGAGTCACCTGGGCTTCTGCACGCTTGGAATCTTCGCGCTGAATCCGAATGGGATCGCCGGCAGCGTCGTACAGCAGATCAATCACGGGATTTCGACCGGCATGCTGTTCCTCGCGATCGGCGTGATGTATGAACGCAGACACACACGCGAGATCTCCGAATACGGCGGCATTGCGCACGTGATGCCGAAGTACGCGATCGTATTCGCTATCGCCATGCTGAGTTCGGCCGGCATGCCGCTGCTGAACGGTTTCGTCGGCGAGTTTACGATTCTTCAGGGTGCGTTCGAGGCGAACAGGATTTGGGCGGCGTTCGCTGTCTCGGGCGTTATCCTGGGCGCGGCTTATTTGTTGTGGCTCTATCAGCGGGTCATGCTCGGGCAGGTGACGAACGGAAAGAACTTGCGCCTGCCCGATCTGAGCGCGCGCGAGATGGTTGTCTTCCTTCCCTTGATCGCCTGGGCGCTGTGGATTGGCGTCTATCCCAAACCTTACTTTGACATTCTGGAGAAGCCGGTGCAGGAGTTAGTGGAGCGCGTTAAGCCTGGATATTATCACGGCCAGGCGGCCAAAGCCGCCGCGACGGAGGTCCGATGAGTCAGTTCTACACTACCACCGACCATTTCGTGCTGGCGCCCGCCTTGATGCTGGCCCTGTTCGGCTGCGCCATTCTTCTGTTTGATTTCCTCCTTTTCCCGAATCCAAAGGACCGCAAATGGCTCACCCTGTTTCTCCTCGCCGGAGAAGCCTTCTGCGGCTACGGACTCTGGCGGCAACAGGCGTTTCTCTCCGCCAACGGGATGAACGAAATCACCGCCTTTCAGGGTTCGCTGACAATCGACGGATTTGCGCTGTTCTTCAACTGGATCTTTGTCATTGCCACCGTTGTGGTCGCAATCGTCTCCTACCACTACCTTGAGATCGAGGGCGAGCACCATGGCGAGTACTACGCGCTGATCCTGTTCGCGCAGTGCGGCATGTTCTTCCTGGCGGCGGGTACGGACCTTATCACCCTTTTCATCGGGCTGGAGTTGATGGCGCTTTGTTTCTACGTCATGGTGGGATTCCTCAGAGCCGAGCGGCGCTCGAACGAGGCCGCCATGAAGTATCTGCTCCTGGGCGCGTTTTCGAGCGGATTTCTGGCGTACGGCTTCTCCATCATGTACGGAATCTCCGGTTCCACAAAGCTGAGCGACGTGGCATCCGCGTTCGCGTCACGTGACCCTTGGGACCCGATGATTCTCCTCGCCATCGCCACCACTTCCGTCGGATTGCTGTTCAAGATTTCCGCGGCGCCCTTCCACATGTGGGCCCCGGACGCCTATGAAGGCGCGCCCACGACGGTGACCGCGTATCTTTCGGTCGCCTCGAAGGCCGCGTCGTTCGCGTTCCTGCTGCGCATCTTCATGGGCCCGCTTGCGACCTCCCGCCCCGTTTGGGAACCGCTACTCGCAGCCGTCGCCATCGCCACCATGACGTTCGGCAACCTCGCGGCGATTTCGCAAAACAATATCAAGAGGCTGCTCGCCTACAGTTCCATTTCGCACGCCGGTTACATGTTGCTCGGCCTGATTGCCGGAAATCGCACGGGCCTCAATGGCGTTGCCGTTTACGTCATGGTGTACACGTTCATGAATCTGGGTGCGTTCCTCGTGGTGATCGCGATGCGCCGCAAGGGTATCGCCGGCGAAGACGTGGACGATCTCGCGGGCCTCATGCACAAGAGCCCTGGCTACGCCCTGCTGATGCTGGTGTTCCTGCTGTCGCTCGCCGGGCTTCCGCCAACCGCGGGCTTTCTGGGTAAGTACTACATCTTCCTTTCGCTGATCGAAACCGGTCACTATACGCTCGCGGTCGTCGCGACGCTTTACGTCGCCGTCGCGATCTACTACTACTTCCGCATCGTCAAAAGCATGTTCATTCCAGAGCAGTTCGAGCCGGCTCCGCTATCGACCAGTCTTGGCTTGCGCGTGGCGCTGGGCGTTACGGGCGTGCTTACGCTCGTTATCGGCGTTTATCCGGAGCCGTTCCTTAGAATGGCCCAGACCTCGCTCATGAGATAAGGACCTGAGATGAAACAACTATTCCAAGTGAGAGCCGGTGGGGCAGGCGATAGCTTTTTGCCGCCTGCCTTCTCCCGCGAAGACGGCAGGCCAAAAACGGCGATAACCTCCCCCACTACCGAGCCCTAAAATATGGAAACGGTCTTCAATCATCCCCTATTCCTGCCCGTCTCGATGATCGTGGTGATCATCGCGGTATTCCCGCTGTTGGCCGGCTATATCGTGCTTATCGAGCGAAAAGTGCTCGCGGATTTTCAGGTGCGTCTCGGCCCGATGCGCGTCGGTCCTCACGGGCTGCTGCAACCTATCGCGGACGCCCTGAAGCTGTTGCTCAAGGAAGACATCATCCCGGCGGATTCCGACAAGGGTATCTTCTGGTTCGCTCCGATCATTTCGACCTTCACCGCGCTGACAGCCTTCGCCGTGATCCCGTTCAGCGAGAAACTCGCCGTCGCCGATGTGAACGTGGGCGTGCTGGTCATCATGGCGATGTCGGCAGTAGGGATTTTGGGAATCATTCTGGGCGGCTGGTCGTCGAACAGCCACTATCCCTTACTCGGGGCTTTGCGCAGCGCCGCGCAACTTGTCAGCTACGAGGTCGCGCTCTCCTTCGCCCTGCTCTCCGGACTGATGGTGGCGGGAACGCTGAGCATGCAGGGCATCGTGAAAGCGCAGAGCGACAGGCAAATCTGGTTCATTTTCGAGAATTACGGCTTCATGATCGTGCCTTTCGTCGTGTACCTGATTTCCGCCACGGCTGAAACCAACCGCGCTCCATTCGACCTGCCCGAAGCGGAATCGGAACTCGTGGCCGGGTTCCACACCGAGTACAGCGGTTTCCGCTGGGCCTTGTACTTCCTCGCGGAGTACGCGAATATCTTCGTTGTGTCGAGTGTCGCGGTCACGCTGTTCTGGGGCGGTTGGCTGAGACCCTTCCCGCACGTCGCGTGGCTTGAGATGCCCTTGAACGTGGGACTTCCGGTACTGATTTTCTTCGGCTCCGGCGCGAGCAGCCTCATTCTGGTGAAGAAGCTCAAGGACCCGGTACAACAGAAAACCCTTGTGGGGGCGGCGTTCCTTTGCATGAGTGTCGCGGTGCCGTTCCTGATTCCGGCGGTCAATGCGGCGATCATCGGACTCTTCTGGTTCCTGTTCAAGGTCGCGGTGTTCGTCTACATCATGATCTGGTTTCGCGGGACGTTCCCGCGATTCCGCTACGACCAGCTCATGAACATCGGCTGGAAGATCATGATCCCGATCGGCATGGGCGCGTTGGTGGTGAACGCTCTGCTGGGTATGTTGCGCGCGTCGTAAAGGGCCGCGAAAGGCCGGTCATGGAACCGATGTTCTGCCCACCGTGGAGGACAACCCTCAGCCGGGCGCCGAATCAACTCTTGGGCGGTGACAACTAGCGCGGGTTCGTTCTTGCTCCGCGGGGGATACACTCCAGGACCGCACCACCGTGGACTCCTTGACTTTCACGGCTTCGCGGGGCAAGACGCCGCCTTCACAATTTTCCGCGATGGTCATGCCCCCGTTTGGTTGTTGCCACCTGATCCGACTCCGCCACATCACGGCAAATGCCGCTCCGCCCAATCCAGCATTTCCCGCTGTTTTTCCGCGTTCCCTAGCGCGACTTCAAGGTTCACGTACCGCACGCCCCGCGCCGCCGCCAGACGCGAGAGCGAACCGTCATCCTCCTTCGGCGCTCGATTCTGAAGAACCACATTGTACGGCGAGGTCTTGAGGATCTCGAAGTCCGCCGCCTGTGTGCAAAGGAAGAATTCGTGCGGATGCGGCTCGTCGCGGAGAGACGTGCGGTCGCTGATCGCAACCTCATCGTTTACCGAGTACCCTTCGGAATTGTTGTGCAGCGCGATCAACAGGCCGTCTTTTGGCGGAAGCAGGGCGCGTACCGTCCTTTCGCGGCCGCGGTCAAGCCGGTCGAGCGCCTTCACGATCTTCTCCGCCGTCCATCGCGGATTCAGCGTCCGCAGGTTCGCTTCGGCGCCGGTTCGCGAGAAGAGGCGATTCGGGTCGATCACACCGTCGAGCAGTCTAATGTTCCGCGTCTTGCTTTTGATCAGGTTCGCCGTGCCGTGATAACGTTTGATGTGATCGAGCAGCACGGCGCGCGCCGTGCGTTCGTTGCCGTGAATCCAGAGATAGCGGCGCTTCGACCGCCCATTTCGAATCGTCTGAAGCGGAATCGCAGTCCGCGCCCCGAAACCGGGAAACCCTCCGAGGGCGGCGGCCAGAAATTCACGGCGCGTGCTCATGCGTGCTCTTTGCGGTTGTGGCTCCAGAAATGCCCCGCGATGGAGCAGGCGATCAACGCGAGCGAAATCCACTGCGCCGCGTACAGCCCTCCCGGAGGCGTGCCCGGCTCATGAAAGCGGAAAAAGTCGACTGCGAACCGCACGCTGCCGTACAACAGCACATACAGTCCGATTGCCGCGCCTGGTTTGTGAGGCCGCCCGAAAAACTTGTACAGCACCACGAAAATCAGGGCTTCGGAAGCCGCCTCGTAAAGCTGCGTGGGATGCAGCGGCGTGTTGAGCGGCACGCCGGTGATCGCCTTCGCATTTGTGAACGTGACCGCCCACGGACGGTGGCATTCGAGTCCCCAGCAGCAACCCGCGGAAAAACATCCCAGGCGTCCGATGGCGTGCCCGAGCGCCAGTCCGGGCGCGAAAGCGTCGGCTGTCTGAAGCGGCGGAAGACCCATCTTGCGCGTGTAAATCCAGGCGGCTAGCAGCGCGCCGATCAGCCCGCCATAGAAGATACCGCCTGCCTGAAGACTCGAGAACGAAAGCAGTTCACCCAGGTGATCGGCGTAATAGCGAAAATCCACGAGGAACATCAGTAGCTTCGCCCCAACGATTCCCGCAAGCGCGCAATAGATGGCCAGATTGAGAACGGCGTCCTTGTCGAGGCCGGACCGCCGCGCGAGCCGGCCCGTTACCGAGACGGCCATGAGAAACGCGATCGCCACCAGCAGTCCGTAGGTGGGAAGGAAAAAGCCGCCGACGCTGAAGACTTGAGGAAACATCAGGTTGTCCGCGCGCGCAACCAGGGGCGGACCAGATCCAGCAACAAAAGACCGCTCCCCACAACGATCGCGCTATCGGCCACGTTGAAGGCCGGCCAATGCAGGCTGCCGATATAGAAATCCAGGAAATCGGTGACCGAGCCTCTAACGATGCGGTCGAAAACATTGCCCATCGCGCCCCCGAAAATCAGCGAAAGGCCGAAGGCTGTGGCGCGGTCGAGTTTCGAGGCGTTCCAGAGCATCGCAGCCACAACGCCCATCGCCACCGCGGAGACGCCGATGAGGAGTATCGCTCGCAATGGGGAACTCGAATCCGCAAACATACTGAAGGCCGCACCTCGATTCTCGGCGTGGATTATGTCGAAAAAGCCCGGGATCACCGGCACCGTGTCAAACGCCGAAAAGCGGCTTTGGATGATCCACTTCGTGACGCGGTCAAGCGTGAAAATAACCAGGCTGATGGCAGCGAGCGTTGCTCGGGCGGGCGAACTAGACATTCGCGGTCATCTCGACGACGGCATCGGCGCACGGCGCGCAGATCGTGGGGAAATCCGCATTCACGCCGGTATCCGTTGTATATTTCCAACAGCGCTCGCACTTGACGCCTGCCGCGCGTTCCACCGCGATCTCGACAGCATCGCCCTGTTGTGCATGATTTGAGAGATGAACCTGCGAGACGATGAACAGGCCGGGTAAGTCCGCCGCGTATTCCATGAGCAAAGGATATACGGCGTCGCCCGCGCCGATTCGTACCGCCGCTTCGAGCGGCGCCCCGATCACCTTCTCCTGGCGCGCGGCTTCGAGCTTCTTCAGCACTTCTTGCCGCACCGGCAGCAGACGGTCCCAGTTCGGGAGCCTCGACCGCTGCTCCTCGGAAAGCCCGCGCACCAATTCCTCCGGCGTCGGAAACTCCGCCGTATGAACGCTTCCCGCCAGCTTCAGACTAAGCCATACTTCCTCCGTCGTGAAGGGAATGATGGGAGCGAGCAACCGGGTCAACGCGAAGGTGATCCGGTAGAGGGCGGTCTGGGCGCTCCGGCGAGCTTGCGACCGCGTCGCCGAAGTGTACAGTCGATCCTTCAGCACGTCGAAGTAGACGGAACTCAGATCCACCGTGGCGAAATCGTACACGGCGTGGTAGACCTTGTGAAACGCGAATTCGTCGTACCACGCGCGGCACTTCGAAACCAAGTCGGCCGCGCGCATCAGGATCCAGCGATCAATTTCGAGCAACTCGGCGCCGGGCACCGCATCGGTCTCCGGCTCAAAGCCGGAGAGGTTGCCCAGCGTGTACCGGAAACTGTTGCGCAGCTTGCGGTAGGCTTCCGAGAGTCGCGTCAGAATCGTGTCCGACATCCGCACGTCTTCGTTGAACTCGACCGACGCCACCCACAGGCGCAGTACCTCCGCGCCGTACTGCTTGATGATTGTCTCCGGTTCCACCACGTTGCCGAGCGACTTCGACATCGCGCGGCCCTCCCCATCGAGCGCCCAGCCATTGGTGACGGCCCCGCGGTAAGGCGCGGCGTCCCTGAGCCCCACGCCAATCAGCAGCGAACTGTGGAACCACCCGCGATATTGATCGCCGCCTTCGAGGTAAAGGTCGGATGGCCAGTCGAGTCCGCCCTCGCCGTTCAGCACGGCGAGATGGCTTGATCCGGAATCGAACCAGACGTCGAGAATGTCGCGTTCCTTGGTAAACGACCCGCCGCCGCATTTCGCGCAGGCCGTGCCGGTGGCGATGAGTTCGCTCGCCTCGCGCTCATACCAGACGTCGGCGGTATGTTCGGCGAAAAGCTTCACGATCGGGTCGAGGACTGCCCGGTCCGTGAGCGGCTCCCGGCAGTCTTCGCAATAGAACACGGTGATCGGCACGCCCCAGATGCGTTGCCGCGAGATACACCAGTCTGGCCGCGTCGCGACCATGTTCGAGATCCGCTCTTCGCCCCACGAAGGCATCCACTTGACGTTCTTTATCGCCTCGAGCACGCGCGTGCGCAAATCGTTGCGCTCCATTCCGATAAACCATTGCTCCGTGGCGCGGAAGATGGTCGGTTTATGGCAGCGCCAGCAGTGCGGATAACTGTGCTCGATCTTCGTGAGCCCGAGCAGCCCGCCGCGTTCTCGAAGGATCTCGATTACGAGCGGATTCGCTTCCCACACGTTCTTGCCGAGAAGTGCTTCCGGCAACTCTCCGGCCGCGCCTTCGGCACGGTAGAAGCGGCCCGCGGCATCGACCGGGCAATAGGTCGCGATGCCGTACTGCCGCGCCACCACGTAATCCTCGTGACCGTGCCCAGGAGCGGTGTGGACCGCGCCGGTGCCCTGTTCGAGAGTCACATGATCGCCGAGGATTCCTTGGGAATCGCGTTCGAGAAAAGGATGCCGGAACACCGCGCCTTCGATCCGCGCGCCTTCGAAACGGGCGAGGACTTGCGTTTCGGCCCACCCGCAGGATTCGGCGGTCGTGCGCAGAAGATCGGAGGCGACGATGTAGACGTTATCATCATCGCCGACAGCGGCGACAGCCGAATACTCAAATTTCGGATGGTAGGCGATCGCCATGTTCGCCGGAATGGTCCACGGCGTGGTGGTCCAGATGAGGCCGTAGACGTTCCGTCCTGCAAGCGCCGGGTCGATGGCCTCCGGCGGCGACGTGAGTTTGAAGCGCACCCAGATCGAGGGGCTCGAATGGTTCTCGTACTCGACCTCGGCCTCCGCCAGGGCAGTCCGGCAACTCAAGCACCAGTTGACCGGCTTAAGCCCCTTATAAACGTAACCCTGATCCAGAAAATCGACGAACGCCCCCGCGATTACCGACTGAAAATGCGCGCTCATCGTCAGGTAGGGCTGATCCCAGAGTCCGAAAACGCCCAGGCGCTTGAACTCGCGGCGCTGGATCTCGACATACTTCGCGGCGTACTTGCGGCACTCGCCGCGGATCTCGGAGACGGACATCTTCGCCTTCTTCGAGCCGAGTTCCTGATCGACTTTAATCTCGATGGGAAGTCCGTGGCAGTCCCATCCGGGGACGTAAGGCGAGTCGAAACCGGCCATGGTTTTCGACTTCACGATGAAGTCCTTGAGGATCTTGTTGAACGAGTGACCCAGGTGGATGCGGCCATTTGCGTAGGGCGGACCGTCGTGAAGGATGTACTTCGGGCGTCCGGCGCGCGACTTGCGAATCTGCCCGTAAAGATCTTCCGCCTCCCAGCGCGCGAGCGTTTTCGGCTCCGTCAGCGGAAGATTGGCCTTCATCGAGAAGTCCGTGCGCGGCAGGTTCACGGTCTGCTTCAGGTCGATACTCTTGGGATCCATGCGGATACTTCAATTCTAGCGGCAACGGGCGGGGGATTGCATGCCGGAGGACCGCGCGACGGCGGCCGTTCCGTAAGTCGGCTTGAAGGCGCACCTGGGCTGCCGACGTTTGTACAGGTTGTACAGGCGATCAGGCTCACCCATGCTTCAGGATGGTATTTACTGGCCGCAACCTGGAATCCAAGATGTTATCCGTGCTTAAGCCAGAATTCTAAGCACGGCGGTTACCTCTGGGAGCTGGCCGCGGCGGTATGATAAAGCCGAATTCGCCGCAGAACCTTCCTCTCCACGCCTGCCGCCCTCGCCGCGGCAGGCTATTGACATACATAGAACAGCAATGTATAATACTTCTACGTATGGACATGAGTAAGGACTTGGTTGCTGCTTCCGCCACGCCTCTCGTGCTCGCCATACTTGCCCAAGGCGACAGTTACGGCTACGCCATCATCAAGCGAGTGGGCGAGTTGTCAGGCGGGCACCTACAGTGGACCGACGGCATGCTCTATCCCGTGCTGCACCGGCTTGAGCGTCAGGGTCAT
>SHUI01000077.1 GCA_009697455.1 Bryobacterales bacterium
CATGGTCTGGACGCTTCGCAGGTCCGCTCCGCCCTCCAAAAGATGGGTCGCGAAACTGTGGCGTAGCACGTGTGGCGTCAGGTTGTGAAAAATTCCAGCCTTCCTGCCATGCCCCGCCAGATTTTTCCAAAACGCGAGCCGTGTCAACTTCCCGCCGCGCGCGGTCACGAACAGGTAGGGGCTGGTCCGTCCCTTCAGGATCGCGGACCTGGCGGATGTTTTATACGTTTCGATTGCGGCGAGCGCGTGACTGCCCACCGGAACGATCCGCTGCCGATTCCCCTTTCCCGTCGTTCGTAAAATTCCCAATTCCCCGTTCAGGTCGCCCTGTTCCACCGCGCACAGCTCGGAAACCCGCAAGCCCGTGGCATACAACAACTGAAGCATGGCCCGGTCCCGAATACCGGTCGGACGAGACGGGTCGGGAGACGTCAGCAACCGCTCGATCTGCCCCCGATTCAAATACTTCGGTATCGTTTCCCATTGCTTCGGAGCGCCGATGTTCTCCGTCGGATCGGAAGTGGCTCTCTCTTCGCGCACCAGGTACCCGTACAGCCCTCGCAGCGTAGAGAGGTGGCGTGCAATCGACCGCCCTCCCAACCCGGCGCGATAGAGGGAATCGAGGTACAACCGGACGGTTTCGATTCCAGGAATACCTTCCGCCGGCTCACTCAGGCAGAAGACGCTGAACTTCTCCAGGTCGCGGCGGTAGGCTTCAAGCGAGTTGCTCGCAAGGCCTTTTTCGATTCTGCAGTAGTCCAGAAACCCTTCGATCTCTCGCGCGAGGGGCTCGACCGCATTCGGTGGCATTGTGCCAATGATACAATAATCCCGAAATTGTTTGAAACAATCTCTTTAAGAAAAGGCGCTGACTTGTCGGGATCCACAACAAAAAAAGTCTTCGTCCGCCGGTTCGACCGGGACTCGCTGGTAGGTTTCGTCAGCCCGGGGACCTACCTTGGCGCCACGGGAATCGAGCTTCTGCGGCCCGACGGCACCCGCTCGCTGGTTCCATACGAAGATATAAAAGTGGTTTCTTTTGTTAGAGATCTGGATTCCAAAGAGCCGGTTCCGGAAGGCCGTCTGTTCAATGCGCGTCCGAAACTCGGAGGTCTCTGGGTGCGGATGAAGTTCAGGGACGGGGAGATTAGCGAGGGCGTCCTGCCGAATAATCTGCTCCAGTTGGAGAATTATGGCTTCACCCTGGTTCCGCCAAGCCCTTACGGAAACCATCAGAAGCTCTTCGTGCCCCGGGCGGCTCTGGTTGAGGTTCATGTGCTCGGGGTTATAGGAAGCCCGCTGAAAGCGCGAAAGCCGAGGAAGGACCTGGGGAACCAGATCGGACTGTTCGAGGGCTGAAGAGGACAGACGATCCGGGAAAACCGCGGCCAGTATGCGCTATACTCAGGGTCTGTCCTTGCCCGCTGCGGCTTCCCTGGTAACCAGTGCGGGGCGCTGTGCGTCCGCAATAGATTGGAGAGCCCGGAGAATAATGTGTCAATGTCAGGCGTGATGAATCAAAAGACTGGAAAAGGCGCCGTTACGCGCTTTCGGAAAATCCTGGAGGAGAAGGGGACGGACATCCGGACTCGCATGTCCACAGGCAGCTTCGCCGAAATCGTGCACCGCAGGGGGGAGCCTTCGGACGAAGGGGACCTGAGCCAGCAAAGCCACGAAGAATGGCTGTTCGTCAACCGCAATCAATTGGAAATCACGGTTCTCAAGCAGGTGGACGCCGCGTTGCGAAGGATCGAGCGTGGAACGTTTGGAGTCTGCCTGGAATGTGAGGAGCCGATCTCGAATAAGCGTCTTGAGGCGGTCCCTTGGGCTCGGTACTGCATACCCTGCCAGGAGAGACACAACGCGCTCTCGGACGCTTCCGATATCGTCATCGAAGAGGAAGACCTGTGACACTGACCGATCTCCGGCGGCTCGCCGTCCGGAAGGGGGTGCGCATCCGCTTTCAGCTCCCCGCGGGACTGGAATGTGTCATGGACGAGCATGGAATGGCAATGATCCCCGGACTGAAGGCCCCACCGGACTTCCGTCTGGACCGGGAATTCGAAGCTGTGGTCCACTTTGTTGTGGAGACGCTGTCCGGGAAGGAAACCAAGCGCGAGAAGTATACGCGGGAACAGCTTGGCGCCCTTACCGGAAAGCCCGTTGAAGCCGCCCATTCGCACGACGACGAGTAATTGTCCGAGAATTTGACTTGGGTTTATTTCAAACTCAACTGGGGCGGGAATCCAAAATGGAATCCCGGCCAAAACCGTATGCACGCGCGGTTAACCGTTCTCTCCATCCTGTTTGCCGCGGCATTGCCCGGGCAGGCCCTCTCGCCCGAACAGCGCCTCGCCGATCTCCGCCAGGTGGTGCAGACGCTGCCGCGGGTGCATCCCGGTCTGTACGCCGTGCAGCCGCAGGCGCAGTTCGAGGCTGCGGTCGCGCGTCTGGAGGCCGACAACGCGCGCCTCGCGACCGTCGAGTTCTACACACCCTCATTGCTTCGGCCGGGGATTCCCATACCGGCCTGATCGTCGCCGACGCCGCCGGCACGAACCTCGGCTTCGCGAACCTTCCGGTGCGGCTGCGCTGGTTCACCGACGGCGTGTTCGTCATCGCCGCGCCGTCCAACCGCCAGCGCCTGCTCGGGGCCGCGGTCGAGGCAGTGAACGGCATACCCACTGCCGAAGCGATCACGCGGCTCACGCCGCTGATCGCCCACGAGAACGAATTCTGGCTGCGCGCCCGCATTCCCACTGTGCTGGTGAACCACGGCCTGCTGCGCGGCATGGGCCTTGTCGCCGGCGGCGATCCGGTGCGCTACCGGCTGCGCCTCGCCTCGCGTGAAATCACGACCGAGGAATTCCGCGTCGAGAACGCCACCCTGGTCTCCGCGCTCGACGCGGGCGGCGGATTCAATCCTTTCAACGCGCGCAACGCCGGGCTCAACTACTAGTCCGAATACAGCGACGCGAGCCGCACCTTCTACATCCGCTACCGCGCCTGCCAGGACCAGGCGCGCCGCCCCTTCGGGCAGTTCGCTGCCGCCACGCTGGCCTCGCTCGACGCGAAAACGGGGGAGGGGACTCGAACCTGCAACTCGAACCTGATCGTCCCCCTGCTGTTGGGCCTTTCGGTCCGCATTCCGCGGCTCCGAGAGAACAGCCGCTTCGCGTTCTACGGCATCGCCGACGGCGGCACGTTCTCCTCCGGCGTGCAGAACACCGAGTTCCTGAAGATCGATGACGACTGGGCGAAGCAACTGGCCCGGCAGTCGGGCCTGGCGGCGATTCTGGTGGGCGAGGGCACGGGCGGCAAGCCGGTGCATTTCGGAGAAGTGGCGGCGTTCTCACTCGGAGCCTCCCAGCTCAGGGTGCAACACTCGACCCGCGCCTTTCCCAACCAGCCATGGATTCCCGACCGCGACAGCGTCTACCCGGACGTGATGCTGCGGCTGCGGTCGTCCGACCATTTCACGCGCCATGACGCGTGGATGGCGCTCGCCCAGGTGCGCTCCAGGCGCCTGCCCGCGGCGCCCGAGGGCGAGGCGACGGTGGTCAACGCCGCCAGCTTCCGCCCCGAGCACGGCATCGCGCCGGGCGCCTGGGCGTCGTCGTTCGGCGCGTTTCCCGCGGGACCAGCGGAACTGCGGATCGAAGGCCGCCCCGCGCAGGTAATCGCATCGACACCCAACCAACTCGTCTTCCGCGTCCCACCCGAAACGGCGCCCGGCGCGCGCCGAGCTCGGCTCCGCAGCCGGACCGCTCCCGGCCGGCCGCTTCGAGGTGAGCCCAGCCGCGCCCGCCCTATTCACGGTGAACGGCGCGGACCCCACGCAGCCCGGCGCCATCCTCAATCAGGACGGCAGCCTCAACGGCGCGGCCTCTCGCGCGCGGCGCGGCAGCGTAGTGCAGATCTTTGCCACCGGCCAGGCACCCGCCGCCCCCCCCCGGTCTGGATTTCGGGCGAGCTCTCCGAGGTCCAGTACAGCGGTAGGACGGCCTCCGGGCGCTGGCAGATCAACGCCGTCGTACCGGCCGCCGCGGCGGTGGGAACCGTCCCCGTGTATGTCGCTGCGGGCGGCCTCGCAAGCAACGCTGTCACGGTACAGGTGGAGTGAGGCACGCCTGCGCGGTGGATGCCACGACGTAGCGGCGATCTCACTTCATTTCATAATCTAATCGCCGGCCGCCGGGTGTAAAAACGAAAATGCTGATTAAAATGTTACCGGAACAGAATATATTTCGTCTTAACATATGTGAATAGGCTTTTACGAATAGTTTACTTAGCGATTTTTTCTCTCCAATTATTCGGACAGGATTACGACATCCTCGCAGCCGAACCGATTACGCTCCCGATCCTGATGGATTCGAATAATTCTTCCTTCTGGGTGGACGGTCGGCTGCACGTCTACCACTCGTGGGCCGCGCCGAAAGTGGGCATCTTCGACACGAACATGAATCTGATCCGGACGGAGGCGATCGCGGTCGACAGCCAGGAACACTTCCCGTTATGGATCGAGTCGATCTGGCGAGCCGATGAAGAACTGGTATACGCCTGGTACCATCATGAGCCTCAAGGATTGTGCCCGAATTCGAAGTTGACCGCGCCTGAAATCGGGGCATTGGTCTCAAACGACGGGGGGATGAGTTTCCGCGACTTGGGTATCGTTCTAAGTTCGGGTGATGCGATCGACTGCAACTCGGAGAACGGCTTTTTCGCGGGTGGTCACGGCGATTTCTCCGTGGCGTTCGATCCGCGAGACGGGTTCTTTTATTTCCTGTTCGGATCCTATGGTGGGGACTTGGCAGGCCAAGGAGTCGCCATCGCGCGAATGCCGGCGAGCAAGATCGCAGCGCCCCGCGGCTCGGTCCGCAAGTATTTCCAGGGAGCTTGGAACGAGCCTGGCCTGGGTGGCGCGGTCACACCCATCTTTCCAGCCGCGGCGGCTTGGCAGGCGCCGGACACGGATGCCTTTTGGGGACCTTCTGTTCATTGGAACACCGCCCTCGGGAAGTACGTCGTGGTCATGAACCGATCCTGCTGCTCTCCGATGTGGCCGCAGGAAGGGGTCTATCTCACGATGAATTCCGAGCTTGCCAATCCGGCTGGCTGGTCCGCTCCCGAAAAGATCCTCGATGGTGGCGATTGGTACCCGTGGATTCTCGGCTTGGGCGAAGGGGAGACGACTTCGGTGGCTGGATCCCGTGTAAGACTTTTCGTCCGGGCCGAGTCCGTACAGGAGATTTTGTTCCATCCGCAGTGATACACGTGCCGGCACCCTGCCCTTCGTGGTGAAATGAGTGTTGTAGCACGCCGCGTCAGGGGGTTTTCGCCATGCGCGATGCCGTTAAACTGGTTTTGGCCGCCGGACTCGTTGCCGGTACGGCAGTTGCCCAGGAGCCTGAGATCCGGTTGACGGAGATCGCCAGTGGACTGCGTAACGTCACGGACATCCAAAATGCGGGTGACGGCTCAGGGCAACTCTTCTTCGCCCAGCAGAACGGGATAATTCGCGTTTACCAAAACGGGCAATTGCGAGCCACGCCATTTCTCGACATTCAAACCAGAACGCGCGCCAATGGGGAGTGCGGTCTCCTCGGGCTGGCATTTCCTCCCGGTTACGCCGCGAAACGCTACTTCTACGTCAACTACACCGATCCCAACTGCGGCACAACCATAGTATCCCGCTATCGCTTGTCCGAGGGCGCCAATATTGCCAATCCGCTGAGCGAGCAGATGGTCCTCCGGCAGGCCCAACCTTTCCAGAATCACAATGGCGGCCAATTACGATTTGGCCCCGATGGATTTCTATGGATCGCGTTTGGGGATGGCGGCAGCGCGGGAGATCCGCGAAACAACGCGCAAAGCGGCTTGGTCTGGCTCGGCAAGATCCTCCGGATCGACGTGGAATCCAGCCAAACGCCCTACCGCATCCCTCCGGACAACCCCTTCATGGGCGACTCGCGCTTTCTACCAGAGATCTGGGCGATTGGACTGCGCAATCCCTGGCGCTTCAGCTTTGACCGCGAAACCCGCGATCTGTGGATTGCCGATGTCGGCCAGGACCGCGCCGAAGAAGTCAATTACATCCCAGCCGGCAGCCGCGGCGGAGAGAACTATGGCTGGCGCCTCATGGAAGGGCTGCGGTGCTTTGTCAGCGCGTGCACCGCGGATCGACTCGTGCTGCCGGTCCACGAGTACGACACCCGGAATAGGGGCGATGTCTCCGTTACCGGTGGCTTCGTCTACCGGGGCCCCCGTTATCCAACGCTCACCGGAACCTACATCTACGGCGACTATGCGAGCGGCCGCATTTGGGGATTGCGCAGCGAAGCCGGGCAGTTTCGCAACCGCCTTCTGCTGGAGAGCCGGCTTTCGCTTTCCACGTTCGGGGAGGATGAGGAGGCCGAGGTCTACCTTGCCGATCACAGCGGCGGGCGTATTTATCGCATTGACGCCACGCAGGCGCAACCGCGGCGTCCGGTCGCAACAGCGGCGGCGAACGCCGCCAGTTTTGAGAGCGGGGTGGTAGCGGGTTCCGCGGTCACTGTGTTCGGAACGGACCTCACGGCGGGCACCGGCATTACAGCAGCAGCAGGCATCCCCTTGCCGCTCTCGCTTGCTGGATTGGCCGTTCGCGTCAATGGCCGTGACGCGCCAATCTACGCTGTCGCCGGTGCCAACGGGGCCGGTCAAGTGAACATGCAAGTCCCTTGGGAGACAACGGGCGCGAGGGCGAGTATCGTCCTCGTCCGCGATGGAGTTTCGAGCCTGCCGCTCGAGGTTCCTCTGCTAGCCTCACAGCCGGGCGTGTTCACCACGGACGGATCCACCGCGATTATCGTCAGAACTTCGGACAACACGCTGGTGACGGCGTTGAACCCCCTCGGAGCTGGTGAGCTTGTTTATCTCTACGCCACGGGCCTCGGGCCGGTCGGCAATGCTCCCGCCACTGGCAGCGGCGGACCCTCCAGTCCGTTGGCGCATGCCGTAACCAACCCTGCCGTCGCTATCGATGGCGTTTCCTGCGAGGTGATGTTTGCGGGACTCGCGCCGGATCTTGTCGGTCTGTACCAAGTCAATATCCGGGTACCCGCAGGCATCGGCCGAGGGCGGCATGAGTTGGTGGTGCGATCGGGGAACGTGACAAGCAAGCCCGTGCTGGTCTTTTCCGACTGAGCGTCCCATCTTCGAGAGTCGCTGCTTCTTCAATCCTTACCGCAAAGGCAGGTTGTTTCTTTCGACAAGGCGGCGCGTCCCAAGATCCAAGGTTCATGGTCGCGAACCTCGTCGTCGCTACCGGGCTCTGAGCGGTTACGCTTTTTGCTGCGGCCGCACTGCAATTCCTTTCAGGATCTGAAGCGGCGAAATCCACTACGCATCGGATGCCCACCGAATCAAACGCCGGAACCTGCCGATAGCCTGCCCGCTTGGAACTGCCCGGCACCGCATCCCACAATGGGTGGTTTCACCCTTTAGGCTTTCTGAAAGGTGGATTTACAGCCTCTGTCGCCTCGTTCGTCTATCCGGCGCTGCGGTTCATGATCCCTCCGTCGATCCCTGAAGCCTCCGTAAACGAGGTACGCGCCGGGGAGATCACGGACCTCAAGGTGAACTCCGGCAAAATCGTAAAATTCGGCAGCCGTCCTGCCTTGCTTATGCGTGTAGGTGAGACCGAATTCAAGGCGGTTTCCGCCGTCTGTACGCACCTGAACTGCACGGTGCAATATCAGGACGCCAGCCATCAGATCTGGTGCGCCTGCCATAAGGCACTCTACGACACGAACGGCAAGGTGTTATCGGGCCCGCCGCCGGGGCCGCTCGAAGAGTACACGGTTCGTGTGCGCCGCGAGGAAGTGGTGATTTCAAAACGCGCCTGATTGGCACGGAGAAGGGAGGACTCGTGAACGCTGCCGGAGCGAAAGCCGGAATCGCCGGATGGCTGGAAGAAAGGTTGGGACTCGCGGCGATCCGCGAGTTCGCCTCGCACAAGACCTTACCCGTGCATTCCGCGACCATGTGGTACTACTTCGGTGGAATCACCCTGTTCCTGTTTACCATGTTTACCATCCAGGTGTTGACCGGCGTGCTCCTCCTGCTCTACTATCGCCCAAGCCCCGCGGAGGCCTACGAGAGCGTTCAGTTCATCATGACCCGCGTGGAGTATGGCTGGCTTGTGCGGTCCGTCCATAGCTGGTCCGCCAACCTGGTGATCCTCGCCGCGTTCATCCATATGTTCAGCGTGCTGTTCCTGGACGCCTACCGCAAGCCGCGTGAGCTGACGTGGCTCAGCGGGATCGCCCTTCTGGGCCTGGCCTTGGCGTCCGGGTTCTCCGGCTACCTGCTCCCTTGGAATAAAGTCTCTTATTTCGCCACCAAAGTGGGCACGGACATGGCGGCGCGCGTACCGGTCATCGGTGAGACGCTGGCGCGTTTCCTGCGCGGTGGGGACGAAGTAGGCGGCGCGACGCTCACGAGCTTCTTCGGTTTCCACGTGGCCGTCCTCCCTGGGATCACAACCATCCTGTTAGTGGTCCATCTCGCTCTGGTGCAGAAAGCCGGCATGAGCACGCCGCCTTGGCTCGCCCCGGATAAGGTTCGGTCAATCAAGTTCTTCCCGAACTTCTTCCTGCGCGAACTTATGGCTTGGTACGCCGCCTTGGGCGTGCTGGGTTCGCTCGCCGCCCTATTCCCGTATGGTCTGAAAACTGGATCCGCATGAATCTGCGACGTTTTCCTACCATAGCCCGGTACTCGGGATAATGGGCTTTGAAGACGCAGAGAGTTCTCGACCCATTCCGGTTTGTGGTGATCGCCGTTTCCGGGTGGATGAATCAACGCCAACTGCAGGTCATTGACTACCTTCGCGAGGAGAGCCGGGTGCTTCGCGAGCAATTGATCGCGTGCCGAATCACGGCGAGCACCTGTTCCCGCTCTTCGCCGGCCAGCGGCAGGCGGGGTGCCCGAGTCGTTTCACTCCCCAGGCCGGTTTCGGCCATAGCCAGCTTGATGTATTGCACGAGCTTGATTTTGGTATCCAGGTGGAGCAGGGGTGAGTACCAGCGATAGAGTTCGCGCGCCTCCTGCCATTTACCCGCGGTGGCGAGCCGCCACAGCGCCTGGTTCTCGTGAGGGAATGCGTTGACGAGTCCCGACACCCAACCCGTGGCTCCGAGGAGAATGCTTTCCAGCGCCCGGTCGTCCACGCCACTGAAGAGAATGAAGCGGCTGCCATGCAGGTTGATGATGTCGGTGATGCGGCGGACATCGTCGGAGGACTCCTTGATGGCGACGATGTTGTCCTCCTTGGCCAGTTCCGAGAACTGGGGAGGCGTGACGTCGACATAGTAAGCGACGGGGTTGTTGTAAATCATGATGGGCAGCGAAGTCGACTGCGCCACGGTGCGAAAGTGAGCGATGGCCTCGCGGGTATCGGCTTTGTAAATCATCGCCGGAAGGACCATGAGTCCGTCGACGCCAAGCTTCTCGGCATCGCGCGCGAAGCGGCAGGCCAGGCGCGTGGTATTTTCAGCTACGCCGGTCAGAACGGGCACGCGGCCGTTGACTGCTCTAGCATCGCTTCCAGGACAGTGAGCTTCTCGGCATATTCGAGGGCGGTGTTTTCGCCAACGCTGCCGAGCAGGATGAGCCCGGAGATCCCGGCCCCGATCACGTACTCCAGGTGCCTGGCGGTAGCGTTGAGGTCGAGTGAGCCATCGGCGGTGAACTGCGTGGTGGCGGCGGGATAAACCCCATTCCATGTAATGTAACGGTCATTGATTTTCCCTGTGAGCTAGTCTCGCGACACAGTGATGCGAAGCGGAGCGGTACCGGAGTGCCGCATCCAGACGACGAGATCCTCGCCGTCGAGGCGGTGCGTGACGCCAGTGCGGAGGCCGCTGCCTTCGCTTAGCAGGCGGCCATTGACGCGGACCTTCGCTTGCGGCTGGTTCCAGTTGCGAATGACGAGGGCCGGATTGACAAGCGGCGAGGCGGCCGTGGCCTGCAGGGTGACATCGAGCGTGGTGGCCGATGCATCCCGGCGAGTGAGAACAAAGGCGCCCTCGGTCCGGTCGAAGCCGAGCGATTCGAAGCCGGTTGCGTGGGCGCGCGCGGGCGGCGCATCGAGCCACGACTTGGCGAGCGGCAGCAACTCGGCAACGCCCGCGGAGGTGAGGCCGTTCAACATGACCATGGTGAGGCCATCCGGACGCTCCTCGTGCGGCATCCAGGATTGGATGTGGGTCAACGAGCTGTGTGAAACGCGGTCGGGCGCCACCGCCCACCGGCCAGTGGAACGGATTTGCTGCGACACGGGCCAGTGGTTCCACCAGGGAAACATCGAGCGCTCGCGGATGATTTCGCCGGCATAGCAATCGATGGCGACATGGCGCGGATCGACGACAACGAATGGGCTGTACTTCGCCTTGAGGTTGACGAGATGGATATTCCCATTGGCCGGTCTGGTCAGCCACTTATGCAGATGCGTGTCCATGTCGGAGATGCGATGCAATAGCTTCAGCGTTTCCGGATCGAAAGTGGCCTTCTCCCCAGGCGGCTCCTTCTCCCAGTTGTAGGTGTAGGATTCACCTTTCATGTTGCCCAGCGTGATCGCGCCCGGCTTGATGTTGTCTTCGGGACGAGTGCCCGGCGGGTTGATGACGATGGACTCGTGGAACTGGCGAAAGTTGATCTCACCCGCTCCCTGTCCGGGGACGACGTGCGGACTGGAGGTGAATGTCCGGATCTTGCGTGCGCAGGAGCCATCCGGGTAGACTGTGTAGGTTTCCTCCACCCAATCGCCCCAGCCAGACAAAGGATCGACGAAGACGGGCTCATAGTGCACGCTGACAGGAGCGTAGCGCCACTGCACGACCGCGCGGGCGGGGGTGCTTTCCAGGATCTTCACCGACGAATAGCGGGCCTGTTTGTCGGCCATCGGCTCCGCGCTGGTGGGCATGCCTTCGCGCTGGCTCTCATAGAACTCGTTGGTGTACCAGATGCCGTTCTCGGTCACCCAGGCAGGGACATAGCTGGTGCCGCGCCAGAAGACGAGGCGAGTCGGGTTGTCGTCGAAGCGGACAACCACGTCCGGTTGGTCGCCCACGCGCCACGGCCGCTCCCATTCTTCGGTGTAACGGAGGCGAGTGTAGTAGGCGCCGAAGCGGCCAGGTCCTTTCGGACCAGAAGGCAGGACTGGTGGGCCTAGAGGAGACCGGGCGGGCGGACGAACGGCGGCGAACTGGGTGAGGGCGCGGTCGTGAATAATCAGTTCGTCGATGAGGCCATCAAAGGAGTAGGTGACGTCGGCCACGACGCGCACCTCTTCACTCAAAGGCCGCGGGGTGAGGTTGCGGGCAACCCAGAGGTCGGTCTCGCCGGCGGCATCGAGTGCGCCGGTGACAGCGTGTCTTCCCGCCGGGGCGCCGTTCCAGAACAGGCGGATGCCCTCGGCGGGATCAAACGTCGCGGCGATGTGATTCCAGCGGTAGAGCGGCAGGGGCTTCTCTGACCGCGACTCGATCCATTTCCCCCCGACGGCGGCATGGAGCCCGAAGTGGCCGTTCGGATCAATCGAGAATGAGTAGCCGCGCTGGCGGCTCTTTTCCTGGTTCACGATGGCGCACCAGGTCCAGGGATAAGCTTGAATGGCGACCCAGGCCTCGATGGTGAACGGCCCATTCATGCGCGGAGCCTGGACGGCAGGCCGAATAATGTGAGTGGTCTGCCCATCGGAGCGGAGAGCTTGTCCGGCGATACCAGGTGCGAAGCGGTAGAACCCTTCCAGTTTGTCGGGAGGCGCAACGCGCTCAAACGGCCAGGAGGCAACCTGGGCGGCGGCCATACTTCCGGCCATGAAACAGGAAACGATTGCTAATTTCATTTCGGTTCTCCCGATCGGAGCGTCAATACGGCGGCGTACAGCACGGCAATGATCACCAGCCATCTCAGACCATCCAGAGGCAGGGATTTTACGACGAATGCAGCCAGTGGAACGCCGGCGAGGCCGCCAAGGGCGAGCCCCAGCGCTACCGGCGCGGAGTAGGCTTTGCGCGTGACAAACTGGGCGCTCGCCACTGGCATAAGAAATGCCGAGGATCCCATCATGATGGGGAAAGCGGCTGCCGGATTCATGCCCATCAGGCTGACCATTGTCATGCACGGGGCGTAGAAACCGATGCCGAGGGTGCTAACAGCGGCGAATACGACGTTGCCGGCGACAGCGGCGAGCAGTTTCCAGCCCTCCAGTCCAAGGGCGTTCCCTCCGGGCGGAAAGAGTGAGAACTGGCGCATGAGCAGAGCGGCCGCGGCGATCAGGAGCGCGCCTCCGACGCACAACCGGACGGTGCGCAGCGAGAGCCCGGCGACGGCGGCCGCTCCGAACCACGCTCCGGTGACGGCTCCGGCAATGAGAAGGACGAGCGTGCGGGCATCCACTTCGATCGCTGTGATGTAGATGAATGCCTGAAAGACGGTGGGAAGAGTGTGGCCGGCGTTTAGAGTACCGGGGATGAGGCGGTCAGGCACCATGGAACCGAACTTGAAGATAGCGGTTGTGGTGGCAAAAGAGCCGATGCCCAGCGTGTCGAGGAAGTTGGTGACGAAGCCGGTGAGCGAGTGGATGAGCGAGGGGCGAGCGCCTGCCGACGACCGGAGGAAGATGGCGCCGTAGAACACGGTGAGCGCTGCCAGTGCGAAGTAGAGTGCGGTGACCATATGTTAGCGAGCGAGCGCCTCACGGGCGGCGGCGGCGACGATGTCGTCCGGGGATTTCATGGCGGTCGCTTCGCGCAACAGCGCAGTGCGTCCGCCCAGGCGGCCGAGCACGCGCACGGCCTCGGCCTGAGCCCGATAGCTGTCGTCGGCACGGAATCGTTCCTCGAAGAACGCGGTCAGCGATGCATCGTGAAGCTGGCCGAGCGCGGTGAGCGCGGCGGTGCGGACGGCGGAGGAGCGGTCCTGCGAAGCGCGCAAACGTAGGAAACCGGCATCGGTGGGGAAGATGGCATCTCGCCTCACGGCCCAGAATGGATCGTCCGTTGCCGACTTGCGAAGCGCAGCGGCCACCCGCGGATCGTCAGCGAATGGCTTTAATGCCGATGCGGCTTCCATGCGGCCGATGGCGTTGTCGTCTGCAAGTTGATAGAGCAGTTCCTCCTTCGACTTCTGGAAGGTGAGTTCCTTCAGCATCAATTCCTCCTCATCGAAGTGCACCATGAGCGGTTTTTCCGGGCATGGCAGGGAAAACGATTCATCACGTTGGCGCACCCACACTTTGTGGACTCGTTTACCGCCAGCCGTGGTGACTCCGATGGAAACCGGCAATGTGAACAGAGCGGGCTGCTTCTGCCGAACTCTCAGCTTCAGGGCTCCGGATTCCCAGGTGTAGCCGGCCTCCAACACGGGATGGCCGGCGCGGAAGATCCATTGATCAAAGAACCAGTCGAGCACCTGGCCTGTGGCTTCGCGGATGGCGATCTGGAGGTCGTGCGTTTCGACTGAACCGAATGCGTGTTTCTTCAGGAAGTGGGTGATCGAGCGGCGGAACGGCTCTTCGCCCAACAGGGAGCGCAGCATCGCAAGCACCACGCCGCCCTTCTGGTAGGTGTGCCGGTCGAAGTTGTCATTCGGCCAGTCCCAGCGGTCAAGCACGATAGGGCGCATGTACTTCTTGCGAGCCTCGGTCAGGTAGGCACGTTTCTTGCCGAGGAGGTTGAGAGCGCCTTCGTCCCCGCCGAGAAGGTGTTTCATGTAGACGTACTCGTAGTAGGTGGCGAAGCTCTCGTTGAGCCAGGTGTGGCTCCAATCGCGCATGGTGACGAGATTGCCCCACCATTGGTGCGCGGCCTCGTGGGCAACGAGCGAGTGGCTGGGGAAGTCCTGATCCGCCCGGGCATCATGGATGGCTTTGCTGCCGATGACGGTGGCGTTCGTGCTCTCGGCGCCGCCGCCAAAGTCTGGAATGGTGATCTGGTCGTACTTCGGCCATGGGTAGGCGTAGCCGAGTTCGCGATTGAAAAACTCAATGATTTCGCGGGTCTTGCCGAAGCTCCGTTCGGCATCGGGTACCGCGGCGGGAAAGACCCAATAGGAGATGGGAAGCGGGCCTTTCTTATCGGTCACCTGAGCGTAGGGTCCAGCGGCGAAGGCGAACAGGTAAGTGGAGTGCGGTTGGTTCTGCAACCAGTGAAACGTCTTCTCGCCCTTCGCGCGATCCTCCGTGACGCCCTGCAGCACGCCGTTGGCGATGACCTGATAGCGGGCGTCGACGGTGGCGATCAACTCGCTGGTGGCTTTGTCGTTGGGATGGTCGTAGCACGGGAACCAGTGGCGCGCCCCTTCGGGAAACGAGAGGGTGTGAATGAGTTGCGGGTGAGAAGGCGTTTCCGGCTTGAAGGAGATGCCCAGCCCGTAGCCTTTCGGCATGCCATGGCGCGTTGGATCGATGGCGACGTTTTCCGCGCGATAGGAAATGGTGACGGCAAGTTCCTCATCAAAGCGGTAGGGCCGGTTCAGATGTACCGTGAGCTTGCCGGGGGTTTGCTCAAAGCGCAACTGTTCAACGGCCGTGACGCGGAAGGTTTCGGCATCGAGAACCAGCGTGTCAAAGCCGTCGTGGAAGGGGCGCAGAGTGATGCGGGTTTCGCCCTCCAACGACCGCGCGGCATCATTGAGCTTGAGCTGAATCCGGTAGTGCAGCACGTCGTACTGGCGGCTGCGCTCGGCGCGGCGCGGACGCGCGTTGAGATCGACCTGTGCCGGCAGCAGCGCCGCCAGCCCAAGCAGCAGGATGAGCCGTACCGTCGTCATGGATTGGTGGGTTTCCTCATCTGCAGGATACCGTCTTCCCGGATAAGCTTTTCGATGCCGTCAGGCGTTGCCGGGAGGAAGTCCGTGAAGTTCTCGACACCGTTCGCCGTAACGACAACCACATCCTCCATGCGGACATACAGGTTCTCTTCGGGAATCCAAAGCATCGGGTCGATGGAAAAGACGAGTCCTGCGGTAAATTCCTTGCGCTGGTAGCTGCCGACATCGTGGACAGTCATACCCACGGGGTGTGAGAGGTGGCCACGGAACCGTAGCGCCTCCTCGGCGCCTTTCCGGTAGATCTCTTTCGAGAAGGTCAGTGTTTTGAGAAACGGCTCCATCTCCTGCCGGGCGCCCTCGAGAACCTGGTCCGGCGTGACGCCAGGGCGAATCCGCTTCAGCAGCGCCTCGCGGTAGGCGAGAATGAAGCCGCAGAGCGCGCGCTGGTCGGGCGTGTATTTGCCATTCACTGGCCACATCCGGGTAACGTCGCTTGTGTAGTAGCGGTAGTCGGGCGCGTAGTCCATGAGCACGAGGTCGCCATCTTTGAGGACGCTGGCGTTGCGGAAATAATGGCCATGCCATGCGTTCTTGCCGCCGCCGATGATGGACGGGTAGCCTTCGTGCTTCGCGCCGTTGAGCAGATACACGTATCGCGCCACTGCATCCAACTGGTATTCATAAACGCCGGCCTCGGTGCTGCGGATCGCTTCGATGATGGCGAGTCCGGCGATCTGCGAGGCACGGCGGATGAGCGAGATTTCGCGCGGGCTCTTGATGAGACGGATCGGATCGAGCAGGGGCGAGAGGTCGCGTAGTTCGTACGTCGGGAAGCGGCTGCGCAGCAGCGAGAGCAGGTGCCCGTTGCGGGAGGGGCGGCCGTCCCACGGGTCAGAGGCAGCTTCGGCCACCTGGCGCAACATTTCGTCGCGGCTCCCTCGCGTGCCCTCCTGGGGGCTGAAAGGCACATAGAGAGGGGGCGCCGGATGGTGGATTTGCACTGGCGCCAGATGGCGGGCGAGCGCTTCGACTCCGAATACTTCATCCACCCCGGAGCGTTCTTTGATGACGGCTGCATCTTCCGCGCTCACCAGTGGGCCAATCTGGCGTTCGCGAGCCGGGTCGCGATGGGGCAGATACACGGTGGTCCTCCGGCTTCTTCCGTCGAGCAACAGATAGCAGTGGGGCGCTTCGATGCCGGTGAGATAGTAGAACTCGTTGGACTGGCGGAACACCTGCGGAGAATCCGCAGCTGAGGCGCCGGGAATGAGGGCCAGTGCCTGCCGGCCGATTGCGTCAAAGACTTTCGCGCGACGCTCCTGGAACTCAGACGCCGGAAAGTCCTTCTGGTCGATGCCGTAGGGTTGCGCCGAGGCGATGGCCGCCAGCAGAAATAGTGCGTGTCTCATGATTCGTATACCGCCTTGCCTAGTATCTCCATGCGCGGGGCAATGCCCAAACCGGGGGCTTGCGGCGCGGCCAGCCGTCCGCCTTCGCGCTGCGGAGCGCCTTCGGCAATACTGACCGTGACGTAGCTGTTGAAGTCAGTAGAAGAGAAAAGCAGAGCCGGCGGCGTGCTATGCGCAACGTGGGCGATGGCGGCGGTGACGATGTCGCCGCCCCAGGTATCCTCAATGGTCATTGCAATGCCGGGCGAGACGCAGAGGTCACGGATCTGGCGCGCCTTGGTCAAACCGCCGACCTTGGAGATCTTGAGATTGATGACGTCCATCGCGCGGTCCTGGTGGCCGCGCGGGACCTGACCGATGTCGTCGATGACTTCGTCGAGGATGAAGGGGCGGTCCGTGTGCTCACGAACAGCAAGGCACTCCTCGTAGCGCATGCAGGGCTGTTCGATGCAGACGTCCACGGAGCGGACGGCATCGACCACGCGGATAGCCTGGTGCTGGGTCCAACCGGTATTGGCGTCGGCCACCAGCACGTCGCCGCGCTGGAGTTGGGCGGATGCGAGGCGGATCCGCTCGATGTCGATGTCCGGATCGCCACCCACCTTCAATTGGAACTTGGTGTAACCCTGGCTGCCGTAGGCGCTGACCATCTTCGCCATCGTTTCGGGCACCTCCTGCGAGATAGCGCGATAAAGCGCGAAGCTCTCCCCGAAGCGGCCGCCGAGCAGAGATACAACGGGTTGGCCGCGGACCTTGCCAAGGATGTCCCAGCACGCCACATCGATCGCGGACTTCACGTACGGATGGCCGCGCATGGCGCTGTCCATGGCGTGATTGACGAGCGAGAGCTGCGTCGGATCCAGACCGATCAAGCGCGGAGCGAGTTCCGCGATTCCGGCGCGCGCCCCGGCGGCGTAAGCCGGCAGATAGGCTGCCCCGAGCGGGCAGATTTCGCCGTAGCCGGTGAGGCCTGCGTCGGTCCGGACTTCTACCACTGTGGAGTCGAAGACTTCGACGGAGTTACCGCCATTTATAGCTGCCTTCATGAAGGGGCAGCTCGACCCGGTAACACTTGATTTGTGTGATGACCATTTTATTCTCCCAAGTTCCTTACGTGGAGCAAGAACGGCGTGATCGCGCGGCCGTCGTGCGCGCGGGCCGCGCCGCTCCTCTACGGTGATGAGTGATTTCGCCATTTGAGATGCGGAACATGCCTCTCCTTGTAGTGTTGATCCCTTCTGCCTGCCACGGATTCCGGCCTCGTCCCGTCCCGGACCGGTGAGAGAGCGGCCTTCACGGTCAGAACAAAAACTTCAGCGCCAACTGGATCTGCCGCTGCGCGCGCTGGAATGTCTGTTCGCTCCCGGCGCTGGTCACGATGCCATAGGTTGGCGCTCCCACCGTGGCATTCGGGTTGTTGAACTGCGGGGTGTTCGAAAGGTTGAAGAACTCGGCGCGGAACTGGAACTGCTTGCCCTCGCGGACGGGAAAATGTTTGAAGATCGAGAAATCGAGTTGTTTGGTTCCCGGTCCAACCAGAACGTCCCGGCCGCCGTTGCCCCACTGGCGGAATCCGGGATTCACAAACGCCTCGGTCTCGAACCAGCGCGCGATCGAACGCTGGCCTCTGGGGAGATTGCCATCCCGCAAACGGTCGGCCCGCACACCTTCGCCGATGTTCAGCGTATTGGCCGCGGCGGCAACGTCGAAAAAGAAGCCCGTGTACAGCGACAGCCCGCCATTGATGCTCCAACCTCCCAACACCGCATTGCCCCACGGGTGTAGATCCCGCAGGAAAACCTTGCCTCGTCCAAACGGGACGTCGTAGCCGAAGGTCGCTCGCGCCTGGTGGCGGATATCGACCTGCGCATTCCCCCTGTTCAACGAAAGGTTGTTGATAGGCGTTCCGAAGAACGAGTTGCCGTCCGGATCCACTTCATCCAGCGCGTGACTCCAAGTGTAGGCCACCTGGTAGTGCAGATCGTTGGAGAATCGCTTCGCCGCCACCGCCTGCAACGAGTGATACGCGGAGTTGCCGCG
>SHUI01000078.1 GCA_009697455.1 Bryobacterales bacterium
GAACCACGGCGCGTCTCGCGCCTGTTGCGGACGGCAAATTACCTGGCCGGTGCAGCCAAGTCTCGCGCGCGAGAATGGCAAAGGCTATGGCTTCCTTGGCGTCAGGGTCAATGCCGAACTCTTGGCTTGTGACGATTCTCACTCCAGGGAGCCGGCCCGAAAGCTGATTCAGGATTCGCGGGTTATGCGCGCCACCGCCGGATACGATCACCTCGTCCGTTCGCTTAATGGCGTTCGCTATCGTGGCGGCGGTCAGTGCTGTGGCGGTCGCGATCAAGTCGGGCATCGAGAGACCGGAGCGCTTGAGGCGGTCCAGAAATTCGACTCCGTATTGCTCACGCCCGGCGGTCTTTGGCGGTTTCGCGCGGTAATAGGAATCTTTGAGCAACTCGGTCAGAAGCGGTGAATTAGTGACGCCTCGCGAGGCAATCTCTCCGCCGAAATCGCACAATTGCGCGCCGCCGGTATATTCCCGAACGAGGGAATCGATCACCATGTTTCCCGGACCTGTGTCGAACGCAACCACGTCTTCGGGCTTGGCCCCGGCCGGAATTACAGCGATGTTGGCGATACCCCCAATGTTCAGCGCGACGCGCGAAAGCCGGCGGTGACGGAACAACAGATAATCGGCGAACGGGGCGAGCGGCGCTCCCTTCCCCCCCGCCGCAATGTCGCGCGGACGAAAGTCAGAAACTACCGGAATCCCGAGACGCTCGGCAATGACCGCGGGCTCTCCGATTTGCATCGTGTTTCTTCCGCTCTCGTGATAGATGGTCTGCCCGTGACACCCGATCAAGTTCACCGATTCAAGGGGAAGCCCGTTCCTCCGGCAGGCTTCGCGGACCGCCTTGGCGTAGAGTTCGCCTAGCTGGAAGTTGACGCGCGAGATGGCAGCGGTGGTTGTAGTCGTGTTCGAGACCGCGAGAATCGCGTCCCGCACCGGCGCCGCGTAGGGCGTGGACCGAAACGCCACAATCGAGCGGGCCGCGCCCTTGAAATCCACGATCGCCACATCGATCCCGTCGAGCGAAGTCCCACTCATGATTCCGGCTACTCGCATGTGTTGTTCAACTCCTCCTGCAGCTCGCTCAAAAGCTTCAAGGCTTCGATAGGCCTCAGTTCGTCGAGCTTGAGACCGCGGATCCGGGCCGCGATGTCATGGCCGACAGGCTCGAACAGACGAATCTGAACGGGCCGTTCCGGGCGCGGCGCGAGAGTTTCCGTGACCCGATGCTCGCTGCGTTCATGGAGCTTGAGGACTTCCCTGGCGCGCTCTATTACCCGTTGAGGGATGCCGGCGAGGCGCGCCACTTCGATCCCATAGCTTCGGTCCGCTTTCCCAGGCTCCACCTTGCGCAGGAAGATGATCTGGTCGCCGGCCTCCTTCACGGAGACGCGCAGGTTGCGGACACCATCGAGCTGCCCGGCAAGCTCTGTAAGCTCGTGATAGTGGGTCGCAAAAAGCGTCTTCGCGCGAGTGCGCGAGTGGATGTGTTCCACAACGGCCCATGCAAGTGCCAGGCCATCGTATGTGGCGGTGCCGCGGCCGATTTCGTCAAGCACGATGAGGCTCCGCTCGGTGGCCGTGTTCAGAATGACGGCGGTCTCGGTCATTTCAACCATGAAGGTCGAGCGGCCGCGAGCCAGATTGTCGGATGCTCCGATGCGCGTGAAGATACGGTCGATGAGCGGGAGGGCGGCGGAATCGGCGGGCACGAACGAGCCCATCTGCGCGAGGATGCCGATCAACGCGGCCTGCCGCAAGTAAGTCGACTTCCCGCCCATGTTTGGCCCGGTAATCAGGGCGATTAGATCGGCGGAATTGTCGAGATAGATGTCGTTCGGGATGAACCGGCCCGAGTCGCGTTCACCGAGCCGTTCGATAACGGGATGGCGGCCCGCCACCACCTTTAGCTCGCCGTTATCCGGAAACGACGGACGGACGTAGCGGTTCTCCGCGGCGACCTGCGCCAGGGACGCGGTGACGTCGAGTTCGCCAATCGCGGCGGCCGTGGCCTTGATACGCTGCGCGAACGATGCCGCGAATATCCGCACGCCGGTGAAGATTTCCTTTTCGAGCGCTAGTATTTTCTCCTCGGCGGCGAGCACCTTACGCTCATAATCCTTCAGTTCGGGCGTCGTGAAGCGTTCGGCGTTGACGAGCGTCTGCTTGCGTTCGTAGTCGGCCGGGGCCAAATGTATGTTCGCCTTCGAGATCTCGATGTAATAACCGAAGACGTTGTTGAAGCGGACCTTCAACGATTGAATCCCGGTGCGCGCGCGTTCGCGGGTTTCGATGCGAAGGATGTACTCGCGCCCGTTGCGGCTCAGGTCGCGCAGTTCGTCGAGTTCGGCGTTGTAGCCGGCGCGAATCGTGCCGCCATCCGTTAGAAGCATCGGGGGTTCATCCGCGATCGAGTCGAGAATGCGGCCGCGGACTTCGGGAATTTCGTCGAGGCCTTCGCAAATACTTCGCAGGCGTTGGGCGGGTTGGCGAGCGAAGCAGTCTTTGAGCGACGGAACCTTGGCGAGCGAGAGGCCGAGGGCAAGAACATCACGGGGGCCGGCGGAACCAATCGTGATTTTGGCTAGCAGCCGTTCGAGATCGAGCACGCCGGTGAGTTGCTTACGGAGTTCGGCGCGAAGCATGGTGTCGCTGAGAAGGCCGGCGAGGGCCTCGAGTCGCGCTTCGATTTCGGCGCGATCGAGCGACGGGGCGAGCATGCGGCGGCGCAACAGCCGTCCGCCCATTCCCGTGGCGGTTTGATCGAGCACGCCAAGCAGCGTGAAATTGGGCGCGCCGGGAAGCGTCGCGAAGAGCGGCTCGATCAGCTCCAGATTGCGCACGGTGACAGCGTCGAGCACCATGTTCGCCGTTCGTTCGTAATAAGTGGGGCGTTCAAGGTGATCGATCGCGGCGCGTTGAGTTTCCTGTAAGTAGTGGAGGATCGCGCCCGAGGCACGGACAGCGGCGGGGCGGCCTTCAAGACCGCATCCATCCAGCGAAAGGAGGTTGAAGTGACCGCGGAGGGTGCGATCGGCGTAGTCCTGAGTGAACACCCACGGCTCAAGTTCGGTGCAAAGCACGCCGGCACGCGAGAGCGAGGGCAGTGCGGCGGCGAGAATCACCTCACGCGCGCCGAGACTCTCGATGGCGGCGGCCATATCCGCTGCGTCCATTTCGGTGGCACGGAACTCTCCGGTCGAGATATCGACATGCGCGAGTCCGGCGCGGCCCGCTTGAGGGGATTCGAGCCAGACGACGGAGGCGAGGTAGTTGTTCTCGTGCGAGCGAAGCAGGTGCGCGTCGGTGGCGGTGCCGGGCGTGACGATGCGGGTGACTTCGCGGCGCACGAGCTTCTTGCCGGGACCGGCTTCCTCCATCTGGTCACAAATGGCGACGCGGAAACCCTTATGAATAAGCTTCGCGACATAGCCTTCGGCGGCATGATAGGGGACGCCGCACATGGGAATTGGCTCGCCTTTTTCCTTGTTCCGGGCGGTGAGCGTGATTTCAAGTTCGCGCGCGGCGGTGACTGCGTCTTCGAAGAAGAGCTCGTAGAAGTCGCCGAGCCGAAACATGAGAAGGGCGTTCGGCACCTTCTCCTTGACCGCGTTGTACTGCCGCATGAGCGGCGTGGAGGCGTCGGACATTGGGTTCGTCCGGCGTAGAGCCGGTACGGTTTACGTAACGTATCGGGCGGCTGCCGGAAGTTTCGCCGGTTCGTTTTTTTCTAATAAGGGAACCGAGACCCAGTGTACCAGGAGCGGGCGACGCCTCCTGCCGCTCTCACGGCCGAGGGAAGTCACGTGCTGCGGCCAACTCCGGCTCACGCGCCGTGCCATCTTGTTTGTGACAGGTTTCTGCTGGACTCAGGCTGGATCCGTTGCCCGGTCTTCGTGGAGCGGGACGAACTCACACGTGCGCGGAACCCTGCCTCCGCTTGCGGCAGCGGGACGAGGGCGTCTCGACGCGATCCTGAGTCAAGCGGATACCCAGTTATTCATGTTTTATGGGCCATGACCGGCGAGGAGGCCGCTCCAACTCAGCCGCGGATCAGGCGCATGGCCTCGGTCAGGGCGCTTGAACTGCGAGCGCCGCCTGCCGACTTACCTTCCGGCTCGTGCGATTCGCCCTCGCCCGGCGCGAGGAACAGATTCGCTTCCAGACCGTGCTGGCGCGTGTACAGGTCGTAGTACCGTCCACCGGCCGCGTAGAGCGATTCGTGGGTTCCACGCTCCACGATCCGGCCGGCTTCCACCACCAGGATGTTGTCGGCGCGGCGAATCGTCGAAAGCCGGTGCGCGATCACGAATGTCGTGCGGCCCTTCATCAGGTAGCCCAGGCCTTCCTGGATCAGCGCCTCGGATTCGGAGTCGAGACTCGACGTCGCTTCGTCGAGAATCAGGATTCTCGGGTTCGCCAGAATCGCGCGCGCGATGGAGACACGCTGGCGCTGCCCGCCCGATAGCTTGACGCCGCGCTCGCCGACGATGGTGTCGTACTTTTTCTCGAACCCTTCGGCGAACTCGTCGACGCGCGCAATACGGCAGGCTTCCATGATCTGCTCTTCGGTGGCGTCCGGACGCGAGAAGGCTACGTTCTCGCGAATGGTGCCGTCAAACAGAAACGTCTCTTGCAGCACCACGCCGAGTTGTGTCCGGTAAGAATCGAGCCGCACCGTCGAGAGGTCCACTCCGTCCACGCGAACCGCGCCTTGCGACGGAACGTGGAACGCGGCAATCAAGCCGATGGTCGTGGATTTTCCTGAGCCGGACGGCCCCACGAGCGCCGTGACGGTTCCGGGCTTCGACTCGAACGAGAAATTCGTCAGCACGGTCTTGTTCGCTTCGTACGCGAAACTGACGTCGTCGAACGCCACGTTGCCGTGAATCGGGCCGAGTGAAACGGTGCGTCTCGGGTCCTGATCCTCCTCGCGTTCGTTCAGCACTTCGCGCGTCCGCTCCATTCCGGCCATGGCTTCGGTAAGCTGCGTGCCAATTCCCACGATCTGGAACACGGGCGCGACGAGGAACGCCAGAAATGCCGTGTAAGTGACGAAGCCCCCCAGCGTCAGACTGCCGGCTGCGATCTGCCTGGCGCCCACGTACATGACCACCGCGCCCACTACCCCGAGCAGCAGCGTTGCCGAGAAGCTCATGAACGAAATCGCGGTCAACGATTGGAGCACGTTGTTCAGGAGTCGCTCGACTCCCTTCGCGAAGACGCCTTCCTCTCGCTCCTCCGCGTGATAGCCTTTGACCACCCGCACGCCGCCCAGCGACTCCGTAAGACGTCCGGTGACATCGGCGTTGATCTTTCCGCGCTCGCGAAAAATCGGGCGGATGGTGGTGAACGCCCTCTTGAGCGCGAAGCTGAACGCGAGGACAAACGAGAGCGCGAGGCCCGTCATCAGGGGACTGATGCGCACGAGAACCACGAGCGCAATTACGGCGGTCATGAGGCCGCCGACGAACTCCACGAGACCGGTGCCGATCAGATTTCGAACGCCCTCAACGTCCGTCATGATGCGCGACACGAGCGTACCGCTCTTGTTCGCGTCGTAGTAAGAGACGGGAAGCCGCCCGACATGGCGCTGCACTTTGCGGCGCAGCTCGGCAATGAGCCTTTGACCCGACTTCGACAGCAACTGCGTGAGGGCATATGAGGTCGCGCCCTGCGTGGCAGTGGCCGCGACGACGCCGAGTACGAGCGGCGTGAGCATGTCGAGCTGGTGTTTCCCCAGCACGTCGTCAATCAGGAACTTCGTCGACGCGGGCAGCACCAGGCCGGAGATCCGGTTGATGACCATCAACACAAGGCCCATGGCGAGCAGGCGGCGGCGCGGACGCACCATTTCCATGATGTCCGGCAGCACCGCGCGAAGTTTTCCAGAAGTTGACATTTTCCCCTTGTTCTCCGCTAACGGGCCGTTCCGGTGACTGCGTGGATGGTGCGACCGTTCCGCATGTGACATGCCGCGCATTTCTTATTCACCCCTCAACATTCTCATTCGCCTCTTAACACTTCAAGCGGCTTCTGTCCCAAAATGCGGAAGCTCGCAAGCCACCCGGCCCCGTTCGCGATCAGCGCGGACGCCACGACCGTTACCGCGGCCGCGATCCAGTCGAAGGCGACGTAGGTATCGAGCAGCCGTTTCATCAGAAGGCTCGCAAATGCGCTGCCGAGCAGACCTCCCATGACACCCGCCACTGTACCTAAGATGAGAAACTCAACAGAAAAGATTCCGGCGACGCGGCCGCGGGTCGCTCCGAGCGTCTTGAGGATCACGACTTCGCGAATTCTGCGAAAGCGCGTTCCGGCCACGCTCGACGCCAGAATCACCACTCCCGCAAGTATGGCAAATCCCGAGAGAAACCGGATCACGAGCGCAATCTGGTCCACCACGCCTTGCACGATTTCAAGCATGTCGGCCATGTTGATCACGGTCACGGTGGGATACGTTTCGTACGCAACTCTTTGTAACGAAGCGACGCTTGCGGACCTCACACGGAGACCGCCGTTCCACGTCGCCGGGACGCCTTCGAGAGCCTTCGGCGTGAACACCAATTCGTAACGCGCGCCCACCGAAGGACCGGTCCGAAATACGGATGCGATGCGCGCGTGTATCTGGCGCCCACCCACCGTGAAATCGAGGACGCCGCCAGGTTCGACGGAAAGCTGGCGCGCAAGGCGGTCGGCGACGGCGACTTGTTCCTGCGCGTTCCCCGCCGTCCACCACGCGCCCCTCAGCACTTCCGCCCGCGAGGGCTTGGCGTCCGAGAACGTCGCCGGAACGGGCCGCGCGAAACGGCGCTTCACGTCTTCATTCGGATTGTTTTCGACGGCGACGCCATTGAGGGCGGTAAGGCGCACCGCGATCGAGGGTGCGAGTTCCATCTTGCCGTCGACGCCCGCCTGCTTTTCGACCAGCGCGGTGAGGCCCTGGATTTGTTCGGCACGAACGTCCACAAAGAAAACGTTGGGCGTTCCGGGGGCGCCTTTGACACGATATCGCCCACGATTGAACGCTGAACCAGAAACACCGTCAACGTAAACATGACGCCCACGCCCAGCGACACGAGGACGGGTTGGGCCTGATTACCGGGACGATAGAGATTGGCGATGCCGTGGCGCAGAGTGGGCGGCAGCTTCCAGGGCGCGGCGCGGAGAAACCATCGCAGCGACCTCAGGAGCAGCCACGCGACGGCCGAAAGCGCGAGCAAGCTTGCCAGCAGTCCACCGGTGAAGTAACCGCCAATCTCCCAGGAATTGCCGATCCACACGGCGATCAATCCGAAGCCCAGAATGAGCGGCACGCCGATAGCGGCCGTGGATTTCGCGCGCGCCGGGAATCCGGACGCGGAAGTGGTCTCTTCCATCTCGCGCCGCAACACCAGAACAGGCCGAACGCGCCGCACCCGCAGCAGCGCGGGGAGCGTGAAAAGCACGGTTGACGCGAGACCGGCGGCCATCCCCTGCGCGACAAACGACCAGCTCCAGACGATATCCGGCCGCTGGTCGAAGAAACGTTGGATCAGGACGGGAAACGCGCGCTGCACGGCCGCGCCCAAAGCGATTCCGAGCACGCCGCCCGCAAGGCCAAGCCACACGGTTTCGAGGAGGTAGATGCGCATGATCTGCCCGGAGCGCGCGCCGATCGATTTCATGATGGCGATGGTATCCATCTTCTGCTGCATGTGCGAGTGCATGGCCATGGCGACACCGAGCGACCCGACAATGAGAGCGACCAGACTGACCAGGCTAAGGAACACGGTGGAAGAATCGAGACCGCGCGTGATGCCGGGGTCGGTCTCGCGATAGTCGATGATCTGCGCGCCGGGGAAGGCTTTCTGCAAGCGGCTCTTGACGTCTTCGACGCCCGCGGACGGAGTGAGACGAAACAGCAGGCGGTTCTGCGCGCGGCTTCCGGGTCCTATGAGGCCGGTGCGTTCCAGTGCGTCGCGGGACATGAGAATGCGCGCCCCCGCCATGGGGTTTCCCGAGAGCCTGTCCGGTTCGGTGATGAGCGCGGCAACGATGCGGAAGTCCTTCCCCCCCAAACGGAGCGTCTGCCCGACGCCCGTCTTCAGGCGCTGCAGTAGATCGTCCGAAGCGGCCACGGTGTCCGCGCGGAGAGCTTCCGCAAGCGACTGGGGAGGCGCAAGCGTGATGGCTCCGTAGAAAGGATAGACCCGAGGGTCGACGGCTTTGATGGTGACCATCTGAGGCACCGGCGCGCCAGTGGTGACGCTCATGGAGATGGTCTCGGTTATGGTTGTGCGAACGATTCCCTGAGCTGACAAGGCATCGAGGGTGGCCTTCTGTTCGGCCGACGGCGCTTCCCGCAGGCGCATCATTACGTCCGCCGCCATCAGTTTGCGGGCGTCTCGCAGAAGCATGCTTCGCGCCGCCATGCTGAAGCCCCGGACGCCGCTGAGCGCGCCGACGCCGGCGGCGACGGCGAGAACGACGAAGAGAAATTTCCCCGGTGTCGCGCGCAGTTCCCGCGAGGCGATCTTCGCAGCCGTTCGCCAAAGCAGAGTCTTTTGCGGCGCTCTATTCATTAGGGGCCTGGAGCTCGTCACTCACGATTTCGCCGTCGCGAAGCAGGACGCGGCGGCCGGCATTCGCGGCCAGATCGCGGTCGTGGGTGACGAGCAACAGCGTCGTCTTCTCGTGCCGGTTCAGATCGAGGAGCAAGTCGAGCACATGGCGGCCGTTCGCAGTATCGAGGTTCCCGGTAGGCTCGTCAGCCATCAGGATGGGCGGGCGGACCATGAACGCGCGAGCGAGCGCGACCCGCTGCTGTTCGCCGCCCGAGAGCTGAACCGGATAGTGATGACGGCGTTCCGCAAGGCCCACGTGATCGAGCAGTTCTCGCGCCCGTCCAGGGTCCTCGCCGTTTCCCGACAGCTCCATGGGCAGCAGCACGTTCTCCTCGGCGGTGAGCGTGGGAATCAACTGATAGGACTGGAACACGAAGCCGATTTTACGGCCGCGAAGCCTGGCCAGCGCGTCTTCCTCAAGCTGCGAAATCTCCTCGCCGTCGAGCATAATGCTTCCGCTCGAGGGAGCGTCGAGACCTGCCAGGAGTCCAAGCAGCGTGCTCTTTCCGCTGCCTGAAGCACCCATGATGGCGACGAATTGCCCGGCGGGAATACTGAGGTTGATGCCTTTCAGAATTTCGACACAATGAGCGCCGTTCCGGATCGACTTGGTGACGCCTGTTGCCTGAATCATGGGGCGGGAATTCATTAAGGTCTCTTCTGTCATCATATCTAGTAACGATGCCGCTCCTGCTTCTGTTCGTTTTGTCGTTCGCGCACGCGGCGCGGCTTCACGGAGCCGACGCCAGGCCGGTGATTGTCGCGTTTGGCGACAGCCTTACGGCCGGCCGCCCCGGCGAGTCGTTCCCCGAATACCTGCAAAAAGATCTCGACAGCCGCGGCTACCGGTACCGCGTGGTCAACGAGGGCGTGGCAGGGGACACGACTACCGACGGGTTAGCGCGCGTCGCGAACGTGCTCGCGCACAAGCCGCGCGTGGTGCTTCTGGAATTCGGGGGCAACGACGGTCTGCGCGGATTGCCCGTCACGGCGACACGCGCCAACCTGGAAAAGACGATTTTTGCGTTGCGAAAGCCTGGAATCACCATCATGCTTGCCGGGATGACGCTGCCGCCGAATTACGGGCCGGATTACATTAAGCCTTTCGAGCAGATTTATCCGGATCTGGCCAAAAAATACGGGTTGAGGCTGATTCCCTTTCTGCTGGCGGATGTGGCGCTTGTACCGGGGCTGATGAGTCCGGATGGCATCCATCCCAATGCGAAGGGCGCGGCGCGGGTGGCGCTGACGGTGCTGAAGGCGCTCGAGCCGCTGTTGCGAAAGAACTGAGTCTGTTTTCCCAAAATGGGACGTTAGCTTCGTTTGGCAATTTTCATGTTTCGCTCCGGACAGAGTGCCGTTGAGGACTCACGGGTGTCGACCCCTGAGAACAGTATACGCCGGGCTTGCTAATGAAAGACAAGTAACGATTGCATTATCAATAATATACGCCTTGTGACTGAGTTGGGCCGACAGACGCGGTGCCGCCGGACTGACCCTTCCCCTTTCCCATGGTGAGCCAGTGATTCGTTGGCGGGGAACTCATTGGCGTGTCGAAGGCGGATACGCTGCCAAATGCTCTTGGAGCATGCGGTGGATGAAGCGGAACGAGCCTCCTTGCCGAATCATCAACACCCGCTCGACGGAAAGATGGAGGAACGCCTCGTAGCGCCACGGAATGTACTTCGCTCGGGCCAGCACGCAGCGCATTGTGAGATTCTTGATACAGAAGTAGCCGCCCTTATCGAAGGCCAAAAACATGCCACGGGCGGCCACGCTGGTCATTACGACTTCCACGGCACTGGGCATGAACTGCGCCAGTGCCACCAATGACAGGAAAGGCAGTGCTACTGCCGCCGCGCAAAGGGCCGATTGCTTGAGCCCGCTATTCACATTTGTTCGCGCTTGAATCGACGATGTAACCAACCCGCCGCCCAGCCCGACGACCAGCCCGGCGACCAGCCCGAAGACCAGCCCGGCGACCAGCCCGCCGACCAGCTCGCCGCCCCGCCCGACGACCAGCTCGCCGCCCAGCCCGCCGCCCAGCCAGACGACCAGCCCGACGCCCAGCCCGGCGCCCAGCCAGGCGACCAGCCAGCCGCCCAGCTTCGACCGTGCCTTAACCCAAGACCAAACTATGGCGTCGACGGGGTCGGCTTTCTCCTTGTCGGCCCACAGCCCGAAGACCAGCCCGAAGACCAGCCCGCCGCCCAGCCCGAAGACCAGCCCGACGCCCAGCCCGACGACCAGCCCGAAGACCGGCCCGCCGACCAGCCCGCCGACGATACGTATCGCCCAAATAGCCGCCGGATGCTTCGCCTCCGGCAGCCATTCGGGGGAGAAATCCTCAAGATGGAAGCTGAACACGCCAGCGCGCGTCATGCACTCGGCCGTACGTTGTAGCCAGATCCTGGCGTCGGGGATCGGAAAGGGGTCTTCGCGGCCCTGCTGGTCTTGCCCTTTGTCCCGCTGCAACATCGCGTCCACATAGCGATCGAAGAGTCGTTCCCGGATCGGTTTCCCGTCCGTAAGACCTAGCCCTGCCCCGTGTTCGAACGCAAAGGCGCCGACCCACAGCATCAGGGGAGTGTTCATGAGATCCCACAACGGTGGATCGGCATGGAGCGCTTGGAGCAATCCGCGAAACTTTGGCGCGTTGCCTTCGAGAAACGAGGCAACGCCGGCGCGGCTGAGCGTTCGCACTACCACGGCGGAGGGAACATCGATTGCAGCTTTCAAGTCTCTGTACTCTGCTTCCCGGCAGGTGACCACGAACTTGACGCCAGGATGCGCCGCGCGGTATTCGTTGATGCGCTTAACGCAGGCGGCGCGCTTTGCCGCCGGGATTTCATCGAGACCATCCAAGAGCGGAAGAACGGCTTCCTTATTCACCCAGGATTTTGCCAACGCCGTCCCGACTCCGTAATTCCGCCGTAGTTCGCTCACCATCCATTCGGCCAGCGGCTCCTCCTTTAGAGCCCAGTTGGAAAGACCGAACGGAACCGGCACTGGCTCAGTCTCGTTCTCCGTGCACAAGGCCGTCGCCAGTTCGTAGAGCAAGGTGGTTTTGCCCGTCCCCGGCTCACCCAGGATGATGAGGGGGCCTTGGAGGCTGCGGTAGTAACGCTCGATGGTGACGTTCATCACCCGGTCCTCCGTAGTGACGTGTAGAGGACGCTCGGCAAGGTGGAACTCCTTGCGCGCCTTGGCGTACAGTCCGCCATCGAATTGGGATTGGGCGAATTCGAGCACGCGGTCCATGAGGCGCCGCCGCATTCGCAAGGGGTGATCGCCGGGTTCCCCGGTTGTCTCCAGTCCGCGCCGGGCATCCCACAGGACGTAGATCAACGCGAGCATGACCACGAAACCGACTTGGATCGGGACTCCCCATTTCTGCACGAACGGATGGTCCTTGATCCGGTCCCAACCCACGCTGGCGAGGATGTTTTGGAAAACGTTGGACGCGATGAGAAGGAGCGCAATCAAGACAGGAACAATTAGCTTGCGGAACCGTCGCATGGTCTCAGCTATTCTCCCGCAAATCGATGAGTGGATTCTTGTCCGCCCGCGAGTTGTGATCGGGCGGGTTGCAATAAGCGCCAATGGTACCGGCCTGGATCCATCCTCCAGATCTCACAAAACTCAAGTTGCTTCACCAAACTTATCCGGACCTGGCCAAAAAATACGGGTTGAGGCTGATTCCCTTTCTGCTGGCGGATGTGGCGCTTGTACCGGGGCTGATGAGTCCGGATGGCATCCACCCGAATGCGACGGGCGCGCTGCGGGTGGCGCTGACGGTGCTGAAGGCGCTCGAGCCGCTGTTGAGGAAGAACTGAGTCGAGACGCCCAGAGGGCCTGGTGCATTTTCCCAAAATGGGACGTTACCTTCGTTTGGCCGCTCCTTTTTCGGGATGTTCCACACAGATGGCCGGAATAGTCAGCCGGATGTCTCCAGCACAGTCGTGTGGGGCGGGCGCCCTCGAAGGCCTGCGAAGCAGAACCTCTCCAGTACCATTCCTGCATAAGCCTGGATACCACGCACCAACGCTCATCGACTCTGAAAACCAGCCCTAATTGGTCATCGCTTGATAAACCATCGTTCGCGTTTGACGCCAGAGCTCCCCGTTAATCCCTCGCGGGGACTGTACCATCATCACGGCAACGAGTTTCTCCTTTGGGTCGACCCAGAAAAACGTGCCTGTGATTCCAACCCAGGAGAAGTCGCCAACGGACCCCGTCACGGGGTTGCGGCCGGCATCGACCCGAACCGCGAAACCGAGGCCGAAGCTGGTGCCCATTTCCGGCACCGGACCAAAGGCTCCGAGCGACATGGCGACTGCTGTGTGGCGCTCGGTCGCTGGCGGGAGTTGGTCGGAAGTCATCAGCGCAACCGTCTTCGGCCCAAGAATGCGCACTCCTTCGAGTTCCCCTCCATTTAGCAGCATTTGAGAGAAGCGGGCGTAATCTCCCGCAGTGGAAAACATGCCGCCACCGCCGGAGAGGATAGCCGGTTTTTGAACCGGGTCGGCATGGTTCGACTCGGTGTCGGGCTTTGCGAGACGCGCAACGGACAACGGTTTCACGGAGAAGCCCGTGTCGTCCATCTTCAAAGGACCGGTGATGCGCTCCCGCACAAGACGATCGAGGTCCATCCCGCTCGCCACTTCCACAACGCGGCCGAGGACATCCGTCGAGACACTATATTCCCAGACTTCCCCGGGCTGGTGGAGAAGCGGGATGCCGGCTATTGCCTTCACCATGGCCGCAAGAGAGCCGGCGGCGAAAATGTTAGCTTTGCGGTACATCAAGTCGACCGGCGAGTTTCCGAAGATTCCGTATGTCAGACCTGAAGTGTGCCGCATCAGGTCCTGAACCGTCATCGGACGCTTCAGCGGCGCTCCCTCGATGCCGACCTTAACGTCTTTGAACTCCGGAAGGTACTGCGCCACGGGTGCGCCGATGTCCAACTTGTTCTCCTCCGCGAGGATCATCGCGGCAACCGTTGTGATGGGCTTCGACATGGACGCAATGCGGAAGATGGAGTCCTTCTTCATTGGCGCCCGCGAGGCACGGTCCTGAAAGCCGATGGCGTCATGAGTGACGATTTTTCCGCCGCGCAGAATCAGCAGTACGACGCCGGGGACACGCTTGTTTTCAACATTGGACTTGATCGCCTGCCGGGCGGCTTCCAGGCGCTGGGCGGAGAACCCGGCTTCCGCTGGACTATTGGCTACCGGGAGCGGCTGTGCGAAAGCGGCGGTGCAAACGATGACGCCGGCGAGCAGCGCGGCCGCGGGTTTCCATTTGTGACGGGGCATTGGGCTTAGTCTACCGTCATCCGGCTCAGTGCGACCGGATGATGTTCGGATCCTTTTCATAGCGGTACTCGAAGTGGCAGCCCTGGCAGGTGTCGAAGAGATTGCCTCCGCGTTCGAAGACGGCGGCCACGTCGCGGGCTTTTGCCGCCTGGTGGAGCGATGCGCCGGCTTCGCGCAAAGCGCGTGCTCGCTCCATCCAGCGGCCGGTGTCCTTGGCACGCCCTTCCATCATGAGCAGGTTGCCGGCTTCGGTGAGCACCGTCGCGCTTTGCTCGACGGCGAGCCAGTCCTCGTCGTTGCGGGGCTGAATCTCCTCGACCTTTCCAACGGTGTAGATGGTTCCTACCGATTTCCAGATCACTTGAGCGTTGGGGATGACCATGTGGTGCATGACCTCCTCAAGCGTCGAGACCGCCTTGATCGGCGGGCTTGCCTTGCAGGCCGCGATCCATATCGCAAGAGCCGCTACATAGATTTGTTTTTGCATGGCGCGAAGCGAATTGTACCAAACCGGGGAAATCGCCTCTGCTACACTGTTGGTTCAGTATGGATCCACTCCCGTTCTTAAAGTGGCTCGATGGGACGGCCGGGAGCGTCGCAATCCGCGAGTCGACGCTCCTTTACCCTTTCATCGAGACGACGCACGTGCTGACGCTGTGCCTATTCCTCGGGATGATCGCGCTTCTGGACTTCCGATTGTTGGGCGTGGGGTTACGTGGCGTTCCGGTGTCGGAAGTGGCCCGGCAGCTATTGCCATGGGCGCTGGCGGGCTTTTCCCTCATGGCGGCGAGCGGCGTGCTGTTGTTTTACTCGGGGCCAGTGCGGGCCGCGGGGAACATTTTCTTCCAGATCAAGATGGCCATGATCGCGCTCACGGGGATTAACGCGCTGGTGTTTCACTTCACTATCTACCGGCGCGTGGCGGTTTGGGATTGCGATCCGACGCCGCCATTGCGGGCGCGGCTGGCGGGATTCTGGTCGATACTGCTTTGGAGCGGTGTTGTGATTTGCGGGCGCATGCAAGCCTACAACTGGTTCGATAAGCCCACGCGCTGACGGCGATGAATCTGCTACCGCTCTTCCAATGGTTTGAGGCGACGCCGATCGGGACCGTGGTGCGGGAATCGCTGTGGATGTTTCCGGTGATCGAGTGCGTACACTTGTTGGCGCTGGCAATGCTGGGCGGCGCGGTGCTGGTTGTCGACTTGCGATTGCTCGGCCTGGGCTTGCGGGCGCAGCCCATCGCGGAACTGGCGCGCAAGGTTAATCCGTGGATGGTAGGATCCCTGGCCGCGATCGTCGCGACCGGCATTCCGATGTTCCTTTCCGAGTCGGTGAAGTGCTACTACAGTCCGCCGTTCTGGTACAAGATGGGGCTGCTGGCGCTGGCCGCGACCTTCGCGTTCACGGTACGGCGAAGAGTGCTTGCCGATTGCAGCCGGCCGGTATTGGGCCGGATGACGGCGGCTGTGTCGTTGGCGCTGTGGTTCGGTGTCGGCTTTTCGGGCCGGTGGATTGCGTTTTACTAGAGTAGGGCGTGTGATACTCTGACAGTTGTCCAAATGGTCCAGATGGCGGAAACGCGCGTGCGAATGAGACCCTATTTTGTTTTCATGTTGTCGATAACGGCTTCGCTGTCCGGCCAGACGCCGCGACTGCCGGACGGAAAGCCCGATTTCAGTGGGGTTTGGCAGGCGGTGAGTTCGGCGCATTACGACGTTGAGCGGCACGTCGCGCGCCATTCCATGATGTTGCGGGATGGGCCTCATGGGCCGTTGCCCGCGGCGCCGGTGCTTGCGTTGGGCGCTGTGGGATCGGTCCCAGGCGGCATGGGCATTGTCGGCGGCGGGACGATACCTTACACGCCGGAAGCCGCGAAGGTGCGCGACGAGAACCGGCGGCATTGGCTGGAACGCGATCCAGAGATCAGGTGTTATCTTCCTGGCGTGCCGCGCGCTACCTACATGCCGTATCCGTTCCAGATCGTTCAGAATCGGAATCAGTTCTTCATCGCCTATGAGTACGCAGGCGCGGTGCGCAATGTCTATTTCAAGGACCCGGGACCGGCTGAGACCGATTCGTGGATGGGGCAATCGGTTGGACGCTGGGAAGGTGACACCTTGATTGTGGAAGTCTCCGCGTTTAATGATCAGACTTGGTTTGACCGCTCGGGAACGCACCACAGCAACCAGTTGCGCGTGGTGGAGCGGTACCGCTACATGACGCCGAATCACATTCTGTATGAAGCGGCGATTACGGACCCCTCCGTGTTCACGCGGCCTTGGACCATCTCGCTGCCGCTCTACCGGCGGATGGAAAAGGACGCCCGGCTGATGGACTTCAAATGTGTGGAGTTCGTGGAAGAGTTGGTATTCGGAGAGTACCGGCGAAAGCCGTTGACGAGGTAACCATGCACATTCGAGTAACGGCGATTCTTGCAATGACCGTTGTTTCGTGGGGCGCTGAAGTTCCCCGAACGCCGGATGGGCGGCCGGATCTGTCGGGCACGTATGATATTGCCACTCTGACGCCGCTGGTGCGCCCCGCCCATCTCGCCGGCCGGCAATCGCTGACGGATGAAGAGGCTAAGGCCATGGCGCGAAAGGCGGCGGCGGAGAGGGCCGAGAAGAACAAGGCGAGCGATCCGGGCCGCAAAGCGCCGCCGGAGGGCGGAGACGGTTCGGAGGGCGCGGCGGGCAACGTTGGCGGGTATAACAACGTGTGGGTTGAGCCCGGCGCGGGCGCGTTTAAGATCGACGGGAAGTGGCGAACGTCCATCCTTACTGACCCGCCGGACGGCAGGATCCCCGCGTTGACGCCTGAGGGTATGAAGCGCGCGGCGGTGCGGGCCAAGATGGCGCGGCCGAATCGCGGCGACGCTTTTTGGGTGACTGATGGAATTTCGCCGGGGCCGTATGACGATCCGGAACTGCGGCCGACCGCCGAGCGGTGCCTTTTGGCGTTCGGATCGGGTGGCGGGCCCCCCATGCTGCCGGCGCTCTACAACAATTTGAAGCAGATCGTGCAGACCAAGGACACGGTCATCATCCTGAATGAAATGGTCCACGACGCGCGCGTGATCCGGATCAATGGCGAGCACGAACCGCCGGACGTCCGCCGATGGCTCGGCGACTCGGTCGGGCGTTGGGAGGGAGACACGCTCGTCGTCGATACGACGAATTTCAACGACACGCCAGCGCTGGGCGGCGCGACGAGAAACCTTCATCTGAGCGAGCGATTCAAGCGTATTGGCGAAAAGGCGTTGCTTTACAAATTCACGGTGGAAGATCCTACGATTTGGACGAAGCCGTGGACCGGAGAGGTCTTGTGGCCGGCAACCGATGAGCGCATTTTCGAGTACGCTTGCCACGAGGGAAATTATTCGTTCGCCGGCATTCTGAGGGGCGCGCGATTGCTGGAGGCCGACGCGGAGAAGGCAAAGGCGGCCAAGTAGAATGAGGGTGAAGATGAAATCGAAAATCAGGTTATGGCTCGGCGCGGCGGCGTTTTGTGGTCTCGGCCTGCTTTTGGTTCAGGTCAGAAGCGCGTACGCGCACCACGCGTTTGGCGCGGAGTTCGATCCCAACCGGCCCGTGCTGTTGAAGGGACCGGTGGTGCGCGTCGAGTGGATCAATCCGCATTCGTGGATCCATCTTGAGGTCACCAAGGCCGATGGAAAGAAAGAAGTCTGGATGGTCGAAGGCGGCACTCCCAACAGCCTTCTTCGGCGCGGCTTGAAGCGGGATACGATTCAACCGGGCACGGTGATTATCGTTGACGGGTATCAGGCAAAGGACCGGACGAACCGCGCAAACGGAAGAGACGTCACGCTGGCGGATGGGCAGAAATTTTTCATGGGGTCGTCGGGGACCGGAGCGCCGTACGATGCGCCCGGGAAGGACCAGCGGAAGTAACGCCGGGGGATGCGTTCTAAGGCAGCGTAAAGACGAATGCCGCCGGCGCGCCCGCCTGTCTTCATTCGAGCATGGCAGCACACTGGCGGAAACAACGCCACAGATGAAAGACCAGCCCACGAACTGGCGCAACTCTTGCGGTTGTTCAGCGAATGCCTGTCCCGAGCGTCCGTGCGGTCAGCGCAGCGCAGGACACGATGCCGCTTCCGCCGGGTTAAGGAACGTGAGGGCTGCCTTCCCGCCGGACTTCAGGAACGTTTTTCCATGGCACTCCGGGACTTCGTGTATCATGATCAGCATCGAAAGGATCATCCGAATGCACCGGCTCCTCATCATTGC
>SHUI01000079.1 GCA_009697455.1 Bryobacterales bacterium
GACTTCGAGCGGCACGCTCTGGTCGCGTAATTCCCGCAGAAGCGCTGGATCTTCGATTGAACGGATGCCATGCCCGATTCGTTCGGCGCCGATTCTCAGGGCGGCCCAGACGGAGTCCGGCCCCACAGTCTCTCCGGCGTGGGCATTGACCCGCAGTCCGGCCGCGCGAGCGAATTCATATACTTCTCCGAACCAGTGCGCGGGCCCGCGCTCCTCGTCGCCTCCGATACCGAAAGCCGCGACGCCGTCTTCCACGCGTGTTGCGGCGAATCGCGCCACCTCCATCGCCGCCTCCGGGCCAAAGTGGCGGATTGCGTCGAGTATCCACCGCGTCTCCACGTCCGTCCTCTCCTTGGACGCCTGCCGGACGGCGGTGTATACGGCGTCCAGATCCCGGTTCATCCACAGCGCCGTGCCGGCGGAAAGCGTAATCTCCGCATAGCGAACATTCTGCTCCGCAAGCCGGTCGAGCAACCGCGTGGTGATGAAGCCATAGTCTTCTGGCGTCCGCAAACGCTCCACGCACCACTTGAAGCAGGTCAGGAAGCCGCCAAAACCGGTGAAGCGGTACCTTTCTTGAACTTCTTCCGCCGCGAGCAAGGGATCAAGCGCACGCCAGGTCTCGGGTTCGACCGATCCCTCGAGATGCAGGTGCAACTCAGCTTTTGGCAATTCGCGAAGAAATTGAGTCATCCCTGCCATAATGACAAAAGACCTATGAATGTTGCGGAGATGGAGGCGATCGCCGGCGGATTCCACGGCGATCCGTTCGGGATTCTGGGACCGCATCGCAGTGGCAAGCGTTGCGAAGTTCGTGCGTTTCTCCCGCACGCCTCCGCAGCCGAAGTTGTCGCCGGCGGTTTCGCCACACCCATGGTCCGAAAGCACGAGGCGGGTTTTTTCGTGGCAAGGCTCCCGGCGCTTCCGGACGACTACCGCATCCGCCTGACATTCGGCGACGGCGGCGTCGTCGAGTGCGACGACCCCTACCGCTTCCCTACGCTGCTCTCCGATTTCGAGATTCATCTCCACGCCGAGGGCACGCACTACGAAGCCTACAACACGATGGGCGCGCACCTTACCGAATGCCTTGGCGTACCAGGAGTACGCTTCTCCGTCTGGGCCCCGAACGCTGAAGCCGTTTCCGTGATTGGTGACTTCAACGCCTGGGACGAGAGGCGGCATCCCATGCGCCGGCGCGATTCCGGAATCTGGGAGTTGTTCCTTCCGAACCTGGGCGAAGGTACCGCGTACAAGTACCACGTGCGGTCCCGCTACCTTGGTTACAGACAGCAGAAGGCCGATCCCTACGCGTTCCATTGTGAAACGCCCCCCGCCTCCGCCTCCCTTGTTCGCGATATCTCGAAATACCAGTGGAACGACAGTGAGTGGCTCTCGACGCGCGCTTCGAAGAACTGGCTCAAGGAGCCAGTGTCCATTTACGAGGTCCACCTCGCGTCCTGGCTTCAGCGTCCAGGAAACCACGCGCTCTCCTATCGCGAACTGGCCGACTCACTAGTCTCCTACGCGAAGGGTATGGGCTATACACACATCGAGTTGCTGCCCATGATGGAGCATCCTTTTTCCGGTTCGTGGGGTTATCAGGTCATCGGATATTACGCGCCGACCTCTCGCTTCGGTACTCCTGAAGACTTCATGTACTTCGTCGACCGCTGTCACCAGGAGGGCATCGCGGTGCTGGTCGATTGGGTGCCCGCCCATTTCCCAAAGGACGCGCATGGTCTAGCCTTCTTCGACGGCACGGCGCTCTACGAGCACGAAGATCCGCGTAAGGGTGAGCACCGCGATTGGGGCACGCTCATCTTCAATTACGGCAGAAGCGAGGTCCGGGAGTTCCTGATTTCGAATGCCCTCTTTTGGCTGAAGAAATACCACATTGATGGACTGCGCGTGGACGCGGTCGCGTCCATGCTGTATCTCGATTATTCCCGCAAGCCCGGCGAATGGACTCCAAATCGCTTTGGCGGTAATGAGAATCTGGAGGCCATTGAGTTCCTTCGGAAATTCAACGAACTCGCGCATCGCGAGCCGGGGGCCATCACGGCCGCCGAGGAATCGACGGCTTTCCCCGGCGTGTCGCGGCCCGTGTACGCAGGCGGGCTCGGCTTCACGATGAAGTGGAACATGGGCTGGATGCACGACATGCTGAAGTACTTCGCGCTCGACCCGGTGCATCGCAAGTACCATCACCAGAACCTCACGTTCAGCCTTCTCTACGCATTTCATGAAAATTACGTGCTTCCGATTTCCCACGACGAGGTAGTTCATCTGAAGGGATCGCTGATCGGAAAGATGCCGGGCGACGAATGGCGCAAGTTCGCTGGCGTCCGCGCCTTCCTCGCCTACATGTACGGGCATCCGGGAAAGAAGCTTCTGTTCATGGGATCCGAGATCGGTCAGCACGATGAGTGGAATCACGATGTCAGCGTCCGTTGGGATCTGCTTGAACTCGCTCCGCATCATAAGCTGCAGGCGCTCGCCGCCGAGTTGAATCGCCTGTACCGCGCCGAACCTGCCATGCATCAGGTTGATTTCCACTATTCGGGCTTTGAATGGATCGATTTCAACGACATGCAGTCGTCCGTGATTTCCTTCGTGCGGCGTGCTGAAGACCAGCAAGATTTCCTGCTGTTTTGTTGCAACTTCACTCCGGTCACCCGGCAGAACTATGGCGTCGGAGTGCCGGCCGCGGGCCGCTACAAAGAGATCCTAAACACGGATGAAGAGCGATGGGGTGGGAGTGGCGTCGTGAACGGAAACGTCGCGTCCCGGGCCGTGCGCTGTCATGGTCGCGAGCAAAGCATTCAGGTGGTTTTGCCGCCGCTTGCGGTCGCCGTGTTCAAGCTTGTCCCATGAGCGGCGTTCGATGAAAAAGCCGAACGTAATCATCGTCGGCGGCGGACATAACGGCCTCGTTGCAGCCGCCTACCTTGCGCGCGCGGGCCGCCGTGTCCTGGTTCTTGAGCGCCGCGAACTTGTCGGCGGTTGCGCGGTCACTGAGGAGATCTGGCCAGGCTACCGCGTGTCGACCGCAGCCTATCTCACGAGTTTGCTTCAGGAGCGCATCGTGCGGGATCTCGATCTTGTGCGCTACGGATACCGGGTGGATGCGAAGGATCCGGCTTTCTTTTCTCCTTTTCCGGATGGGCGGTACTTCTTCATGTGGCAGGACCGCGCGAAGACGTTGGCCGAAATCGCGAAATTCTCGAAGCGCGACGCCGAAGCCTACGGGGCCTACGAAGACCACCTGGAGCGATTGTCCCAGGTTGTCGAAGGAATGCTGCTGACAACGCCGCCTGAGTTTCCGCCTCGCGGCGTGGGCGATTTTCTCGACTATCTGAAGCTCGCGGCGCGATTCGCTAAGCTGGGCCGCAAGGAACTCACCGGACTGGTGAAGATTTTCACTTCGAGCGCGAGCGATTTCCTCGACGAATGGTTCGAGTCTCCAGAAGTGAAGGTCACACTTGCGACTGACGGCGTTATCGGAGCAAACGGCGGTCCTCGCTCTCCCGGAACGGCCTATATTCTTCTGCACCACTGCATGGGCAGCGTCGGCGGGAAGCGCGGGCTTTGGGGATTCGTTCGCGGCGGCATGGGTGCCGTGAGCGAGGCGATTGCTTCGTCGGCTCGGGCGCAGGGGGTTCAGATTCGCACCGGTGTGGAGGTGGAGCACATCCTGGTCCGTGGCGGACGCGCGTGCGGCGTCGTGCTGAAGGATGGCGAAGAGATTGAAGCCGACACTGTCGCGTCGAATCTCGATCCCCACGCCACTTTCCTGCGACTGGTCGACGGGGCGGAACTCGACCCGGAATTCACCGGCGCGATCCGCCGCATGCGCATCGAGGGAACCTCGCTCAAGATGAATCTGGCGCTGAGCGGACTGCCGGAATTCCGGGCGCTTCCCGGCGCGCCGGGGCCCCAACATGGAGCTACCATGCACATTTGCCCTTCCATCGAATATGTGGAGCGGGCATGGGACGACGCGAAGTACGGACGGCCATCTGAGAGGCCCATGCTTGAGATGACCATCCCGACAATTTACGATCCGTCGCTTGCGCCGCCGGGCCGCCACATCATGGGCATCTTTCTCCAGTACGCGCCATACACGCTTCGCGATGGCAACTGGGACGCGGAGCGAGAACCTTTCGCGGAACGCGTGTTCGACCTGATCGAGGAGTACGTTCCCAACATTCGATCGATCGTGACGGACCGCCAGGTGCTCACGCCCCTCGATCTGGAGCGCCGCTTCGGCATCACGGGCGGCAACATCTTTCACGGAGAGATGAGCCTCGATCAGATGTACGTCATGCGTCCGGTGGCGGGATGGGCGCGATACCGGACTCCGATTCGCGGTCTCTATTTATGCGGGTCCGGCGCGCATCCAGGCGGCGGCGTGATGGGCGCGCCCGGCTACAACGCGGCAAGGGAGATGCTGAAGGATCGCTGAGTGCGAAAGTGGGCTACGAATCCGCGCCTGCCGACCCAACCGCCGCGTTGACCAGCCAGCCTTCGGTCGCATAAACTGAAGACAATCTTGAAACGTTCGTCGGCAATCACGGCCGCCCTCGCGTTGCTTCTTACCTTCGCGCAGGCGCCGTTTGCTCACATGCATCGCCGTGATGCGGAACACCGGCACTCGACGGCTATGCCTCACGCTCATCCGCGGTTGATATTCGGACACCATCTGGCGCTCGATGGACCGGACGACGATGACGATGTTAGGTCCATAGACTGGGTCGTCCTCGCCAAGGACTCCCCACAACCTTTCGCCGCCGAAATCAGCGAGCCGGTATTGGTCCCGGCTCCTCCTGCCCGATACGAACGTTTGCGCGCTCCGGCGCCTTGCTCTCATGACCCTCCCCCGCTAATCGCACTCCCGTCTCGCGCTCCCCCCGTCTAGCCACCTCAATTGGCACGCCTGAAGTGTGTCCAACGTATCCCGTTCTCTCATCGAGGTGGAAAAATGTTCTCAAGTTCGTCGATTCAAGCTTGCCGGCTGGCTCTCTTAGGCTCCCTGACCTTTGCCGTGCCGTCCCTGGCACAGACGTGGACGGAGGCTCGCGTTCTCGAATTGTTCGCGCGGCAGAGCCCTCAAGCCGAGGCCGCTAGAGCTCGGATCGCGGTAACGCGCGCCGATGCCAGTGGGCGCGGCTTGTACGGCAACCCCAGCTTCAGCTATAGCCGGGAAGGTGCGGGGTCGACAGAATTCTTCCAGGCCGAAATGACATTGCCCCTTACCGGAAGGATTGGGATTTTGCGCCAGGCCGTCGCGCCCTCGGTCGGGGCCGCCGAGGCGGAAGCTGAGGCCCTGATCTGGGAGTTGCGCACCGAAGTTCGCCTGGCATTCTACCGGCTGCTCGCGCTGCAGGACCGGCAGGAAGTGCTGAACGCCACGATACGGGACCTGCAGGAGGTGATCCGCGTCCTGGCGGCGCGCGAGAAGGAAGGTGAAGGATCCCGCTTCGACCGGCTTCGATGGGAACGGGAGATCGTGGAGATTCGCGTCGAGCAGGCGTTAGTCCAGGCGCAATCGAGCCAGGCGAGAAGCCGGATGCTTGAGTTTCTTCCGGACACGGAAATCGCCAAAGTGGAGGGCGCTATCGATCCGGTCGGGGAACTGCCAGGATTAGCGGAACTCCTGACGCAGGCCTTGGCCTCGCGTTCTGAAATCCGCGCGGACAACCAACTGGCTGTCCGTCTCCGGCTCGAGCAACTAGCCGCCGGACGCCTGCGCTATCCCGAACCCGTGCTGGCGGGAGGCCTGAAACGCGCCGGTGTAATCGACTTTTCACAAGGTCGGGCGCCGGTGGAGCGAACGGAGAGCGGCGTGTCCTTCGGGATCACGATCCCCATTCCCTCCTTCAATCGCGGGCAAGGCGAAGTGGCCAGACTCGGTGCCGAACAGACGAGGCTGGAGGCTCATCGGCGAGCACTGGAACATCAGGTCCGCGCGCAGGTGGCCGGTGCCTTTCGGACGCTTCACTTGAGGCGGCAGGCGATCGATAGCTATCGCCGGGAGTTAGGCGAGCGAAACGAGGAACTCATGAGGATAGCCCGGACCGCCTATGAGGAAGGCGAGACGGGCATCCTGGAGCTGCTGGATGTCTTCAGGCTGCGGCGTCAGTCCGAACAAAGGCTCATTGAGTTGGGTTCCGGCACAAGAGAAGCATGGATCGAACTCGAGAGAGCGATGGGCCGTGAGGTGACGAAATGAAACGCAACTGCATATCGATTCTTATCGTGGGATTCGCGCTGGTCTCCTGCCGTCAGCAGACCCAAACGAAGTCCGCCGCTCCCTCGAATGGGGACAAGGAGGAGCCGCGCGCGGAAGCGGTAACCCACTGGACGGCAAAGACGGAGATCTTCCTGGAATACCCCACGCTGGTCGCCGGTACGAAAAGCCGCTTCGCCGTTCACGTCACGAGCCTGGAATCGTTTAAGCCTCAAAAATCGGGCAAGGTTGAGGTGATTCTAAAAGCCGGTGAGGGGACGGCGGAGGTCTTCAGCGCCACGGCCCCTTCGCGGCCCGGCATCTTCGGGGTCGACGTTCAACCCGGTAAACCCGGCACTTACGAGATGAGCGTCGTTCTTTCAGCGCCCGACGTTTCGGACCGGCACGATCTCGGAGTTGTGAAGGTCTATCCGGATGCGAAATCCGTAGAGCATCGGGACAACGAGGCGAGAGAGGAAACACTGCCCTTTCTGAAAGAGCAGCAGTGGGCTCTGGACTTCTCCACGGAACTTGTGAGAGAGCGGCAAGCCCGCGAAACGATCCGAGTGCCCGCGGAGATCTCGCCGCGAGCCGGTGGCGAGGCTGTGGTGGCCGTTCCATTCCAAGGCCGCCTCGCTTCGAGTACTCTGCCCCCGATTGGCACAATGGTTGAGAAGGGTCAGGTCTTGGCCACGATCGTTCCTTCCGCCGGCAACGCCTCGGAGTTGCCGGCCATGGAGCTGGCGAAAGCGGAGGCGGAAGCCGCGCTGCAGTTGGCGGGGAAAGAGCGGCAGCGTGCTGAAAGACTTCTCAGCGCCGGCGCGGGACCCGCGCGGAAAGTAGACGAAGCGCGCTTCGCCGAGCAGACGGCGGAGGCTCGCCTTACAGCGGCCGATGCGCGCCTCCGTCAATATCAGGCATCGCGTGAAGCCGCGCCGGACCAGCCGGCGACGAAGCCGTTTCTTCTCCGGGCGCCAATTGGCGGATTGGTCATTGAATCGCATGCGCCTTCCGGGTCGAATGTGGAAGCGGGAACGGCCCTGGTTAAGATCGTCGATGCGGACATCGTCTACGTCTCGGCCATCGTCCCGGAAGGCGAGTTGCCTCGGATCGCCCGATTTCGCGAGGCGGAACTCGAAGTGCCTGGACGGGAGATAACGCAGAAACTGAATCGGCTGGTTTCCGTCGGGAGATTGGTCGATCCGGACACTCGCACGTTCCGCGTGATCTACGAGTCCGCAAATCATGGCCGGTCGTTGGCGATCAACCAGACGGTTTTCGCTCGGCTCCTCGGAACGGCTGGAAAACCACAGGCTTCCGTCCCGGTTTCCGCGGTGGTTGACGATGGCGGCCGCCCGGTGGTCTTCGTTCAGTTGGGGGGCGAAGCTTTCGCGCGCCGTCCGGTCACGCTCGGGGTGACGGAAGGCAGTTACGTCCAAGTTGCGGAAGGCGTAAAACCGGGCGAGCGCGTGGTGTCTCGCGGCGCGTATCTGGTCCGGCTCTCGGCCCTGTCAAGCCAGATCCCCGCGCATGGGCACGTCCACTAGGAGAGAGGCATGATCGATCGCTTGATTCGCTGGTCTCTTGAATACCGCGCCGCCGTCGTGACGATGTCGCTCGCGTTTCTCGCATACGGGGTTTTCGTCGCGTCCGAGATGCCATTGGACGTGCTGCCGGATCTCACGGCGCCCACGGTGACGATCCTTGTCGAAGGCAAGGGAATGGTCCCGACCGAGATGGAATCGCTGGTGACGTTTCCAATCGAATCCGCTCTTAACGGGGCCGCTGGAGTCCGCCGCGTCCGCTCGGCAACCGCGGTGGGAGTGGCTGTGATTTGGGTGGAGTTCGAATGGGGCGAGGACATTCACCGCGCGCGTCAGATCGTCACGGAGAAGGTGAATCTGGTGTCGGGCGCGCTGCCGCCAACGGTCGAACGGCCCTATCTCGCGCCGATTTCGTCCATCATGGGGGAAATCCTATTCATCACTCTCGAGTCCGCCCGCCACTCGGAGCTCGAAGTCCGCACCGTCGCCGATACCGTGGTCCGCAGGCGTCTGCTGGCCGTGCCGGGCGTATCCCAAGTCATCCCCACCGGCGGCGGACAGAAGCAGTATCAGGTATTGGTCGACCCCATTCGCCTCCGCCGGTTCAACGTAACGCTCGATCAAGTGGAAACCGCGCTGCGGCAATCCAACCGGAATTCGTCCGCGGGATTTCGCGTGGCGGGCGGACAGGAATATCTGATTCAAGGTCTTGGCCGCGTTTCCACCGTGGAGGAGATCGGCCAGATCGCGGTGACCGCGCGCGGCGGCCGCCCCGTCTTCGTCCGGGACGTTGCGGCCGTCCGGATCGGTGCGTCCCTGAAACGCGGAGAGGGCTCGCACAAGGCGGAGCCAGCGGTGATCATCGGCATCCAAAAGCAGCCCGGCGCAAACACCCTGACGCTTACGCGCGCGCTCGATCATACGCTTGACGGCATCGAACGCACTCTACCTCAAGGAATGCGCATCGACCGGCAGGTATTCCGGCAGGCGGATTTCATCGAGCGGGCGCTCGAAAACCTGCGGACCGCGCTTTGGGAAGGGGCCGCGCTGGTCGTCGTCGTCGTGTTGCTCTTTCTGGTGAATATTCGAGCGGCCGCCATTACGCTGTTCGCCATTCCTCTTTCGCTTCTGGCAGCCGTGTTCGGGTTGAAGTGGATGGGGCTGACGATCAATGCCATGAGCCTCGGCGGCCTCGCGATCGCGATCGGCGAATTGGTGGACGACGCCATTATCGACGTCGAGAACGTGGTGCGCCGGCTCCGCCAGAACGCCGCGCTTCCGGAGTCTGTGCGTCTCAAGGCGATGGACGTGGTCTACCGGGCCAGCAGCGAGATCCGAGGCTCCATCGTTTTCGCGACGCTGATCGTTGGACTCGTTTTCCTGCCCCTGTTCTTTCTCACCAGCGTGGAAGGACGGCTGCTTCGTCCACTCGGCCTCGCCTACGTGATTGCTCTCTTCGCTTCCCTGGTCGTCGCTCTAACAGTGACTCCGGCCTTGTGCTCCTTGCTGTTGCCGCGCGCGAGGTCCGTACTCGCCGGACATGAGCCGTGGCTCGCCCGTGGAATCAAACGGCTTTACCAACCGGTGGTTGGATGGGCGCTTGATCACAGCGGGATTGTGGTCGCCCTCTCCATTTTGCTGCTCGGGGCCGCTCTGTGTAGCCTCCCATACATGGGCAGGGCATTCCTGCCCGAGTTCAATGAGGGCACGCTAACGATCAGCGCCGTGACGGTGCCGGGGACAAGCCTTGCCGAATCGGATCATTTGGGCAATGCATTGGAGCGAATCCTTCTCTCCGTGCCGGAGGTCGTCTCCACGGCGCGCCGCACGGGAAGGGCGGAATTGGATGAACACGTTCAGGGCGTCGAATCGGCCGAGATCGACGTGAACCTCCAGATGAGAGACCGGAGCAAACAGGCCGTACTCGTAGAGATGCGCGAAAAGGTGACGCTGCTGCCGGGGATGAACGTCACCATCGGGCAGCCGATTTCTCACCGCATCGACCACATGCTCTCGGGAACGCGGGCCAATATTGCCGTGAAGATTTTCGGCGACGACTTAGGCGTCATTCGCGCCCTGGCAAAACAGGCGCACGCCGTGATGGCCGCCGTCCCTGGAGTGGTGGATCTCTCGCTGGAGCCGCAGACGGACATTCCGGCGCTCCGCGTGAAAGTGGACCCCTTCTTGACGGCCCGCTTGGGGTTGCAGGCCGGTCACGTCGCGGACACCGTCCAAACCGCATTCGCCGGCAAGGAAGTCAGCCAGGTCCTCGAAGGGCAGGTGAGTTTCCCGATGGTCATTCGATATCAGACGGGACCGATCGAGCACGTCAGGCAGATTCGAGAAGCTCTAATCGATTCGCCGGCTGGGCCGCAAGTGCCGCTAGGCTCACTTGCGGAAATCAGTGAGGACCGGGGACCCAATTTCATCATGCGGGAAGGCGTACAGCGCAGAATTGTCGTGCAATGTAACGTTGCCGGCCGCGATTTGCGCGGCGTGGTGAACGATATTCAGCAGCGCGTGGGCGCATCGGTGGCTCTTCCTCAGGGCTACCGGATCGAATACGGCGGCCAATTCGAGAGTGAAGCGAATGCCTCCGAGAGGCTCCTCTGGCTCAGCGCTCTTGCCGTTGCCGGAATCCTGCTGATCCTTACGGCCGCTTTCAAGAGTTTTCAGGACGCCCTCGTGATCATGATGAACCTGCCCTTCGCTCTGGTTGGCGGCGTAGCCGGCGTGTTCCTTTCCGGCGGCATCCTGTCGGTGGCTTCGATTATCGGCTTCATCACGCTCTTCGGAATCGCAACGCGGAACGGGATCATGCTGGTCTCGCACGTCAGGCACGTAATGGAAGTCGAAGGGGAAACTGAACTCAGGAGAGCGATCCTGCGGGGAGCATCGGAACGAGTCTCACCGATCCTGATGACCGCGCTCGCCGCCGGGCTGGCGCTGATTCCCGTGGCGATGGGAGCGGGCAAACCAGGCAGCGAGATTCAGGCGCCGATGGCCATGGTGATCCTTTCGGGGCTGTTCACCTCAACCTTGCTGAACATGATCGTAATTCCGTCCGTGCTGAGCAAGACCGGCCGACGGAAGAATTAGCGGTTGTCGCGGGGGGCAGCGTCACCCGCGACGTCGCCGGCAAGCCAGCGGAAAGCATTCAACAGCATCGTTTGAAAACGCGGATCGAGCCAGACTCCTTCCGGGTGTCCGAGCGCGGTATAGAAGACGCGCCCCGAGCCATACTGCCGGCACCAGGCGAGAGCGAAATCGCCATCGGTCCGGCGCACGCCTTCCGCGTTCATATCCACGGACGCGGTATCGAGCGTGAGAAGCACGCGCACCTTCTCGCGGGAGAAGTTTCGGAACTGGTAGATCTCATCGGCGAGCGTGAACGAAGCAGGCAGGTGCGCGACCGCGGGGTGGGCGGGGTCTTCGACGCGGATCGACACTTCCCGAGCCCAGGGGTGCCCGTCGAACACGCCGCCGATCAACTCCGCGTATTCCGGCCATCCGTAGAGCGTGTCCGTCGCGCTGTGGACGCCGCCGAACCCCTTGCCTGAGCGCACGAAGTCCAGCAGGTCGGCCTTCGCGTGTCGCTTAGCGCGAGTTCTCCGCTCGTGAAGAAGAACAGGATGTCGAACCCGCGCAAAGTCTCGGCGTTGATCAGCGAGACGTCTTCGGTCGACACAACTTCAAGCGCGCCTTCCGAACGCCCCGCCATTTCTTCGAGCACCTGCCGCGATGTGGGGATGCTGTCGTGCCGGTATCCAGCCGAATGGGTCACGTAGAGCACGCGGCGGGGCGCGGCCGTGAGAGCCGCCGTGAGCACTGCCGCTGCAAAAAGGAGACGCGCAATCAGGACGTGCATAAGGCCTCAATGTCGGCCGCTTCGCCGCACTTCGATGCCTTGAGCGCCGGGTCGATATTGCGCAACAGACCCGACAGCACGGTTCCGGGGCCAACTTCAAGATATCGCTCCACGCCCTGCGCCGCAAGCCATCGCATCGACTGGGCCCAAAGCACGGGATTCGGGACCTGCTCAAAAAGGCCTCGGCGCGCCTCCGCGCCTTCCGTGACCGGCTGAGCGGAGTAGTTGTTGATGAGCGGGTAACGAAGCGTATGGAACTCCGCGGCGTCGAGATCGACGGAGAGCCGAGCCTGCGCGGGTTTCATGAGCGCGCAGTGAAAGGGAGCGCTCACGGGCAACAGCACGGCGCGCTTCGCTCCAGCGGCTTTGGCCAACTCGACCGCGCGGTTTACGGCGGCAGCGTTGCCCGCGATCACCACCTGATCGGGCGAGTTCAAATTTGCGGCAGTTACGACCTCGCCCTGTGCGGCCTCGGCCAAAACGCCGGCGAGTTTCTCCTCAGGCATCTTGAGGAGCGCGGCCATCGCTCCCACGCCGGGCGGAACGGCATCCTGCATGTATCGCCCGCGTTTCCGGACCAGCCGCAGGGCGTCCGCAAAACGCAGACCTCCCGCGGCGACCAGCGCCGAATATTCCCCAAGGCTGTGGCCTGCTACGAAATCGGGCACGATACCTTTCTCGGAAAGCACTGCCGCCACGGCTGTCGAAACCGTAAGAAGCGCCGGTTGGGTGTTCTCGGTAAGCTTGAGCTGGTCCTCCGGCCCCTCGAAACAAAGCTTCGAAATGGGGAATTCGAGCGCGCGGTCCGCTTCCTCGAAAACGGAGCGGGCTGCGGGATAGGTTTCGGCGAGGGTCTTGCCCATGCCAGCGAATTGGGACCCTTGTCCGGGAAATAAGAATGCGGTCTTTGGCATATTATTCGCCGGCACACCTGAAGTTTGGCCTTGCGGAGCAAGCGCTTTGGACTACGGTAGCGGGCAAAGCGAGGCCGTTGCCTCTTGATTCCGAATCGATCATCTCCCTGTCCTCAATGTATCGTACGCGTCTTGCGGTTCATATAGTCCATGAGTAGATACTGGCCCAAGTTGTAAGGCGTCGTGAAATAGGCCTTGCCGCGGCACATTTCCGTGATCTTCTGAACGAAGTTCACGAGGCCGTAGTCGCTCGCCAGCATGAATGTATTGATCAGTATCCCCTGCTTCTTGCAACGGTTGACTTCTTCGAGCGTCTTGCTAATCACGAGCGGATCGAGACCGAACGCGTTGCGGTAAATGCGCCCGTCCTCAAGCGTCAGCGCGGAAGGCTTCCCGTCCGTGATCATCACGATCTGGCGCATGTCCTTCTTTTCCTGCGCCAGAATGCGTTGGGCGAGAATCAGGCCGTCCCGCGTGTTGGTGTAATACGGACCCACCTGCACGCGCGCCAACTGGCTCAGAGGCAGTTCTTCGGCGGAGTCGTGAAACAACACGCACCGGAGACTGTCGCCGGGATACTGGGTTCGGATCAGATGCGCGAGCGCGAGCGCAACCTTTTTCGCGGGAGTGAATCGGTCCTCGCCATAGAGAATCATGCTGTGGCTGCAATCGAGCATCAGAACCGTTGCGCACGAGCTCTGATATTCGGATTGATGTACCTGAAGATCGGAATACTCCAGGTCGATCGGGAACTTCAGTCCCCCGCGCCGGATGGCGGTGAACAGCGTTTCGCTAACATCCAGATTGAGCGTATCTCCAAACTCATATGGTTTTGGCGCGCCGGACGATTCGACGCCTGTCGCCAGATCTCGCGTATCGTGCCGTCCGAAACTCGCCTTGCCGAGCGAACCGAGCAAGTCTTTGAGCGTCTTGAAACCAAGGAAATCGAGCGATTTGTCCGTGACTTCAAATCGTTCCTGCCCGTCTCGGGCTTGCCCTCCTCCGCCCGGAGCATCGTCGGTACCCGGCTCCCCCATCGTGATGTGCCCGGCCTCCGCCAGCTTCTGCATCAGCGTGTCGAGCAGCTTTTCCAACTGCTCCGGAGAAAGGTTGCGCAGCTTCTCCAACATCTGCTGCCGCTGGTCGTCAGGAAACAGCGAGCCCTCTTCAAGAGCGCGGCGGATGGCGTCTTTCAGATCATCGATCGTATTTTGGCCATACTGGGACTCAAAGCCGCTCCCGAGAAAGAAATCGGACAGCGCCTTAAGCAGGTCGTCCGCGTCAATCCCGAAGTCCTCCCCGGTATAGCGTGAATACTTGATCCAGCGCATGGCTTAGTTATATTGGCGGCGGCGTTGTTGGGGCGGCGGTTCCTCGCGCTTCTTCTCCTCGGCCATGAAGCCCCGCTCTTCGTTACGGCTGATTCGCCGGTGGGCGTACAAACCCTCCAGAACGAACTCAGCGGCGGAGGCGCGCGCGGCGTCAGGTTCGTTCAAACCCAACCCGAGCGCGCGTACCTTCTCCATAAGGCCCTGAATCTGCATGAGTTCGCGCACCATCGATGCGGAATCCGCATTTTCATCCAGGCGAAGGGATCCGCCCAGGTCGAACCACTGGATGATGTTCGCGACGTTGACGCCGTCGAAATAGTGATTGTAGACGCGGCCCACAGCCAGCCGGATCAATTCGCGGGCCACGGCGTCGCCCCCTTTGAGTTCGCCCTCGTATTCAAGCTCGATCTTTCCGGTGATCGAAGGCAGCGCGGCGTAAATGTCGAGCACGCGCGGCACAGCCGTATCCTCACCGGACTTGAGCGTGCGCCGCTCCGCGTTCGACACCACGTTTTCGAGCACGGAAATGGGCAGCCGCTGCGAAACTCCGGAGCGTTTGTCGACGCGTTTGTCTTCGCGCGCGAGAAACGCCAGTTGCTCGACCACCTCGCGGATAAATTCCGGCACGCGAATCTCCAGCGTCGACGGCCGGCACAGCCAGGCTTCCTGCCTGGTAATCGCCAATCCTTGCGAGACGTCGGCGGGATAGTGGGTGCGAATCTCGCTCCCGATGCGGTCTTTGAGCGGCGTAATGATTTTTCCGCGGGCTGTGTAGTCCTCGGGATTCGCCGTAAAGACCAGCAGCAGATCGAGCGGCAGCCGCACCGGGTAGCCCTTGATTTGCACGTCGCCTTCCTGCATGACGTTGAACAAACCCACCTGAATCTTGCCCGCGAGATCCGGAAGTTCGTTGATGGCGAAGATGCCGCGGTTCGCCCTTGGCATCAGGCCGTAATGGACCGTTAATTCGTCCGAAATATCCTGTCCGCGGCGCGCGGCCTTAATCGGGTCGATGTCGCCGATCATGTCGGCGATGGTCACGTCGGGTGTGGCAAGTTTTTCGATGTAGCGCTGTTCCCGGCCGAGCCAGGCGACAGGCGTTTCTTCTCCCTGATCGGCAATCAGGTCGCGGCAGCGGCGGCAAATGGGCGCGTAGGGGTTGTCGTGGATTTCGCATCCGGCTATGTAGGGCAAAGCCTCATCGAGAAGCGCGGTAAGCATGCGGATGAGCCGCGTCTTGGCCTGTCCGCGCAGTCCAAGCAGGATAAAGTTGTGCCGCGAGAGAACGGCGTTCACGATTTGAGGGACAACGGTGTCTTCGTAACCCACGATACCGGGAAACAGGTCGTCACCGCGTCCAAGAGCGGCAATCAGGTTGGCCCGCAACTCGTCCTTCACGCCTCGTGCGCCGATGACGTCTTCCGAGTAGTCGCTACGTCGCAAAGCGCCCAACGTGCGAGGTAAATCCCAGGTGACTGATCCCATCTTAGGTCCCGAAGCCGTCGTTTCAAGTGAAGACTTGATTGTAACGCGAATCGAAGACGTGCCCCGTTGCGCCGACCCATTTTGGGACAGCGGGAAATCACATTTCGCCCGCGGCACCCCGATTCGTTCGCCGGCGGGTGGTATCGATGCGCGAAGTAAGCGGTCTCGACTGTTGAATCGCGAAATTCCCCAGAGGCTATCTCTGCTATCGCGGGCATGCTTTAGCGGATTGCGCGAATTTCTGAGGCCGCGACCGCTCACACAAATTCGCACGCTCCGTATTTCGCGGAACGTTCGGAATTCAGGGTGAGTCTTCGAGAGGCTAGCCTTGGGCCCGCCGCTCTTTGCCTGTCGCCGGTTCAGTGAAGGATGGCATTCACCGCGCCCGGCGCTATCACGATGCCATGACCCGAATCCCGATCGATACCGGGTGCCCGGATGTCCAAGGCCGTCGATGTCAGTGCCGAGTAAACCTGAGCGCCCGTTACGGAAAATTTGGCCCCTTTAACCAGCGCTGCGACCGCAGCAGCATGAGGCGCCGAGGCGGAGGTGCCGAAGAAGGGACTGAAACATTCGCCATTTTGGACTCGAAGGCAGTATCCACCGCTCCAAGTGGCATTGAGCTTCATTGGGCCGCAGTTCGCCCTTGCGCAAGATCCTGTGGAGCCTGGAGCGGATCAGCGTCTGCAGCGCTGGATGCCCAGTTGCGACGCAATGCTCATGCACAGGGCAGTCAGCAGCTTGTCGGTCCACGGCTAAAGGGTTATTCCCATTAGGCGCCTACGTCCTTGGGCTTCCGGCGAGTGCAATTTTGCCCCAGTTGTCCAAGGCAATCGCATCGCCCTGTATTTGACGCGGATGGCCAAGTCTGGGTAACTCGCCCAAGGCTCCGCCAAGCCCAAACCGGCCAGGGTGACATTTCATCGTTGCAGCAAAATCGGAATGTTCACGCCCGGCGCGCTGTGAAGCGGTGAAATGACGTCAGGTTGTTCAACCGCTCCTCAGGCTCATCCATCTTCCAACTGAAAAACTGGACCTCCATCCGGTCCTCGGTGAAGTCAATGACGGAAAATCCATTCTTCTCGAGCGGCTTTAGGCCTTCCTCATTATCGAGGCCGGACGGGGTTCTTGGAGGCGTGCCGCGCCACGCGGAAGGCCAGGCCTTTGGCCCCGTGCTGATGGGGCCGGTCAACACCGTCACCACCGGGTTCCGGCTAAAGTCCAACTTGCCGTAACGCTGAATCCTACCCTCCGCCAGAGCATGCAGGTCGCCGCTCAGGAACACAGGTATCCGATGCATGGACGAGGCCGCCAGCAGCAGACGGTCATGCTGCGATTTCCATCCTTCCTGCCACCAATACTTCGGCTTCGCCGTACCGAGTCTACCGTCCGGTTGCAACAGGTCCGGGTACCACTCGCCCCACTTTCCCGCACTCCAGCCGACCGGCGTCGAAGGCAGATTGACGATATGGTGTGTTTCCTCGGCCTTCATCCTGCGCGTCAGCCACTCCTCTACCGTTTCGGGGAGGAACCCGCCGACCGGGCCCTTCAGCGTAAGGTAGCGCCGGCAGTCGTACATCATGATCTCGAGAAGCTTACCGTAGCGAAGCGTTCCAAAGGATTCCCCGGCTCCTGGCGCGCGATCCGGTGCACCGGCGCTCGGCAACCCCTCCGGGCGGCTCGCGTCCGGTAGAAACTCAGGGTAGTAAAGCCTCTGGGTCGCCCGCGCCAGCCGCAGCATGAAATCGTCCGGAGGGAACGTCACCATGCGCTCGGTCGCCTCGTCGTTCTCGAAATAGTCGTGATCGTCCTGGACAAAGAAAACAGGGGTGGAGCGGAACAGCGTACCGTAGAGATCGCACACCTGCGGCGTCACAACGAGTTTCAGCTTGGGTTCGTTGTCCGTTCCGAGCGCCGGTTGGGAGCGGTCGAACTGACCGACCAGCTTCCGCGCGACCGGCGAATCCCCAAGATTGATCGATCCCACCGGCGAGCGGAGGTCCCAGTAGACATGGTCGCCGATGGCGATCACGGCGTCCGGCTTGAAGGAAAGCCCCGTTGCGAGCATCTTGCGCCGGGCCTCGACCGGGACCCAGTAGGGTCCTCCCGTGTCTGGATTCCGCGTGGCCGGATGTCCGCCCGCGCAGGTGTAAACGAGAAGCCTGCAGCGCTTCGGTTGGGCCTCGCGGCTTGGGAACGTCGTGATCGGCCACGGATCGCACAGCGGCTTACCCCGAGAGTCGAGCAACTCCAACTGATACGTGCCCTCGGGCTCCAGCCCGGCAACATCGAACGAATAGAATTCGCCAGCGGTGTCCATCCGGACCCCCACCGCTCGCCGGGAGCCTGCACGCAGCGACGGCGCGGCGGATTGAGGACGCTCGAAGCCGGCCTTCAGCAGCAGCCGCTCGTGGTTCACCGCGGGCAGCAGGTGCCGTACGACGCCAGCACGCCATGCCTTCGCGCCCTGCTGGCCGGAAAGAAGGGTTCCGGCGCCTCCC